>JBIKYB010000011.1:0-41502 GCA_044355475.1 Prosthecobacter sp.
GGTCGAAGAAGATCGGGGACGCGCAGCGGATGCGGATGCAGCCGATGTCGTTGAGATGGAATTCCTTGCTCTCGGTGGTTTTTTCGAGCGTGCTGATGTTCACCTTGTAGAGCACGTCGGTGACGATGGCACGCACGTCGTTGGTGGTGTGGCGCAGATGGAAGCGCCCACGTGGCTTGAGGATCTTCTTGTCGGCGAACCAGCAGATCATGGCGTCGAATTCCTGACTCGTTTGAGCAGGCTCATTGGCCTTGACGATCATGCCGCCGCGGCTGGTGTCGATTTCATCAGCCACGGTGATGCTGTAGCTGAGCTGCGGCGTGGTTTCGGGCTGCGGGCCTTCATAAGTGTGGATGCCGGTGATCTTCGACTTCATCGCCGACGGATACACGAGCACTTCATCGCCCACACGGAAGGTGCCGCTGGCCATGCGGCCGGCGAAGCCGCGGTAGTCGTGCAGATTGCCGAGTTTGGCATCCGTGCGGTCGGAAATGGGGCGAATCACCCACTGCACCGCGAAGCGCGCTTCATCGGCGGCGGTTTCGCTGTGGACTTGGACGGTTTCGAGATGCTGGAGTAGCGATGGGCCGGTGTACCATGGCGTGCTGTCGGATTTATCGACCACGTTGTCGCCATTGAGGGCGCTCATCGGGATCGGCGTGACCTGCGGGAGATTGTCGAGGCCTTTGGCGAAGGCTTGGAAGTCGCCGACGATCTTGTCATAAACGGCCTGATCGAAATTAACGAGGTCCATCTTGTTCACGGCGAGAACGATGTGCCCGATGCGCAGCAGAGACGCGAGATAGGTGTGACGCATCGTCTGCTCGATCACGCCGAGGCGTGCGTCGATGAGAATGATCGCCAAGTCTGCCGTGGACGCGCCTGTGACCATGTTGCGCGTGTATTGAATGTGCCCCGGCGTGTCGGCGATGATAAACTTCCGCTTCGGCGTGGCGAAGTAGCGATAGGCCACGTCAATCGTGATGCCTTGCTCGCGCTCGGCGCGCAGGCCATCGGTGAGCAGCGCGAGGTTCACATGCGCATCGCCGCGACGCTTGGAAGACTCTTCGACGGCAAGAAGCTGGTCTTCGAAGATGGACTTCGAGTCATACAGCAGTCGGCCGATGAGCGTGCTTTTGCCATCATCGACAGAACCGGCTGTCGTGAAGCGAAGAAGGGAGGATTCGGTGGGATTGACGAGAACGTCCATGATCTGTGGGAAGTGTTTTGAAGTTGAGTGCTGCGGTTCTCGCTGAAATCAGAAGTATCCTTCCTTCTTGCGGTCCTCCATGGCCGTTTCGCTGCGTTTGTCGTCGGCGCGGGTGCCGCGTTCGGTCTGGCGGGCGGCGGCGACTTCGGCGACGATTTCGTCGATGGTGCTGGCGGTGGATTCGACGGCACCGGTGCAGGTGGCGTCGCCGACGGTGCGGAAGCGGATGGTCATTTCCTTCACCTTGGGCTTCTCCTCATCGAGCAGCGGGATGATGCCGGTGCTGGCGTCGAGAAGCTGACCGTGGCGCTCGATGATTTTGCGCTGATGGCTGAAGTAGAGGCTTGGAAGCGGGATGTTTTCCTGGCGGATGTATTGCCAGATGTCCATCTCGGTCCAGTTGCTGAGAGGGAAGACGCGGAAGTGCTCACCGAAGTGTTTGCGGCCGTTGAAGATGTTCCAAAGCTCGGGGCGCTGGTTCTTCGGGTCCCACTGGCCGAACTCATCTCGGTGGCTGAAGAAGCGCTCCTTGGCGCGGGCTTTTTCTTCATCGCGACGACCACCCCCGAGGCAGGCGTCGTATTGATGCTCCTCGATGGTGTCGAGCAAGGTGACGGTTTGCAGCTTGTTGCGGCTGGCGTTGTGGCCTTTTTCTTCCTGCACGCGACCGTCGTCGATGGACTTCTGAACGAGGCCGACGGTCAAAGTCGCGCCGATTTCCTGCACGAACCAATCGCGGTATTCCATGGCCTCGGGGAAATTGTGGCCGGTATCGACGTGCAGCAGCGGGAAGGGCAGCTTCGACGGATAGAAGGCTTTGCGAGCCAGCCAGGCCATGACGATGCTGTCTTTACCGCCGGAGAAGAGCAGCGCGGGCTTTTGGAACTGCGCGGCGGTTTCGCGCAGGATGTAGATGGCCTCGGATTCGAGGAATTGGAGATGCGTGATGGCTGACATGATGAATCAGATGATGGCGAGGAATTTGAGGAGGTTGCGCGTGCTGAGTGCGACGACGAGAACGCCGACGAGAATCATGAACGGCTTGTGCGGAATGTGTTTGGCGGCCCAGGCGCCGAACGGCGCGGCGATCATGCCACCGAGTGCGAGACCAAGGATGATGCTCCAATGCGTGAGGCCGATGGTGAGGAAGAAGGTGATGCTGGCGGCCAGTGTGACGAAAAACTCGACCGCGTTAACACTGCCGACGGTGATGCGGACGTTGTTGCCACGCACGATGAGATTGGAGGCAACAATTGGGCCCCAACCACCGCCGCCCATGGCATCAACGAGCGCGCCGAAGAAGCCGAGTGGCGCGAGATGTGTGGTCACATTGCGTGGCGGCACGCGGACGAAGGCTTTGGCGATGATCACGGTACCCATGAGGATCAAGTAGCCGGAAACCCAGGGTTTGAGCACGTCGCCAATGGATGATAGCAGGTAAGCACCAATGATGGCACCAATGACCGCAGGAACGAGCAGCCGCCGAAACAGAAAGCGATCCACATTACCAAAGGCGTGATGCGAAATCGCTGAAGCGCCCGTGGTGAAGCACTCCGCCGCATGCACCGTGGCGCTCGTGGCCGCTGGCGGCACACCGAAGGCCATGAGCAGCGACGAGGCGCTGACGCCATAGGCCATGCCGAGCGCTCCGTCGATCAATTGAGCGACGAAGCCGGCGGCGATGTAGAGCAGAAAGTCGGGCGGCAAATCCATGGGCGCTTACGCTTTGTCGGTGACGAGCTTGGCATGCAGGCCGCATTCGTGTTTTTCGTCGCCCTTGGCCGGATCGTAGTAGGTGCGCTCGTTCGGCAGATCGTGTTCGAGCAGGTAGGCGTCCATCTCGACGGGCGTCCAGTCGAGGATGGGGTTCACCTTCAGGCAGTTGAACTTCGCGTCCCACATGAAGGGCTGAAGCGTGGCCGCGCGCTGCGGGTTCTGCTCCTTGCGGAGCGCGGTGATCCAGACCTTGGGAGCGAGTTCGCGCATGCCGCGCTCGAAGGGCTCCAGTTTCATGATGCGACTGAAGGACTCGACGCGCTCGACTTCGTCCGGCATCGGGACCTGACCGCCATTGAGGGCCAGCCAGTGGGCGGCGGTCATGAGCGGTAGGTAGGGCTTCAAGTTGAGGTTAAGGCGTGCACGGCTCTTTTCGGCGAAGCGGTAAGTTTCAGGGAGATTGGTGCCGTGATCGACCCACAAGATGGGAATGCCCGCCTCCTGCTCCGTGGCGAGGTGGAGAATCACGGCCTCATACGGACGGAAGTTCGTGGTGACGACAGCCTGGCCGTCGGCATGTGCGAGGGCGATCTGAATGATCTCCTGGGGCGATTTGCCTCTGGCTTCGTCATTGAGGGCGGCGATTTGGTCGGGATTCATGGTGGGAGGGCGATTTATTCACCTGATTCTCGATGTGTAAAGTAGGAAATAGAAAATCAGGGCATGAAAAAAGGGCGCGGGGTTGATCCGCGCCCTTCGAAAGTTAGCTGTGCTTCAGATTAAGCCTGAAGAGCGGCTGCTGGTTGGATGTTCACGCGGCGGCCATCCTTATCGAAGCGGACATTGCCGTCCACGAGGGCGAAGATGGTGTGGTCGCGACCGATGCCGACATTGAGACCGGGAATCCACTTCGTGCCACGCTGGCGGAGGATGATGTTTCCTGCGATGACGGCTTCGCCACCGAATTTCTTGACGCCAAGACGCTTGCTTTGGCTGTCGCGACCGTTTTTGACGGAACCTTGTCCTTTTTTATGGGCCATAAGAGGGGAGGAGTGAGGGGATTAGGCGTTGATGGCGGTGATCTGCACGAGGGTCAGCGGTTGTCGGTGACCACGGGTCTTGTGGAAGCCCTTGCGCTTGCGGAACTTGAAGGTGGTAACCTTGTCGGCCTTGTGCTGCTTGAGCACCTTGGCGGAAACGCTGGCTCCGGCGACGATGGGGGCACCCACCTTGATGCTGCTGCCTTCACCAGCGACGAGCACTTGGTCGAAGGTGGCCGTTTCGCCTTCGGCGGATTCGAGCTTCTCCACGTCGAGCTTGTCGCCCACGGAGACTTTGTACTGTTTGCCGCCTGTTTTGATGATTGCGTATGCCATAGCCTTGAAAAGATAGAAGTTTCCTCGCTGCCTGGGACGAGGGGCGCAGAGATTTCCACAGGTGCCTTGGTTCGGCAAGGGAAAACTTGATGAGAAAAGCGGCCAACGGGGCTGCCAAGGCTGTGAACCAAGTCGGATGCCCCTGCGCAGCCACACAATCGAACTGCATGTGTCACAAATCGAGACTCGACAGGTTGTGGGGTGAGGATGTATTATCCGGCCATGTCCACACCGTCCCAGGAAACCGTCTTCCTGACCAATCTGTATGCCACTCCGGCGGATTGGCAGCGTGACTTGTTTTATTCCGTGGTGCGCGCCGGGCATCTCCGAGCAGGCTATGAGCACCGCATCGAGCGGGAAACCTATCCTGGTCACGAGTTGATTTTCTGCCTCCGAGGACGTGGCTGGGTGCAGGTGGGCGGAAAGCGGCACGAAGTCACTGCGGGTTCGCTGGTGTGGGTGAACTGCCACCACCCGCACCTCTACGGGGCGCACAACCGTGATCCGTGGGAGCTTTACTGGATGCGCGTTGAAGGCCGTTCGCTGGATCGCATCGCCGAACTGCTCCAGGTTCGTTCGCAGCCGGTGCTGGAGGGCATCAATGAAAAATCCGTGATGCAGGAGTTTGAGAACGCCTTTCAGCACATGATAGGCACTCGTCCGAGCGATGCCGCGCTCGCCAGCGCTTCCGTCGCCGCCTTGATCGGCCTCGCTTTTCATGTGCGCTTGTCGGAACCGGGCCTGGTCCAGCCCGAGCTGCCGACCGCCGTGTCCAAGGCGCTCGAACGCATGCGCCTCTATTTTCACCTGCCGATGCGCGTGTCAGAGCTCGCCAACCTCAGCGGCATGAGTGAGAGCCATTTCAGCCGCCAGTTCAAGGCCGCCATCGGCACCAGCCCCATCGACTGGTTGCGCCGCGAGCGCATCAATCAGGCGAAGCGCCGCCTTATCGAGTCCGACGATCCCGTGAAGGAAATCGCCCGTCAGGTCGGCTATCACGACCAGTTCTTCTTCTCCAAGGACTTCAAGAAGATGACCAAGCTCACGCCCACGCAGTTCCGTGAGCAGGAAAAGCAGCCGTGAGTGGCTGTGTCGGCGATTTGCGGATTTGAAATTCCAAATCTCAAAATCTCCGCCACTGTCGCTGCCCCCATGAGCACGAACACGACTCCCCAGGCGCTCCTCGGCATGAAGCCGGAGGAGATCAGCGCCGTGTTCACGGAGCTCGGCCAGCCGGCCTTTCGCGCGAAACAGCTCGTGGAGTGGGTGTTTGCCAAACGAGTCGCCAGTTTCGATGAGATGACCAATCTGCCCAAGGCGACGCGTGAGGCGCTCGCCACACGGCTGGTGACACGCTCGATGAGCATCGCGAAGGTCACTGGCTCGGCAGACACGACGCGCAAATTTTTGCTCAAGCTCCAGGACGGTCGTTTTGTCGAAACGGTGCTCATCCCGGCCAATCCCGCGCTGTATGGCGGCAATTCGGACCGCCGCACGTTGTGTGTGTCGAGTCAGGTCGGCTGTGCATACGACTGCAAATTCTGCGCCAGCGGTCTCGCCGGTTTCACGCGTAATTTGACTGCAGCAGAGATCGTCGAGCAGATCGTGCAGGTCGAGGCGTATGCGGGCGAGCGTGTGGACAACCTCGTCTTCATGGGCATGGGCGAGCCGCTGGCGAATTTTTCCAACGTCACCAAGGCCATCGAAATCCTCAACGCCGAGTGGGGAATCGGCATCGGGGCGCGGCACATGACCGTCAGCACGAGCGGTCTGGCACCGCAGATCAAAAAACTCGCCGATTTCCCGCTGCAAATCCGCCTCGCCATCTCGCTGCATGGTGCGACCGACGAGGTGCGTGAGAAAATCATGCCGGTGAATCGTAAGCACAACCTCGCCGAGCTGTTCGAGGCGCTCGATTACTGGAATCAAAAGCGGAAGCAGTTCCTCACCTTCGAGTTCATCCTCATCGCGGATGTGAACGACTCCCTCCAGCAGGCGCACGCTCTGGCCAAACGCGCCCGTGCTGCGAACGCCAAGGTTAATCTCATCCCCTACAATACGGTCGATGGCCTGGAGTGGGAGCGTCCCAGCGAGGCCAGCCAGGATGCATTTCTATCCGTGCTCACCAACGCGGGCGTCACCGCCACGCTGCGCCGTGAAAAAGGCCACGACATCGCCGCTGCCTGCGGCCAGCTTCGATTGAAACAGGAAACGGAACTCGGCATCATCGAGTCGCCGATTCCGGAGAAGCGCATCACGATTGGCGCTGGTGCGCTCGATTAACGCCTTCTCGCTGCTGGTTTGGGCTTCCGCGCTTTGATGGCGCGTTTCACGGGCCGTTTGAGTTTGGGGGCGACGACGACTGGAGCCGTTGGGATCTCCGGCAGCGTTTCACGCAGCAGGCGCAGCTCTTTTTCCACCTCGGCGAGACGTTTGGAGGTGGCCTCCAGCTTGCGCATCATCAGGCGTGCCACGAATTCATACAGCGAGGCGTGGAAATCCGGGTCTTCCTCACGCGGATGGATGTCCTGGAGGAATTTCTGGTCCACCGCGAGGCACACGGCCTTCGTGGAGGCGATGACCGAGGCGAGGCGCTTGTCCTGGTTCACCAGCGCCAGCTCGCCAAACACCTCGCCAATGCGGGTGATGGCGGCGACTTTTTTGCCGCCGACACGCACCTCCAGCTCACCACTGAGCAGGACGTAGATGCGGGAGTCGATGCTGCCCTCTTTGATGATGCAGTCGCCCGGTTCGCACTGGAGCAGGCTGCTGGAATTTAAAACGTCGTCGAGCTGGTCGTCGCTGAAACTCGCCAGCGCGGGCACCGCGCGCAGGGGCGAGGGGTTCTGCCGCTCGTCATGGATGTAGGCAAACTCTTTCATGAAATTCGCCGTTATTGTGGCAGGGGCGGGGACATGCCGACAAGACAAATTTGGGAATTCTCACGGTTTGGGCGCTGCTTTGACCGCCGCGTCGTAAGCGGGCCAAAAACTGGCCGGTGGCTGCAAATCCTTGGCCCCGTCGTCGAAACGCGTGCCGATTTCCTGCAAAGGCAGTGATTTCGCCACCTCAATGCCCGCCGTGATGTTCGCCGGAGTGAAGACGAGGCGTGTGAGCCGCATGCCTTTGAGCGGTGACAGATCCGTCACCGGCGTTTCGGCGATGTGCAGGCGCTGCAAGGCCGTGCCGGTCAGCGGGGAGAGATCCTTCACCTTCGTGCGATGCAGCGTCACGCTGACCAGTGGCACGGTTTTGAGCGCGGCGATATTTTCCACCGGGCAGTCGGTGAGCCAGAGCATCGAGATCGGGCATTTCGCGATGCCGGAGATGTCACCGATGGGGCAGCCGACCGCGTTCAGCTCTGTGAGCGGCATGTTTTCCAGCGCGCTGAGATCACGCACCGGCGTGCGGCTCAGGTAAAGCTTCTCCAGCGGCATGCCACGGATCGGCGAGAGGTCCTGCACCTTGGTGTCCTCCAGATACAGCTCGACGAGCTTCTTGCCCTGCATCGGGCGCAAGTCGGTGATGGGCGTCTCGCTCAGGTCGAGCGCCAGCGGCTCGATGTGCTGCAAAAACTTCACGTTGTCGATCTTCGCGCCGCGCAGGCTCAGCGCGACGATCTTGCCGCTCTCGATGTTGAACTGGCCGTCGCCCGTGTAGCCCGGATTGTGATACTTGATCTCCGTGTGCATCATCTCCTGCGTCCAATAAAGCGCCTTCTGCTCCGGTTTGGCGGGAGCAGGCGCGGCAGCGGGCTTTTCAACGGCCTCTGGCTTTGGTTCGACAGCAGGTTTGGGGGCATCTTTTCCGCACTGGGTCAAAACAAGCACGGAGACGAGAGAAAAGAGGCGAAGGGTCGGCTTCATGCCAAGGGCATCACGGATTCTGCGGCTGGATGCAAGCATGAAGTGTCAAAGCACTCATGAGCTTTAGCTCCTGAAGGCGTGGCCGGGTGAAACGGGTGCGAGTTGGCAAGAAGAGAGTCTGGGCGGGCTAAAGCCCAGCACTACTTTCGTCACTCGACGATCATCTCGCCTTTCATCACCAGCCAGTGGCCGGGGAAGGTGCAGATGTAGGGGTATTTGCCTTTCGCGGTGGGTGCGGTGAAGCGGAGGACTTCGCTATCGCCTTGGTTGAGCATTTTGGTTTTGTGCAGGATCTTGGGGGAGTCGGGGATGAAGCCTTTGGCGAAGCCGTCGGGCGTTTTGGCCATTTCGTTGCCGGCCATGCCGACTTCGTCCGCCGCGCCGGGCTGGACGATGAGGAGATTGTGCGGGGTGACGTCGGGATTTTCGAAAACGAGCTTCACGGGGGCTCCGGGGGCGACTTTGAACTCGCGCAGGTCGTAGAGCAGGCGCTCGGGGATGGTCTTGATGGTGATGGTTTGAAGGCCGGGCTGCGCGTCGAAGGGGTTCGGCGGCTCGGGCTTCTTCTTTTTCGCCATGAGGGCGGGTTTGGTCGGCTCGCTGTCTTTGAGGAACTTTTCGAGCTCGGGATGCTTCTGCATGAAGGCGGTGTTGCCCTTCCAAAGCGGCTGCAGCGTGTGGCTGTCGAGCGAGGTGCGCAGCGCGTAGGTGAGGTAAGGGTCCATCGGGTGCTTCAGCAGATCGAGCGCGGCCTCCAAGGCCTCCGGCGTGCCGATGTAACTCGCCGCGATGGCTGCTTCGAGGCGGACGAGGCCGCTGGGGTCGTTGGCTCCATCACGCAACGGGTTCTTGATCGAAGTTGAAGCCACAAAAGGGTCTCCTTGAGGATCAAACGTGGCCATTTTGCCTCGCCATCTCAGTTGCCGAACACCACATGCTCGTTCCAGCGGGTTTTTAGACTTCATCATCTTGGTAACAGCATCGTGAAGTGCAGCAGATGACCACTGGGCGACTTTGCTGCTTTCGAGTGTCGGCCTAAGATTCACGAATTCTCGTTTGGGCAGTCGACTAAAGCCAAATTCATCACCGCCAATTGGGTCTGACTTCAGTGTGCCTAAAACTTCGGTGACTTTGTCGCCGTCTCTCTCCCGCAACTCCACCTTCGCCCGATACCGCGTGCGGTAGTTCTCGCTCTTCAGCAGGTCGAGCAACTCGGGGATGCTCGCTCCGGCGATTTTGGGGGCTTCTTCGAGGGGCTGGGCTTTGGCGGTGATGCGCCAGATGCGACCGGATTTTTTGTCGCGGCGGGTGTCGCGGAGGGAGTATTGGGCGTGGCCTTTGACGGGGTTGTACCAGTCGGCGATGTACATCGCGCCGTCGGGGCCTTGCTGGATGTCCACGGGGATGAAGCTGAGGTTCGTGCTCTGGAAGACGATGCCGACTTTCTTTTCCTCGAAGTGCGTGTCGTGCTCCACCCATTCGTGCAGTTCGACTTCGTTGGTGGGCTTGTAGCGCACGCGCATGAAGTGTTTTTTGTCGCGCAGGTCGGCGGGCCAGTGGCTGCTGGTGAGGAATTCCTGGCCGCAGGTGCCGCTGTAGGCGGGGAAGTAGTTGCCGGCGGGGATGTGGATGTCGGGGTAGGGCGCATTGAGCGCATGCACGGCGCTGGCGAAGACGGGATGACTGCCGACATGGAAGCCCCAGTCGTCAAAGGTGATGCCCCAGGGGTTGGTGCTCAGGTAACTGCCAAAGGCGAGCAGGCGGCCGGTGGCGGGTGTGTAGCGGAAGAAGCTGCTCTCGCGGGCGCGGACGGGGCCGTAGGGTGTCTCGACCTGGCTGTGATGGAAGATGCTCTCGCGGAAGATGAGATCGCCCTCGGGACTCCAGACGAAGTCGTGCAGCGCGTGGTGGCTGTCCTCGGTGCCGAAGCCGGTGAGCAGCTTTTCGCGGTGGTCGGCCTTGCCATCGCCATCGGCGTCTTTGAGGAAAGTGAGGTGCGGCTGATCGGAGACGAAGACGCCGCCGTTGCCGAACTCAAAGCTGAGCGGAATGGCGAGCTTGTCGGCCCACACGCTGCATTTGTCCGCGCGGTGATCGCCGTTGGTGTCTTCGAGGATGAGGATCTTGTCCTGCGGGGCCTCGCCGGGCATGATTTGCGGGTAGGTGGTGCTGGTGCTGACCCACAGGCAGCCTTTGGCGTCAAAACGAATGGCGATGGGCTTCACGAAGAGCTCCGGGAAGTCTTCTTCGCTGGCGAAGAGGCTGACTTCGAAGCGGGGGTCGATTTTGAAGGCCTTGAGTTCATCCGCGGGAGAGACCCATTCGTTGATGGGGCGGTCACCGGTGATGACGGGGAGGGGATCGGTGGTTTTGTCGTCTGGGGGGACTGGATTGACCGGGGTGACCTGATTGACGGAGGACCAGATGGCGGCGTCTCGGGCTTCGGTCATTTGGAGGAGCTTCTTCAATTCGCCGGGGAAATTCACGACGCCGTAGGGCTCCATGCGGCCGCCTTTGATGTAGTAGTAGTTCAGCGGGCGGTAGTGCTGGAAGAACTTGTCCTCCTTTTCGACGACAGCAGCGCGGACGGCTTCGTTGAGCTTCGGCGGGGTTTCTTGAGTGAGCTGGTTGTAGAGGCGCTCGGCGAAGGCGGCGTAGCCTGCGGTGCTGAGATGCACGCCGTTGGTCGTTACTGGGAGTGACGGCATCTTGCCGTCAGTTGATGGCTGGAAGCCATCACTCCTTGAGACATCCGCAAAGGCAACGCCCTCAGCCTTCGCCACTTTTGCCATCGCGTTGGCGTAAAGCTTGATTTGCGCGTTGAGATGCTCGTGGGGCTTTTCGGCGGCGGTGGGGCTCACGAGGACGATTTTCGGCTCGGAGGTGCCGTTGTAGCGATGGGCCTTCAACTCGATGAGGAAGGCCTTCAGCAGCGTCTCGAACTCAGCGAGGCCCTTTTCGCCTTTGAAGCTCTCGTTGAAGCCGAAAGCGGCGAGGATGACGTCCGCCTTGTGCTCGGTGAGGTGCTGGTTGAGGTCGCCAAAGCCATCTGGGCGGGGGCGGAGGGCGACTTCGTCGGCGGACCAGCTTAGGTTTCGGAAGACGAGCTTCTCCTTGGCGAAGCGCTGATGCATCAGCGCCTCGAACTGGCCGTCGTCGCGCATGCGATCGAAGAGCGAGTTTCCGATGAGGGCGATGCGTGTGCCTGGTTTCAACTCCAGCGGGAGCTGGGCAAGGGCGGGAACGGCAAGCAGGAGGCTGAGGAGGAGGCGCTTCATGAAATGGAGCGTCTCACACGGGCGGGGAGAGTTTCATGTTTCAAGTTTCGACTGGAGTCGTCTTGAAACTTGGAACTCACAGATGGCTTTTCTTGAGCGTCCATGAAGGCTGTCTATAGTCCGGTGGTTGTTTTCTATCCCACCATGCCGATCTACGAGTTCTACTGCCCCGACAACAACAAGCTGTATTCCTTCCTGGCCCGTTCGCTGGCCTATCGCGAGAAGGTGCCGTCCTGCCCGGATGGCGAAGGTTTGAAAATGGAGAAGCGTGTTTCGCGCTTCGCCGTCATCGGCAAGGCGAAGGAGGAAACGGCAGATGATCCCTTCGCGGGCATCGACGAGTCCAAAATGGAGAGCTTCATGGCGGACATGGAGCGTGAGATGGGCGGCATGGACGAGGAAAACCCTGATCCTCGTCAGCTCGGCCACTTCATGCGCAAGATGACGGACATGATGGGCGACAAAACGCCGCCGGAGCTGCGTGAAATGGTACGCCGCCTCGAATCCGGTGAAGACCCCGAGAAGCTGGAGGCGGAATTTGGCGGCATGGACGAGGGTGAGTCTGGTGACGCCCTGTTCACCCAGATGATCAAACGTGCCAAAGCCTCGCGAAAAGAGCCGCTGCGCGACCCGAAGCTCTATGAGATGCGGGATTTCGTGAAGGAGTGAGCCAGAACCGGTTTACCGTCCGCTTACCGACACCGCGCCCATTGCGGGCACCATGATCTCATCGCCGGGTTTGAGTGTAGTGCTGGCGTTGAGGCGGTTGATTTCACGGATGCGGTCCGGGGTGGTGCTGAACTGGCCGGCGATGGTCTCGATGGTGTCCGAACGATCAACTCGGTAGGCGAGGATGCCGCGATGGCTGTCCGCCGTGCTGGCGGCGGGCTTGGCAAGAGCTGGAGCGGGCGTGGGTGCTGGGGCCAGTCCGGCGGCAGGCGCTGGCGCTGGATCGGAGATGCCAAAACCTGGCAAAGGCACCGTGTCGCTGGATTCACGCACAGATGGCGTGGTGCGGGTGGATGAAGCCACGCTGCTGCTACGACCAGGGATTTTCAGGCGCTGGCCGACGAAGATCTTGTTCACGTCCTTGATGCCGTTCGCGCTGGCGAGCGTGGCGGTGGCCATCTTGTGCTTGATGGCGATGGCCTTGAGGCTGTCGTTTTTCTTCACGGTGTAATAGGTGGATGTGCTGGCACTGGTTGATGAACTGCCAGGGGTCGCAGGTCGGTAACTCACCTGCGTGGTCGGTGAGCTAAGACGATGAGGCGAAGGAATGAGCAGCGTCTGACCGACGCGGACCTCGTCCTCCGTCATGCGGTTGAGCTGCTGAATCTCGCCCACGCTGACGCGATGCGTGGAGGCGATGCGGAAAAGCGTGTCGCCGGGCCGGGCCACATACGTCGTGTGAGCAGCGAGGTCGGTGCCGCCGTCGTAGCGGGTGCCAGAGCTTTTGCCACCACGTTTGATGCTGCTCACATCGCGCTCCAACTCACCGAGCCGAAGGTTTTGCACCTTGTCGCTGTCGCGCAGCTTTGCCACTTGGCTGCTCAGGTCGCCGGTCGGGCCATAGACTTTCGGCGGCGGCGGTGGGCCAGCGGTGGATTTTTTTGAAGAGGAGGACGACTTGGTGCTCGGCTTCGTGGTCGTGGACTTGGATGCCGTAGGTTTGGGAGCGGTGCCATACCCTGGAGGCGGTGGATAGGTGTAGCCAGGGGGCGGGGGATAAGTGCCAGGGTAACTAGGATAGGTCGCCGGAGTCTGCACCGCAGCGGCCGACTGGCGCGTGCTCTTCGTGGAGGTCTGTTTCGGTGCACCAGCCGCCGGGTAGCCAGGAGGTGGTGGTGCCGTGTAGGTGTAGGAAACCTGGGCCGAGAGCGGCAGAACCATCCCCCCAATAACGACTAGGGAACTCAGCACACGGGAGGCGGCGGGAGGCGTCTTCATATGGCTATTGTAGAAAATTCGATTGTTAATTCAAACAAATATTTTATATAACCGAATATAATTTTGAAATTTCGCCATTTCATTGCCCTGACCGCCCAAACCCTTGTCGCTTTCGCGGCCTTGGGCGGCAGTGCTGCATCCCTCGTCTGGCTGGAGCGCCAACACTCCGCCCTCACGGCCCCCACCCTGCCTCGCTGGGATGAAACCGCGCCTCTCATCATTGTGGATGCCGGACACGGCGGTCACGACGGTGGGGCCGTGGCCAACGACATCATTGAAAAAAATCTCGCTCTCGATCTCGCCCGCCGGGTGAAGCGCGAACTCGAAGCCGCTGGCCTGCGCGTGCGCACCACCCGCGACACCGACGTCTTTCTGCCGCTCGAAGACCGCGCCGCCCTTGCTGGCAAACATCAGGCCGCCGCCTTTGTCAGTGTGCATCTTAACACCGACGGCTCGGGCAGCGACGCTGAGGGCATCGAGACCTACTTTGCAGACTCGGCACCGCTTTCTGCCCGCCAGTTCACGTCCAAACCCGTGAACAGCGCCGATTTCGCCGCCGCCGTGCAACGTATGGTCTGCACGGCGACGAAAGCGCAAAATCGCGGCACGAAAGCCCGCAGCTACGCCGTCGTCGCTCAGGCTTCGTGTCCCGCCGTGCTTGTCGAGTGCGGGTTCATCACCAGCGAAAGCGAATCCGCGAAGCTGAAGCGCGAGTCCTACCGCGATCAGGTCGCACAAGGCATCGCCAAGGGGGTGGCGCTATTTTTGCAGGCGCAGCCAGCGCGGCCCGGTCTCATCGCCACGGCGGTGAAGTGAAATTGCGCGGGACAAACCGCCGCTCCCCGGCGTAAATCCACGTGCCTTGCCTGCTTCTCCCGACAGCACTGTTTCACCGACACGCCGTGCGCTTTACGCGCTGGCATTGCTCGCGCTCGCCTCGGCGGTGTTTTACGCGCTGTTTTCCAGTGTGGCCTATAAGTGGAACTGGGACGGCGTGTGGCTTTACCGTCAGCAGTTCGGCTACGGCTGGCTCACCACGATGGGCCTCTCGCTCATCGCCATGATCGTTAGCGTCGCGCTCGGCTTTCTGCTCATGTTGGGAAGGCGTTCGCCTTGGGAACCGGTGCGCATGTTCTGCGGCGGCGTGGTGGAGCTGGTGCGTGGCTCACCGCTGCTCGTGCAGTTGCTCATCGGTCATTACATCATCGCGAACGCCCTGCGCATCGACCAGCCCGTGTTCACTGGCATCATCCTGCTTGGCTGCTTCGAGGGCGCGTATCTGGCCGAGATTTTCCGTGGCGCGGTCGAAAGCATCAGCGCCTCACAGCTTGAAGCCGCACGTGCCGTCGGCTTTAACAAAGTGCAAACCTACCGCTTTGTCATCATCCCGCAGGCCTTGCGCCGCGCCCTGCCCGGCACCACCGGCCAGCTTGTTTCCTTGATCAAAGACTCCTCGCTGCTCTCCGTCATCGGCATCGAGGAACTCGTGCAGAAGGTGAAAATCATGAACGCGGCCACCTACAAGCCGCTGGAGGGCTTTCTCCCGCTCGCGCTGGCTTATTTGATCGTCACATTGCCCTTGTCTTATCTCGCGCGTCGTCTGGAGAGGAGATTTGCGTATGAAACTTGAAACGCAGGCCGTGACGAAGCGCTACGGAGCACACGCAGCGCTCGATGGCGCTTCATTCACCACGGGCGATGAAGCGCGTGTCATCGCGCTGCTCGGCCCCTCCGGCGGCGGCAAGTCCACACTGCTCCGCGTGCTTGGCAGCTTGCTCGTGCCGGATGAAGGGAGCGTCAGCATCGACGCACGCACGCTGCCGCATGATGAGGACGGCGCGTTGACCGAGCGCCGCGCTAACGGCTTCGTTTTCCAGGGCTACAATCTCTTCCCGCACCTCACCGCGCTGCAAAACATCACGCTCCCGCTTTGCGAGGTGCATGGCATGTATGAAACGCAGGCCACGCAGCGTGCGCTGGAACTGCTGCATCGTCTTGGACTCGAAGGGCACGAAAACAAGCGCCCCAGCCAGCTCTCCGGCGGCCAGCAGCAGCGTGCCGCCATCGCCCGCGCTCTCGCGCCGAAGCCGCGCTTGCTCCTGCTCGACGAACCCACCTCCGCGCTCGACCCCGTCATGACTGGCGAGGTGCTTGATGTCATCCGCGAACTCGCCGAAGCCGGTCAAAGCATCATCCTCGCCACCCACGAGATCAGCTTTGCGCGCAAAGTTGCCGACTGGGTCGTCTTCCTCGCCGCAGGCAAGGTGCAGGAGTCATCATCCGCTGCGGATTTCTTCACGAAGCCACAAACCGAGCTCGCGCAGCAGTATCTGGAAGGCTTGTCAAAGTATCGTTGAATCTGCGGCCCAAACACACGCTTCGATAAGACGCCGCCATGTGATCGAGGCTGAAATGCGTCTTCACTCGCGCTAGCGCCGCCACTCGCATGCGTGAACGCACTTCGTCATCCTCTAGCAACCGCATCAAAGCTGCCGCCAGCGCTTCAGCATCACGCGGCGGCGTGAGACAGCCGGTCACGCCGTCTTCGATCTGCTGCGTGGCTCCACCCACAACTGTCGCGACCACGGGCAGGCTCGATGCCATTGCTTCGAGCGAGGCATTGGGGCAGCCCGCTGGCTCCGAGATCATTGCGAAGACGCAAAGGCTGTCGTGGAATGCGGTGAGATCACTGATTTCACCGCGCCACTCGACGGGCAGGTCTGCGGTGCTTTGCTTCAGCGACTTTGCATAGTCCTCCTGACCTGCGTCCGCCCCTCCAGCGATGCGCAGCCGCGTTTGCGGCCATTGGGCGTGCACGAGGCGGAATGCGGCGATCAAATCCTCCAAGCGCTTGTGCGGATGAATCCGCGCTGCCGTGCCGATCACCCATTTTGCGCTCTCGGCCTCCGGTTTCGGCTCACGCGGATTCACGCCGTTCGGAATCAGGCTCACGGGTCGTTGAAACACTTTTTCCGCGAGTTCGACCTCGTTCGCATGCTTCACGATCACGCCTGTCAGCCGGCGGCCATAAGCTTTGGCGTCCAAACACGGCAAACCGGGCCGTGGATTCGCAAAGTAGCGTTCCAGCGAGGCAAACAGCATCTCGCCCGGGCTCACGTCGAAGATGCGAACGTCATGCAGCGCGTCAGCGAGCAGCAGCTTGTGCTCGGGAATGACATTCCAAAACAGCACGGCTTCCGGCGGATCATGCGCGATGCTTTCGAGCAGTGGCATCAGAGCACGCATCGCCTCACTAGGTTCCATCGCCATCACCGGCACACCGGCTTGGACCAAGGCCGTCCGTCCCGGCGTGGGATCGTCCGGCGTTTCCTGCAACACCACGGCGCGCACGGTTTCACCCATTTCGTGGAGTTGGATGAGCAAGCGCCGGGCGCTGCTTTGCGCTCCGCCGGTGGAGAAATTGTTCGTCACCAGCAGCAGGCCGCGTTTGGGCTTCACGGAGCGGCATAGGAGTGAATGCAACAGCCAGACGTGACGCTCGGCCATCACGGGTGTCGTGAAATCAGCGGCGAGAATGCCATCACTGGGTTTCCCAGCTAGTTCACGAATGGCAGCGGCAAATTCAGACGGTTTCGCGTTAGCAGGCACCAGCCTCATCTTGTTTGGATGCCGCGCCGCGATTTCTGCTGCTCCACCAACATTTGTGGCGACCACGGGCACGCCTGCGGCGAGTGCTTCGAGTTGCGCGAGGCTCAAACCTTCATGAGTGCTCGTGGAAACGAACACATCGGCTTCTGCGAGCAATGCTGAAACGTCTGCCACTGCTCCGAGCCATTCCACGGATGCTTCCAGGCCGTGCGCGTTGATCTTTTCATGGCAGAGATGAACCTCGGCCTGCGCGTCGGCGTGAATGCTCGAAGGTTCACCGGCGATCTTTAGCTTCGCGCCGGGCAGTTCGGCGAGAACGTCGATCAACAGTGGCAGACGTTTTTGCGGGCGAGGATTGGCGATGGCAATCAAAGTTAAAGGGCCTAGCTCCCGTGGAGGCTGGATGGGCTGCAATCCCTTGCGAATGCCGTTCCAGACCGTGCGTGCCGCATGTTGAGGAAAGGAGGCCTCGATTTCGCGTGTCACAGCCTGCGAGCAGCCGATGAGCAGTACGTCCGGCCTTTCGCGCAGCCGTTCGATGGCTTCGGGCCAGCTTTGGCGCTGATTGTGAAACGTGACGATCAGCGGCAGCTCGGGATCGAGTTGAGAAAGGGTTTCGCCTTCGACGAGATGCGCGTGAATGGCATCCGCGCCGACTTGGCGAGCCACGCGCATGATTTCCTGGGCGCGGAGTGCTGGATCAGGCGGCAGACGGAGTTGAATCGCATCGGCGGGTGCAGGGAATGAAGAGCGGGTGGGAGAGCCGAGCGTCAGGAGATGTGAACTGACGCCGAAGCGAGGCAATTCATGATGCAAATCGAGAACAAGGCGCTCCGCGCCGCCGCGTTGCAGGCTGGTGATGACTTGGAGAAGGCGAGGGCGGGGATCGAAGCCGACATCCAGGCTCGCATGGCGGATGACCCGCCAGCCGCGCTGGAACGCGGCCTCGGCGATCTCATTCAATGAAGTGCCTCGAAGCTCTGCAGCAGCGGATTCGTTCAGCCAGAGGCTTTGAATGAGTGGAAGACGGTCTCCGAGGCGAAACAGGCCGCCGTTGGTCTTCAAAGCATCGCTCCACTCGGTCGTGGGACGATTTGCGTGAAGTGTGGCTCCGATCAAAACGAGGGGTTCGTCGGCTTCGGGGAGGAAGATGGTTTCGCGGGGTGTCCAGGCACCGGATGCGATATGCCAGCCAGATGGTGGTCCGCACAGTCCTCTGTGCGGCGTGATGAAGTCGTATCCGCTGGCGGAGCGCCGCACAGGGGACTTTGCGGACCACTTTGTGCGCCGCAGCAGCCAGGGCTGCTGGTTGTCTTCGGCGATGATCCAAACCGGGCCGTCCATGCTCAGTAGGCGGACGGATAACGTGAGGATGAGCTGAAACTGCTGCGATGGCGGTCATCGTCGAAGCTCGTTCCGCCGGAAATGACGGTGCTGTCCGTGCCTGCGGCTCCGCCGGTGGTCTGCACGCGCACGCTGGAGGGCTTTTTGCCGGTGAAGATGAACTGGCCCTGCGGACCGGGGGTGAAGGCGATCTCGTCGGCAATCATGCGGCCGGCGACGACGCATTCATAGCGAAGCTGCGAGCCAACGGCTTCGGCGGGTCCGTTGATGTAGAAACCGTCGTCGGTGAGGTTGAAGGTGAAGCGATGGCCGAGCGGCGATGGCTTGGAGGAAAGCATCGCGGCGGCTTCGGGGCCGGTCATTCCAGAGGAAATGGCGGTGGGGCGCGCCGCGCCGCCGAAGAAGGAGAGCACCTTGCGCACGATCATGAACAGGATGAACAGCGGTATGGCCAGACTGAACAATCCTCCTAGCCAACTGCCTCCGCTCTCGGGTGCCGATGGATGAAACTCGACTTCATGGGCGGGTGGTGAAGGCGAAGGCGGCGGTGGAGCTGCGACGGCTCGTTGCTCGATGGAGCAGATGATACGGAAGCCGTTGTCGGCGTTGCGGCTGCGGGCATCGTTGCGGTAGCGCTCTGCGGAGCGGGAGTGGGACACGTCGCTGAGGATGGAGCCGCCGCGCAGCACCTGGCGTGGCTTGTCGGAGAGGTTCTGGTTCGTTTGCAGCGGATCGGTCACGTTTCCTGCCGGATAGGGCGCATACGAATCGCGGCACCATTGCCAGACGGGGCCGTAGAAGTCGTGGAAGCCCCAAGTGTTGGCTTTTTTCTCGCCGACGGGATGCGTTTGAGACAAACCGTTGCCACGATGCCAGGAGATGGCATCGACCGGCGCGGCGTAATGCGCGAGCGTGGTGCCGGCACGGCAGGTGAACTCCCACTGCGCCTCGGTGGGCAGTTCGCAGAGGCGACCGGACTTGTTGGTGAGCCATTTGCAGAACGCGGCGGCATCGAGCGCGGAGACGATGACGACGGGATGATCGTCGGTTTGCTCAAAGCCGGGATTGCGCCAGTTGAACTGCTTTTGCTGCACCAGTTTGCCATCTACGACGCCGAAGCCGCCGGACTGCCCGATTTCCGCCTCGGTGCGGTAGCGCGTGGATTCGACGAAGTGCGCGAACTGGCCGCGAGTGACGGGAAATTTCGCCATGTAAAACGGACGCGTGATGGTGACACGGCGCTGTGGGCCTTCATCCGCCTCACGCCCGGCTTCGCTGGCGGGTGATCCCTGGGTGAAGCTGCCGGGCTGGACGAGGATCATTTCCATGGTCAAGCCTGCGCCGAGATCGAGCTGCAAGGCCGGTGTTTGCGCCTGCGCTGAGCCGAGCGCGAGCAGGAGAAGAAGGCGTTTCATGAGTTGGGAAGATGGCAGAAAGAGATGCCTGCGGTCAATCTCCCGCGTAAAAGAATTCGTGCCGAAAAAAAGGACCGCCAACACCAGCCAACTGCATCCGCGCCTGGGTGCGTGGGTGCGCCAGGCGTTTCGGGGCAGGCTCACGGAAGCGCAGGAACTCACGCTGCCGCACATCTTGGCAGGAAGGTCGGTTTTGTTGTCCTCACCGACGGGCAGTGGCAAGACGCTGGCCGGCTTCCTTGGCGTGCTGGATCATCTGACGCGGGAGCATGAGGCTGGAACGCTCAAGGATGGCATTCATGCGGTGTATGTCTCGCCGCTGCGGGCGCTGACCTATGACATCGAGAAAAACCTGCGTGCGCCGCTGGAGGGTGCGGGTTTGAGCCAGGTGGTCCGTGTCGGGATGCGCACTGGTGATACGACGGCCTCGGAGCGGGCGAAACTGCGGCGCAAACCGCCACACATTCTGCTGACCACGCCGGAGAGCTTAGCGATCATGCTGCCGCAGAAGGCGTTTGCGGAGGCGCTGGGGCACTGCCGCTTTGTGATTGTGGATGAATTGCACGCGCTGGCAGAAAACAAGCGCGGGGCGCATCTCGCGGTGTCGTTGGAACGGCTGGAGTGTGGCGCGGGTTTGCCGTCCGAGGGTGGGGACGAATTGAAAACTCGTTCGACGTTGGTACGCATTGGTTTATCAGCCACGGCGGCACCGCTGGAGTTGCTGGCGCGTTTTCTCACGGGGTCACGAGCCTGCGAGATCGTGCAGGCGACGAAGGCGCGCACACGCAGGGTGGAGGTTCTCTCGCCGCTGCGGCGTGATCCGTATCCGCCGGCAGGTTACACTGCGCAGCGGGTGCTGGAGGACATCGCAGGCATCGTGCGGCGGCATCGGAGCGTGATCGTGTTTTGCAACACACGCAGCGGCACGGAGAGCATCGCGATTCGTTTGAAGGAGGCACTGCCAAAGCTGGCGGGGAAGATCGAGGCGCATCACGCGTCTCTCGACCGTGATGTGCGGCTGGAGGTGGAAGACCGGCTGAAACGTGGTGAGCTGCGGGCCGTGGTGTGCAGCACAAGTTTGGAGCTGGGCATCGACATCGGCAGTGTGGACTGCGTGGTGATGATCTCGACACCGAAGGGCATCAGCCGCGCCTTGCAACGCATCGGTCGCAGCGGGCACTCCATCGACCAGGAGAGCCATGGCATTTTAGTAGCCACCAACGTGAACGACCTCATGGAATGCGTCGTGTGCGCGGAAATGACGCGGGAGGCGCGGCTCGATCCGGTGCGGGTCATGGAACGGCCGCTGGATGTGCTGGCGCAGCACCTCGTCGGCATGGCAATGGAGGCGCGACACACGCCAGACGCGTGCTTTGAGGTGATCCGGCGGGCGTTTCCGTTTCAAGACCTCACACGCGGGGAGTTTGACCGGGTGCAGAACTACCTCGAAGGCGGCGGTAGATCGCTGGAGAGGCAGTATCGCGAAACCTTTGGCAAGATCGTGCTGCGGGACGGTCTTTTGGTCACGCCAGCGCCCAAGGTGGAGCGCGAATACTTGGCGAATGTGGGCGTCATCCACACCGAGGGCATGGTGAGCGTCATCCTCGGCAGACGGAGGCTGGGGCAGATTGAGGAGTCGTTTTTGAAGCGGCTGAACAAAGGCGACATCTTTGTGCTGGCCGGACGCACGGTGAGACTGGTCGAAACGGGCGTGATGGAGGTGAAGGTGGAAGATGCGGTGGGAAAAATGCCCACCGTTCCGGCCTGGAACGCCAACAAGATGCCGCTGTCATCCGGCCTGGCTCAGGAAGTGGCTGCGCTGCGCACGGAACTGGCCGCGAGACTCGACGCGGAGGACGATGACACGATGTGCGACTGGCTGGTGGAGCGCTTTGTGATCTCCACCACGAACGCGGCGGCGATGGTGAGGCACTGCCGCAATCAGTTGCAGGTCTCCGTGATCCCGACAGAGCGGGTGATGCTCATCGAGCGCTTCCATGAGCGGAAGGAGGGTGCTCCCGATGACGAAGGACTGCTGCACTTCTTTTTTCACTCCCTGATCGGACGTGCGGCTAATGACGCACTGTCACGCATCATCGCGCAACGTTTGAAACAGGCCGTGGGGGGTAATGCGCTCGTGACCATCGACGATTACGGCTTTCTGCTGACGTTGAAGCCGTTTCAGGAGCTGGAGGCCGAGGCTTGGCGCGAGTTGTTCGTGCCGGAGGGCGCGGAGCGCGATCTCGCGGACGTATTGAAGGATTCGGAGCTGGTGAAGTGGCAGTTTCGTGGTGTGGCGCAGACGGGGTTGATGGTCCCCCGGAACCGTCCCGGTCAGGAACGACGCATCAAACAACTGCGCTGGAGCGCGGAGATTTTGTTCCAAGTGCTCGCCAAGCACGAGCCGGATCATCCCATGCTGACGCAGGCCCGGCGTGAGGCGACGCACACGTTTCTCGACCTGCCACGAGCATTGGTGTTTTTGGAGCGTGCGCAGGAGCTGGACTGGCAGTTGCGCGAGGTGCCGGTGGTGTCACCATTTTCCTTCGGCATTTTCGCCAGCAAGATCAAAGAAGGCATGATGCTCGAAGACCCCGAGGAGGCGATCGAGCGCCTGTGGCGCGAGTTTGAGCGGAAAACGAAGCCGTAGCCTCAGTTGTTGAGCGCGGAGGACGGCTCGCTGGCTTCAGGAGACTCGCCGCCGGTTTGAATGTGATCGACGAGGCGTTTCACACCGTCACGGGCGAAGTCGCTCGGCGGGTGCATGCGCTTGGCTTTGAGATACCAGCCGAGGGCGGAACCGATCTGCTGTTTTTCCTCGTGCTGGCGGCCGTTTTCGATGGCGGTGACGAACTCGCTGGCCTTCACGCCGAGGTCGGCGCGGAGTTTGCTGAGCACGGGGTCATCCGGGTACTGCTTGGATTCTTTTTCGACTTTTTCCCAGGCGGCGGGGGGGCTGCTGGAGGCGATCTCCTTGGCACCACCGATGATGAGCTCCAGACGGCCCATGTCTTTGAGGACTTTTTCGAGCTGCGCTTTGCGGGCGAGGTCGTCGGCCACGGAGGCGATGAAGGTGGCCTGATTTTCGAAGATCTGGCGGTAGTTGCGTTGGCTGAGGAGGCGGTCAAACTCCATAAGAGCCTGGGCGCGCATGTCGCTGCCTTTGACGAGATCTCCGCTGAAACCAGCGAGGTCGGGATTGGTGGGCCAAATCTCCGTAGCGGCCTTCATCTCGGCCTCCAGGGTCTTCGTGTCCTTGTTGGCCATGGCCATGCGGGCCTTGCTGATGTGAAGGGAACTGACAGCGCGGGCGGTCTGGATGGCGGCGAGGGGCTTGGCGTACTCGAAGTCGTCCGAGAGGCTACGGAGGTCAGTGACGACCTGCTCGGCGCTGGCGTAGTCCCTCATTTCGAGGAAGGAGAGGAGCTTGTTCTTTTTGCGGACGAAATCGAGCACCTTGGTCTTCTCACTCATCGGCAGGCGGCGAACGCGTGGGAGGTATTCACCGACGCCGAAGGCTTCAAGGAGGCGGTTGCCAGCGCTGTCCACATCCCGCCGGGCGACGAGGTTTTCAAAGGACACGAGGGATTCATCGACGCTACGGATGGCTTCAAGTGAGAGGCCGTCGATCATGCTGATGGTGGGTGGCACGCCGAAGCTGCTGGCGAGCATTTTTTGCACGTCGCTGTCCTTGTCGAGCTGGAGGATGCTCTCGCCGTCCTTAAAGAGGTTCGGATAGAAGCGGCAAGCGATGACGGCGTGCTCAAAACGGCGCTGGAGGAACATCTGAATGATGAGCGCCTGGAAAGCGGTCTTGCTGGTGATCTCGGAGAGTCCGGCGGCGGTTTCGTTGAGCTTCATGCGAGCCTCAATCTCGGCGATTCCTTTGATGTAGCCGCTGGTGCGACCGACCAAGGCGCTGTTGGTCTGCCGGTTTTCATTGGCTTGCTGCGGTGTCTGGCCTTTGGCAGGCGGAGGCGTGGACAGCGGCTGGGTGTTGTTGGCTAGGTCAGCATTCCATTCGAGCGTCTTGCGGCGGTCGAGCATGGCCTTGTTGGCGAGGCCAAGGTTCTGCTGTTTTTTCTGGGCGAGCCAGACATCCCAAATGGCATTGGCGATGGCGTTGCAGAGGCCACCGTCGATTTTGTAGGTGCCGGCTTCTGGCAGGAGGGCAAACGCTTTCATTGGCTCTGGGCCGGGCTTGTTGGTGGGCGCGAGGGACTGCATCATTTGCGCGATGAGATCACGGTAGGCCTGGTCTTCCGCGCCGTTGGCCTCCGGGGTGGTGAGGTAGGTCTCAAAGCGGGAGCGCATGACGCGGTTGTTCGTCACGTTCCAGAGTTTGCCGTTGAAGGAGACGTTCTCGCTGCCGGGATCGCCCATCGGCATGTTGCCCAGCGTGGTGGCCGTGTCCGTTTGGCGGTCAGAGGCGGAGCCAGGGACGACGTTGTAGTTGTTGTTCGAGTTGGTTGTCTGCGGGGAGGCTGGCTGGCCGCCTCCGGCCATTCCAGGCAGCACCTGGGCATGAACAAACGCCGACGGAAAGGCCGCGGCAAGGAGGACGAGGCAGACAACACGTTTCATAGGCGGGTACGGTTAGACTTTGAGCAGTTCGAGCATTTCGAGCACGCCATTTTCCTGGACGCGCACCTTGAAGACATAGCGCTGGCCGCGCTGGATGTTAGCGCCGGTGTAGTCTGGCGGCACCCAAACGGGGACGTAAGAACTGCCGGAGCCGTCACTGACCTGCACGCTGAAGAGGCGACCGTCTGTGCCGCGCCATTTATCGAGGCGGTCATCAACGATGCCTTCAACCTTGTAGATGTTCCCGCTGAGCGCGGTGGCGTTTTCGAGAAACTCGCCTGTCTCAAGATCGGTGACACCGGTCATGGGATCGGTGGCGCGGTTCATGAGGGCGAAACCACCGCCGCCGATAACGGCAAGGATGGCAATCAATCCCAGCCAGTGGGCGGGGCGTACTCCGGATTGGGCGCGTCTGGGCATCGGGATAAAGATTCAGGTTTGGACAAGACAGTCAAAAAGTCGGCGTTAATCGCTGGCTGTCCAATCCAAGATGGAGCAACCTGCCGGAGTGAGTGATTTTGGTAAAACGAGTTTCCGCAACTACCTCCAAGGAACTCCCGGCGCTGGCTGCGCGGGTGGTTGCATGATTCATTTGGTGCTGCTGGGAGTACTGGGGCTGGCGGCAGTGATCTGGGCCATCAAGAACCGGGCCTGGGAGTTGGAGGTGACAGTGGAGATGCCTGCGCCGAAGGAACCGGCACCCAAGCCGGACGTGGAGGAATAAGCCGCCCGCAGGCAGGGCGTTACCTGGTTTTTTCTTCGCTAGACTCTTCGATGTCAAAAAACTTTCCCGCGACGCCCCAGGCCATGTCCGCACGAGGCAGGATGCCGTCCCCACCCACATAGTAGCGGCTGAACAGGTAGTAATTCTCGCGGTGCAGGCCGCTGCTGGTCCCGGCGGAGAAGATGGAGGCCACCTTCAGGCTGAGCGTGCCGGCGATGCCGTGCTTCTGCTGCATATGACTGCGGAACTCGGCCTCGTTGGGATTGGTGAGGGCAAGAACAACGGCCAGCGCGATCAGGAGAAAAACGATGAGTCTCATGGTGGTGTTGGGGTGGTGACGGGAGAAGAAGTGACAGGCGGGACGTTTTTTTCAACCTCGCCCGCGCGTTTCCACTGAAACGAGCCGGACGTGGCACCGGGAATCTCGATCCATTCGCCCGTGTTCGCCTGCTGTGCGCGCAGACGCCACTGCTCGGACTCGATCTCGTGCAGCGGGCGGTTGGATTCCTTCGCTTTCTGGCGCATGAGAAGCATGCGGTCTTCATTTTCAGCGGCCACGGCTTTTTTCATCTGCGGCCCCCAGTCACCGGCGGGCACCTCGCGGATTTGCAGCAGGCCGCGATGGTCCTCACCGACGAGTTGGTTGTTTTTGAGTGCCTGGATTTCCGCCATGCGGTTGCGCATGCGCACCGTGGCCTCGCTGGCTCCTTTGGCCGCTTCTTTGTCTAGCGGCTCGTCGCCACGATACTGATAAATATCGAGCCGCATGTTCAGGTTCACCTCCAACGGCTTTGGCGTGGTGAGCGGGATCTCGGGCAGCGTTTTGCAGGCGGCAATGCTGGATGTGGCAAGCGCCAGCAGCAGGTTGAGTTTACTCCTCGGCATCAGATGTATCCGTCTTGCGGGGGTCTTCTTTCCAGCGGTGGTCATAGACGTTGATGTCGAGTTTGCGCGCTCCATGCGGCCCGGTGAACCGCAGATGTCCGCGGCCCTCACGTCCGTAGAAGCGTGCTTTGCCATCGACGCTGTCATACTCGAAGTCACGCAGCGTTTCCAGTCCGATGCGGGTGATTTGATCCGCGATGTCCCCTTTCATCACCGGCGGCAGCTCCGAGATCATGTCATTGAGCGCCTGGATGCTGAACTTGCCGCGTGTGCGGTTTTTGAACTCGCCGTCTGCCTGGTACAGCTCCGTCTTGTTGCCGGTGGCCACGAGCTTGCCCTCGGCCGCACCTTCCAGCAGCAGGTAGCCGGGAAACAACGCCCGCGTCACCGGCCCGAGATTCACATCCACGCCCGAAACCCAGCCATCCCAGGTGAAAACCTCGTCGAGGTAGATGTCGAAGGCACCGTTCACATAACCGCCGTAGGCCTCGCCACCGAATGAGCCGTAGATGCCATTCACGTCGTAGGTGACGCTGAGGTGGGCTTTTTCGATGTGCAGTTCCTTCCAGCGCAGTTGCCGCACGGTGAAGGTTTCCGTCAGGTTGTTGTCCCGGTCTTTCATGGGCAGGTTGAACCGCACCTGGCCCTTCATGCCGAGAAACTGGATCTTCAGATCCGCCAGCGTGTAATCATCTGCCGGGATGTCGAACACCGCGTCGAGCTGGCCGCTTTCCAGCTTGGAGGTGAAACTGAAGGGGAAGGGCTTGCTGAAGCCTTTGAGCGGCACGCCTTTGGGAGCCAGCAGCAGGCGGCCCTCCGTCACGGCCAGCGTATCCACACGCCAACCAGGAGCAGCTGGCTGCGGTGGTAGCTGCGGACCCACGGTGACATCCGGCTTCGGTGACTCTCCCTTCATGAATTTCCGGTAGCTCTCCACATACCAGAACAAATCCTCGCCCACGAAGAGCAGCGGCGAGACGATCTCCACGCGGTCGATGCGGCGGTGCAGCAGGCCGTCCAGGGTGTAGGTCACTTCGATCACATCCATTTCTGCCACGGTGCGCAGCGGCTCATGCGGGGAGGGAATGCGTAGCCGCGTCAGCACGATGCGCTGCGGCTCCACATTCTCCGCCAGGCCGTCGAGATCGAGCGGCGTCTCGTTGGCGCTGAAGGTCACGTCAAAACGCACCGGCGGCAGGCCAGGGGCGATGCTCATGAGCGTGACGCCGAGTTTTTTGACCTCGATTTTTTTCGCCGTCCAGCGTTCGGCGGTCACCTCCATCTTTTTCTCCACCACCGCCGAAGGGCCGTTGAACAAGGTCATGAGCGCGTCCCCGACCTCAATCTGGCCTCCGGCCAGTTTGAGCGACTCCACACGCCGCGTGCGCCACATCTCCGGCAGCGTGGCCACTGCCTCCACGCTCTCCAGGCTCAGCACCGGCAGGTTTGCCCGCTTGGGAATGCGCACACTGAGTTCAGCGACGCGGAGGTGCTGCATCGCCTGCTCTGTGCTGACTTCAAACCGGGTGGAAGCCTCCACGCGCTCTGCCAGTTGCATCGCCAGGCTCATCGAACCCTCTTGAACGCTGAGATGATCAAACTGCAGCCGCTTCCACACGGGCGCGTCAGCAGGGCTGGGGGACGGCTTCACCGGCTCAGACACGATCTTGTCAAACCAGGGTCCGTTTTCCGGGGTGAGTTCAAGGTGAGGCTTCGTCATCACCAGCGACTCCACCTGCCAAGCGCCGAGCAGCTTGTCTGGCACCACCTCCGCTTTGAGCGCCTTCAGTTGGAAGAAAGGCGGGTGTTGGAGGCTGTTTTCCTTTCTTCCCCAGCGCATTGACACTTCCGTGATCTCCAACTGCTGCTTCGCGGCTGATTTCACACCGCTGGGGGTGATCTCCAGCGCCGACAGCCGCGTGTTCCAGCCAAAACCGCCGACCACCGGACTGCGTTCCGTCGCTGACAGTGCCACAGTGCCATCCTTCACCTCCAGCGCGTCCACGAGCACTTTCCAAACCGCCTTCGAGGTGGACTCTCCCTTCGGCAGCAGTAAGGCTTCAAGTTTCGGCGTCCAGTGGACCTGCGGCTTCATCATCTGGCCGTTTTGCACATGCCAGAGGCCGGTGGAGTCCTGCGACATCTTCAAATTGACCTTGTCTGCCGTCACCGCGCCCGCGTCGTCCGCCAATTGCAGGCGCAGATTTTTCAAGCGCACATCATGCGTGCCGCCGGCAGTCAATCCAGTGCTCGAAAGGCTGAGATCACGCCCTTCCCACTCCCACTGCATGCCCCCGGTGAGCGGCGGAAGTTGGGCGGCCAGTGCGGGGCTGATCTCCTTCAGCCAGGCCAGATCGACGTTGCCGCCGCGCAGCGATCCATGCTTCAGATCGAGATGATCTTTGCTCATCACCATTTCGAGATGCGCGTCGTTGAACACCGGCTTCCCGCCCCACTCCGCTTGCCGCAGGTCTGTGACAATCGTTTGAAACGAAGGCGAGTTCAGGCCGCCGATTTCAAGCGCTTCGACCTTCTGCGTCACGAACATGCTGAACAGCGGCTTCCATGCCGCATCGCGCACCACCACCTTAGCCTCCGCGAGATCCACGAATTCCAGCCGCCAGCGGCGTGACGCGCCTGCCGCAGCCGCTCCCGGCTGCCGCGGCGTGGGTTGAAACCACGCAAACGGCACATCCACGGTGGCACCCTCCACCTTGAAGCCACCCAGATTGCCTGCGCTCAACTCGCTCCAGCTCGGCCTCCATTCCAAATGACTCACACTGGCAACGCGCTGCGCCAGGGGGACGTGCAGCGTGCTCACCTCCCGCACATGCAGTGCTCCGTCCTCCCACTCCAGCGCGGTGATCTGCACCCGCACATCGCCACCGAGCCGCAGCAGCGCCGCGTTCACGAGCATCACGCGTTCTTTCCAGGCCCAGAAGCCGAACCCAGCCGCCAGCACGAGGGCGATGACCGTGAGATCAAACAACCAGCGCCACCAGCGGCGGCGTTTGGGTGATGGAGCATCCGGTTTCACGATGGGGCAAGAAAGGCGAAGAAGATGAATGACGAAACCAGAATGGCGAATGCCGAATCAAGGAAGGATTCCGAACGCCGAATGATTCGCCACGGCTTTTGAGGCTTACTTCGACATTCCTCATTCTGGTTTCGTCATTTCTTCCCCGTGATCAGCCGTGCTCCCTGATCCCGCGTGAAATAAGACCAAACCCAGATCAGGAAGACCGAGAGGCGGTTGCGGAAATCCATGAGGAACACGAGGTGGATGAACACCCACGCCAGCCAGGCCAGCGTGCCGCTGAACTTCGCGAAATTCACGTCCGCCACCGCACGATGCCGCCCGATCGTGGCCATGCTGCCACGATTCCAGTAGGCGAAGGGTTTCAACGGCTTTCCCTCGATCTGCGCCAGAATGTTGCGCGCCGCATGCGCTCCTTGCTGCAAAGCCACCGGCGAGACGCCCGGCAGCGGCTTGTTGTCCTTGCCGAGACTCAGCGCGGTGTCGCCGATGACGTAAATGCACGGCGCGTCTGGCAAATTCAGTGCCTCCGTGATCTGGATGCGCCCGGCGCGGTCAAAGGTGCCCGGCAGCGCCTTCACCAGTGGCGACGCGGCATTCCCCGCAGCCCAGATCACCGTGCGCGCATGGATGAAGCTGTCTTTCGTGCTCACCCCCTCCGCGTTGATGTCCTGCACGCTCACGCCGAGTTGCACCCTCACTTTGAGATGTCGAAGCTGCTCCTCTGCCTTGCGCGAAAGCTCCGCGTCAAACACCGGCAGCACGCGATCCGCCGCATCGAGCAAAATGATCCGCGCCTCACGCGGGTCGATGTGCCTGAAGTCGCGCAGCATCGTCTCACGGGCGATTTCTGAGATGGCTCCGGCCATTTCCACGCCCGTCGGGCCTGCGCCGACGATCACGAAGGTCATCAGCCGCTCTCGCTCCACCGGATCACTCGTCACCTCGGCTTTTTCAAATGCCAGCAGCAGGCGGCGGCGGATGTCGAGCGCGTCTTCCAGCGTCTTCAGTCCCGGCGCGAACTGCTCCCACTCCGGGTGGCCGAAATAACTGTGCCGCGCCCCCGTGGCGACGATGAGATAGTCAAACGGCACGCTGCGCTCTCCCGCGAGCACGAGCTTCTTTTCCAGATCAAATCCCGTCACATCCGCCATCAGCACCTCGATGTTTTTGTACTGGCGCAAAATGCCGCGCACCGGCTGCGCGATGTTCGCGGGGGAGAGTCCTGCGGTGGCCACCTGATAAAGCAGCGGCTGGAACAGGTGATGATTCGTGCGGTCCAGCACTGTGACCTGCACCGGCTTGTCTCCCAGGGCCTTCGCCACTGCCAGTCCGCCAAAGCCTGCGCCGATGATCACTACGCGAGGTTGGCTGGAAAGGGCAGTGCTCATGGAGGTCATCGTATGCACGATTACGACCAGCAGACACAATCCGGCTGCAATCTCCTCACCAATCGCGACGTTGAACGCGCCTAGCCATGATCCGCCCACTTCTTCTCAGCCTCCTCTGCGTCATCAGCGTTCACGCCGAACTCGCGGGCAAACGTCCGAACATCATCTTCCTGCTCACCGACGACCAGGGCTACGGCGATCTCTCCTCCCACGGCAATCCCATTCTCAAAACGCCGAACCTCGACCGCCTCAACGCCGAGGGCGTGCGCTTTGAGGACTTCTGTGTGAGTCCCACCTGCGCCCCCACACGCTCCGCGTTGCTCACCGGCCGCCATGAATTTAAGAACGGCATCACCCACACCATCCTGGAGCGTGAGCGCCTCACGCCGAAGGCCACCACGCTCGCGCAAGTGCTCAAGAGCGCGGGTTATACCACCGGCATCTTCGGCAAATGGCATCTCGGCGACGAACCGGAATACTGGCCCAGCGCGCGGGGTTTTGACGAGATGTTCATCCACGGTGCCGGGGGCATTGGTCAGACCTATCCCGGCAGTTGTGGCGACGCGCCGGGGAACAAGTACTTCGACCCCGCCATCCTGCACAACGGCAAGTTCGAGAAGACCCAGGGCTACTGCACCGATGTCTTCTTTGCCCAGGCGAAAAAGTGGATCGAGAGCGTGAAGGGCAAGCAGCCCTTCTACTGCCACATCGCCACCAACGCCCCGCACGGCCCCTACATCGCCCGGCCCGAAGACAAGGCGCTCTATGCCGGCAAGGTCGAGGGCGATGACGCCGCCAGCTTCTTCGGCATGCTGCATAACATTGATCAAAATCTCGGCCTCCTGCTCGCCAAGCTGAAGGAATGGGGCATCGAGAACGACACGCTCGTCATCTTCATCAACGACAACGGCGGCACCGCCGGGGTGAAAACCTACAACGCAGGCCTGCGTGCCCAAAAAGGCACGCCCTGGATGGGCGGCATCAAGGCCAGCAGCCTCTGGCGCTGGCCCGGCACGCTCTCCCCTGCCCCGGTGACCCAACTCACCGCCCACATCGACTTCTTCCCCACCCTCGCCGAACTCGCCGGTGCCAAGCTCACGGACGAGGTCAAAACGCAGGTCGAAGGCCGCAGCCTTGTTTCCTTGCTCGAAAATCCGCACGCCGCATGGGCCGACCGCCAGCTCTTCACCCACGTCGGCCGCTGGCCGAAGGACGCCGACCCGCAGAAATACCAGTTCACCAACTGCAGCGTCCGCACCAGCCGCTGGCACCTCGTCAGCGAAGCGCGAGGCGGCAATCCAAATGCCAAAGCCAAGGCCAAAAACAAGGCCAAAAACAAGGCCAAGGCCGCCGCCGCACCGAAACAAACTCCGGGCATCCTCAACGCCGGACCTGAAGCCGTCGCCCAGCCCCAATGGCAGCTCTTCGATCTCCAAACCGATCCCGGCGAGCAAACCGACCTCGCCGCCGCCAATCCCGACGTCGTGAAACAACTCACCACCGCCTACACCCAGTGGTGGGACAGCGTGCAGCCCCTGCTCGTGAACGAAAAAGCCCCACTCGCCGCCGAGAACCCGTTCAAGACGCTTTATCAAAAGCAGTTTGGCGGGAAGTAAGTTGTCATCAGACTTACGCAACGGCGGCACCACTCCAGTGCTATTGGACAGTGGATTTTTACTCCTAGGTGCGTGCAAACCAACATTTTTATTACCTTACTCCAACATAGGAGTGTCTATCGACACCTATGGAAGCTCCAGTCCGCACTATTCGAACAAATCCGTGGATATAAATCTGCTGACAAAGCACACGTTCTGTGAATCATATTTGCACGGATCAACACGCCCACCATGATAACATCAGAACAGCAATCCATGACATTCCGCTGCCGACCTTCACTGAAGGTCATGCTCATTTGCGGCCTTTTTTTCGGTGCTTGTGCCGCCGTGATTGGCCAAAAGGCATCCACGAACACGAAGGGACTCATACTGAATGGGATCATCGAGTTTAGTCCCTCAGGTGCCTCGACCTTCTATTGGGTTCTTACAGCATTATCTATTCTCTTCGTCTTGGTTGCTGGGTGGATGATTGTCACCACATTGGTTCATGGAGTGCCGGACGTTGTCTTGACCAACGAGGCCATTTCATTTCCGGTCGGATTCCCAATCAAGCGACCATTTAGATTGCCCTACGCTGAGATCACCGGCTTGAGCCAGAGCGAGGTGAGCGGACAGCGAATCCTCACGCTTCACACAATCGCTAAGAAGCATCACATAGCACTAAACTGGCTTGGATCGAAGGACGCAGAGGTTGCTTTAACTCGTGAGTTGGCTCAGCAACTTTCCAGAGATAGCGCGGGTTCAGAGGCATGACTTCGCCGACTTCAGGATAACCAAGGAATACTTTTAACCGTTAGCCCACCAACGGGACTACACACCATGCAAGCCAACACCATTCGTATCGTCGTCTTTTTGCTGCTGAGTTCCTTTGCCTCATCGAAGGACGTTACCATCGACGGCGGCTCAGTCGTTTTTAGCATTCCAGGAGAGTTCTCCGAACTCTCGCAAGAAGAAATCAACGTGAAGTATCCCTCAGTTAACGCACCCAAGCAGGTAGTTGGCACAGAAGACAGATCGACAACTATCGCCTATCAACTCCAAGAGCAATCTGTCAAACTATCCGACCTGCCGGATGTACAGGAGGCGTTCACGAAGGTATTCGACCGCATAATTCCAGGGATCGAATGGAAACAGAATGCTCTCGTAGATTTGGCTGGCCAGAAGTGGCTTCTGATGGAGATGACCTCACGAGCGATAGACCAAGATATTCACAACATTGTTCTGATTACTTCGCACAAGGGCAAGATGCTCATGTTCAATTTTAACTCCACGAAGAATGAATTTCCAAAGATGGAGTCTATTCTCCGAGACGGCATCAACACAATCACGCTGAAACCATGAAAGCGCTTAAACTCCAAGGGCGAACAATGGCGCTGCTGGACAACGGGAGGGCGCGTGTTGTCATATCAAAGTCCATCGCAGTTTGAATATCACCCACTCCGTTCATGCTCTGCGCCACCCCTCCCGTGCCAGAGCTTAATCGTTAGGCGACTCCACACTGTGTTTCAATATGAGTTACGACTTAATCCTTAAATCAACGAAGGCGCTCGAGGCAACCACACGCGACTCCCTTTTCAGTGAGATGCGCTCGGCATCCGTGTTACACGGGAGCGACCTGCGTCTCTACGCCGAGACAGAGGGGCCAGATTGCCACGACCTCCAGTGGGCACTCGACGACGGTGAGGTTACGGAGGAGGAGTTCATCCAGTTTTGCCAAAGCCGTGGGCTTCCCGCAGACACCAAGAGCGCAGATTCGGCCCGCGCTTTTTTGCAGAGCAAGGATGGCTACGACATCGCGACTTGCTTCCTACCGGGCGATGCCAAGGCCATCGCTGCGGCGTTCGCCTATCTACGGGGACTTGCTGCGAAGCATAACTTGATACTCCATGACCCGCAGGAGGGAGCTGACATCCCCGCCTCCTACAATAAGCCACTCCCACCCCGTTTTTCGTGAGAACGTCGCCTAACCAGATCACTGGACCGAACGCGGGCGGGCCACGTCAGTTGCCAATGCGGACGCCACTGGCCGCCCGCGTCGGTCAGTTCTGGCGTTAGACGTATTTCGCGCGCACTCCCTATGAACCCGCAAGGCATCATATTTCGGCGAGCGATTGCTTGGAGCCTCGCTTTATCAGTTCCTTTGCTTATCGGCATTTGCGTTCTCGTTGCGGGCATCCACGATGGCACACGATTGGCATTTGCCTACCCTATCCAGGCGGCGGTTGCTTTTGGTTGTATGTTCGCTTTTGGCTGGTGGGCCGCCCCGCGTTGGGGGCCACGTTGCGCCCGTTATTCTTTCCTCGCTGGATTTTTTGCGATTTTCGTTTTCCTCATCGGCGTCTTGTCTGGCTCCGTCACTTCGATGTTCGTTTACCTCGATTTCTCTCTCGTCGATTACATCATCAAGCCTCTCTATTGGCTCGGGTTGTTTGGGGTCATTCCTGCCTTTATCGTCGGCGTCATAGGTTCCTTTATTGCTCGGCGTCTTCTCCGAATCCATGAAAACGCCTAACATTAAAGGGTGCATTGCTGCGAGCCTAAGCGAGCCAGCAAATGCCCCTGTAGTTGAACAAGCCCGACTCTAGCTCCGGTGCGGCCTTATGTGCTTTGTGTGGCGCGGTTGATGTCGGATTGGCTCTTGGACGATGGTTTTGAGCGGAGCGATGACTCTTGATCGTCGCGTGAGGTGCCCGCCATGACTTGGTTGTCATCGTTTTCGGCGCTCCGATGGCTCTTTTCGGGCACTGAGACGATCGGTGTGCGTGGACTGCCTCCAGCGTGGTGTTCCGTAGGCTGTTGCGGTGGGCGTTTCATGCTCGTTGCGCTCCTTTTTCGCTTGGTGGGGCGCGGCTTTGCACGGGCACCCACAGCGCTCCGCTTGTCCATGATGGCATGATCCGCGCGATCATTTGCATCGGCTGCTGGCAGCACGGACACAGGTGTTTTCGCTTCGCGGTTCCTGCTTCTTGGTTCTGAGCTGCCTCTTCTGACGGTGCTCTCGGCGCGGTGATCATGGGAGCGGCTCCGCTGCCTTGTTGCACGCGTTGCCGGTTCTTCTTCGCGGCGGGGTGGTGGTAGCCGTAGTAGCGCACGGCTCGCAGCTTCGCGGGCTGGACGTGGCGCAGGTGCCTCTTCACGAACTCGATGCCACTGAGGGCAGATGCTTGGCAGATAATGCATGCCAATCTCCTGAGATCGCGCTTGAGACATTGGCCCCGAAACGGAAAACCTTCCGTTTGACGCCCTTTAATCAATGGATCACCCTTTGCCATGACGGTTTCTGATTTATCCCCGGATGCTCTGGCACGGCTGGAGGCCAAGTTGGTCGCGGACTTGGAGATGGTGCGGAAGGTGCGGGCGCTGCTGGAGGAGCATCGACCGCTGCTGACAGCCAGCCCGGCAGCGGTGAATGTGAGCGCGGCTGCCATGCCAGCTTTCGCGGCACCGTTTCAGGCGCTGGCCCCGGCGGAGAAGCGCAAGTCGCATGAGGAGATCCTCCTGGAGTGCCTGGTGCAGATGCCGGAGGGCGGCTTCGCCCCGCAGGACTTCAAGCGGGCGGTGTACAAGGTCACGCGGAACTTCCCGGATGGCAGCACGGTGAAGACCTTTCTCAACCGCATGATCCGGCAGGGGAAGGTGGTCATTGCCGAAGCACGGACGGGCCGGAACGGCAGTCTCTACCGCAGCACCGTTCCCCGCCCCGCCGCGGCAGAAACACTGCCCGCCAGCGCCGATTCTCCCGCCGTTTCTGCCGAATCCCCGCCTGCAAAAACGGAATGAGGGCGCTTTCCATGCCCTTTACCGGCATTCCAGCCCCTTTTCCGAGCGGAATAAGCCGTTCCACCGGCGCAAGCAGCCGATTAACCGGCAGGGCAATCCGATTTGCCTGCCAAAGAATCCGTTCTACCGCCAGAAGAACGTGTTTAACCGCCGCATGAATCCATTCTTCCGGCGCAACCAACCCATCAACCGGCGAATAAACCGAATTTTCTGTCGAATGAACGTGTTTTACCGCCGGTTAAACAGCTTCTTCGGCAGGATAAATGAACGATTCCTCCGGTTGATTGGATCAATCCTGCCGGTAAACGGCCCGGTGAGGCCGCTCTTCCGTGGAATGCTCCTGAGCCAGCCTAGGCACTGTGGGTTTGTTTGAACGAGCCGGAGGCTCCAAAGAACTTAGCCGGTGGTGCAGATGGCGCAGCCATCGAGAACCACCGGACTGAGGGCCGCGCATAACTCTGACTCTCTCCGCGCTCCGGCAGGAGCGCGAGAAGCGAACGCGCGCTTGGTGGGATCATGCTTTGGGAAGGCACCCACCCTTCTCGCGCCCTTCCAGGGCGCGGTGACACAGACGTGCTTGTTTGCTGGTGGGTCCGGTGGCTCTCGCTTGCCGAGCCGCGCTTCACCACCGGCTCTTGTTCTTGCGAGCCTCCGGCTCGCCCCTTCAGAGCGGGATGGCTTAACGGCATCGGCTTAACCAAGCTCACAGACGGAACGTTAGCCACTGAACCGCCTGTCGGCACCGCTTTTTGCGGCGCAGACAGGTCGAGCCCGTGAGGTCGAAGCCTTGGCTCGATCACTTGTTCAAGACCAGCTTCAAAGCGCCGTCGCGAACTTCCATGGACTGGATGCCCGCGAGGAATTTGTGCAGCGCCGGGTCGGTTTCGACGTTTTCGGCCACGAGATCGACGCCCTTGATGTCGCCGATCCAACTGTTCGGCAGTGAGATGCCGCCGAGGCTGAGGTCATCGAGCTTCAGCGAGAGTTTGTGCTCTGGTGTCAGGCTGGTGCCGAAGGTGAAGCGCACGCGGATTTTTTGATTCGGAAAGACCGGAAAATCCTCTGGCGCGGTGAAGATCAAGGCGGCGGACACGTTGCCGTCGCCGAACTTCACTTGGACGGACTCGCCGAGCTGCTGCTGAGCGAGGTAGGCGTTCACTTCACGCTCGGAAATGAGCAGGGTGCGGTTGGCCTCGTCGGGAGGAATGGCGGCGGGATTGCCGAGGACTTGCAGTTTGTTGTCAAACTCCGCTTTCTCAGTCGCCGTGAGGCTCACAGGCTGGATGGGCGAAGGATAGAACGTGTGCTTGACCCAGAGCGCCCCGGTGGCGGCGGCGATGCCCGCGCAGCCGAGAATGACGGCAAGGGTGATGAAGACGACTTTTTTGGTGGAGCGAGCGCGTGGAGCGGCAGGAGCGACGGTTTCAGTGATGTTTTGCATGGCGGTGGAGTTGGATGATTTCGCGGTGATTGTATTCATCCTGCCGTTCCTTCGCCATCTACATGTTGCTTGGCAGATTGTAAGGCTCCGGCCTTGGTGAGGCAGGGCTTACGCATGAAATCGAAAACTGAATCTAGGAGTTCTTGTTTCTCCCGCAGATTCATGGAGGCCAGCAGATTTACTTCATACATAATCCGTGGGCCTCTCTGAATCTGCGGGAGATCATCTGCCTGCTGCCTTGTGACCGATGGTGGATTTTTGGTGCGTAAGCCCTGTTGGTGAGGCAGCGGCTCACAGGAACTTCCTTGAACCCTGGCGGTTTGACGCGAGTATCCCCGCCCATGCCCCGGCACGTTCCCGACGATTTTAGCTTTCTGCCCACCGTTGATTCGGTGGATGACGAGGATGTGATCAAAGAGGAGGTGCGGAGTGCCAGACCGCCGCAGGTCGAGCCAGCGACTGCGCCAGAAGCGCATCATGACGAGGTCGAGAGCTTTCATGCTGAAGAACCTGCGCATGAAGACCCGCCCACGATCTCCTTGCCGCCGCAGATTTCTGTCCAAGCCCCGGCAGCACCTCAAAAACACCGCGCTTCTGAGGCGGATCACGCCAATGGCGCAGGACAAAGTGGTCGCGCGATGTGGGAGGCGTTTGCTGCTGAGCAGGGTATTGAAGCGCCCACCATTGTCACTCCGAAGGCGCGACCTGCCACCGTGCCGGAGCCTCGGCAGGAGATCGAACCCGCCATCCCACGCCGCGCCGAACCCCGGGCGACCCCTGCGCTGTCATTTGGCAGGAGTGCGGATGAAATTCCTACTGTTCCCTTGGCTCCCACGCCGCTGAGCAGGGTGGAAATGCCACGAAAAGCGGAATCTCCAAGGCAGCAGGCAAAAAAAGAAACCGAGGAATCCAAGGCACCGACAGAGGTCGCCGCTGATCCCGAGGCATCGCCTGCGGACAACTCCGCCGTGATCATGGACGCCAAAAAGCGAGCGTTGATCATGACGATCGGCGTTCACCTCGCAGTGGCGCTCATTTTGCTCCTCATGCATGTGCCGATGCTGGACTTCACACCGCCGGAGATCGTGGCGACGAGCGCCGTGGAGGAACTGGAGAACGAATCGTGGAAAAAAGTCACCACCGCCGCCCCGCAGACCAGCCCGATGGCCGCGTCAATCTCGCCACTGCTTTCAACGGGCATCAGCGACATCGCGATGCCGGAGGTCGATTTCTCCGCCAGTGCGAGCGAACTCAATGTCGGGTCGTCGTTTGGATCTTTCGGCGCGGGGGTGACCTCCGGCGGCGCGGGTGGGAAAATATCCTTCCTCGGTAACACGGCCACGGCAAAGCATGTGGTGTTTGTGGTGGATGTCTCTGGCTCTATGTCCGCAGCCGTCAGCGGCAGCAGCCTGACGCGCTTTGACCTGCTGAAACGTGAGTTGGCCAAGAGCATCGGTCAGATGGCGGTGGGCACCGCCTACCAAGTCCTCTATTTCTCCGACTTTGCCTGGCCGCATGACGTGGTGGACAGCAACGACATGCGTGCGCTGAACAACTATGAGTGGAAGATTTCGCCGACGAACCGCAACATCAGCATCCCGCGTTACAGCTACCTAGCGGCGACCCCTGCTAACATCAGCAAGAGCAAAAAGATCATCGCCGAGTCGAACAATCCCGGCGGCACGAACTGGGGCAGCGGCCTGCTCATGGCCCTCAAAGGCAGCCCGAAGCCCGAGGTGATCTTTTTCATGACCGACGGCCTGCGCTCGGACGAGCAGGGCTGGATCGACATCGTCACGCAGGAAAACAATCGTGGCAAACGTGCCATCATCCACACCACGGTGCTGGGCACGCCAGACGCGGCGCGTGAGATGGCCGATCTGGCCCGTCGCAACGGCGGCAAGTTCACCGCCGTCATGGGCGATGGCAAAATTCTCAAGGAGCAGGATCTGCTGCGCTAAGCTCCCGCAACGCCGCTGCCACCTCGTCCACTGGTAGCCCGACGACGTTGGTAAAGGAGCCCTCCATCCGCTCCAGCAGCATCTCGGTGTGCTCCTGAATGCCGTAGGCGCCTGCTTTGTCCAGCGGGTTGATTTTGGAGTGATAGTCCAGAATCAAAGCGTTACTGAGCGTCTTGAAAATGACATGCGTGATGACGTGCAGCTCGCGCTCGATCCTGCCATCTCGGGCGAAAGCCACCCCGGTGCAGACCTCGTGAGCGCGACCCGACAGCCGCCGCACCATCGTCAGAGCCTCCTGCATGTCCGCCGGCTTGCCCAGCGGCTCCCCATCGACGTAAACCAGCGTGTCCGCGCCAATCACCAGAGCACCGGGCTTAAACAGGCTGACCGCGAGCGCCTTCCTGCGGGCATTTTCCACGGTGAGCTGCTCAGGAGTCAGTGTGGCATCGTGCGCCTCCTCGACCTGTGGCACGACGATCACAAAATCAAAACCTGCCTCGCGTAGCAGGTCCACCCGGCGTGGAGAAGCGGAAGCAAGAACCAGCGGCCTCGGACTCACGCGTCTTTCCCCAGGATTCCCGCCACTTCGTCCGCGCGGATGACCGCGTCACGGTGGTCGGTCGTGCGATAGCGATAATAGCCGGTTTTCTCCTGGTACTGCGGCTCACCGGAGCACATCACCTCGCGCCCGTCCTTCAGCTTGATTTTGTGCGGCGCGGTGGAGGCTAGCAGCGCGGGCATCGAGCAAGAGGCCAGAGTCAGAACGGGCAGGATCAGCAGAGGTAAAAGCAGGGCTTTCATGGCAGCGGGCTTGGTGTAAACGGCACTCTTCAGACGGGACTTTCGCGGTTTGTGTTCATCCTGCATGAACGTGACATTTTCAAGCAACGGAATGATGCAGGTTGAAGCAGCCCTCGTGCCTTCTAACCTGCCAGGATGAGCGAAACTCTTCCCCCGGCCATTGGCATCATCGGTGGCTCCGGCCTGTATGACCTCGAAGGCTTCGAAAATCGCGAGGAAATCACCCTCCAGACGCCCTTCGGCCCGCCTTCGGACGCCTTGGTCACGGGCACGTTGAGCGGTCGCCGGGTCTATTTCCTGCCCCGGCATGGCAAAGGGCACCGCATCCTGCCCACCGAGCTGAACCACCGCGCCAACCTCTGGGCGCTGCGCAGCCTGAACGTGCGCTGGATCATCGCCGTCACCGCCGTGGGCAGCCTGCAGGAGCAGTATCATCCGCGAGACATCGTGCTGCCAGACCAGTTCTTCGACCGCACCAGCCGCCGCGACCAGCACACCTTCTTCGGGCGCGGCATCGTCGCCCATGTGGCCTTTGGCGACCCGCTTTCCGACAAGCTGCGCGCCCTGCTGCATGACGCCGTCGTTTCCCAGGGCCGCCGCGTCCACAACGGCGGCACCTACGTCTGCATGGACGGCCCAGCCTTCTCCACCCGGGCTGAATCCAATGCGCACCGCCAGCTCGGCTTCGATGTCATCGGCATGACGAACCTACCCGAGGCCAAGCTCGCCCGCGAGGCCGAGATCGCGCTCGCCACGCTGGCCTTGGTCACCGACTACGACTGCTGGAAGATCGAGGAAGAAGCCGTCACCGCCGAATCCGTCGTCGATCACCTGCATGCGAACGTCGCCGCCGCCAAGGCCATCCTGGCCCAGGTCATCCCACAAATTCCCACCGAGCCAAACTGGCCGGAGCATCGCGCCCTCGACACCGCCCTCATGACCGACCGCAAACTTTGGCCGGAACAGACGGTGGAGGATCTGCTGCCCCTGTTGCAGCGGTTCGTGTGAGGCTTTTTGTTTGGGACATCAGCCACCCTGCCGTCTCCGGTGGTATATTTGGCTACTCACGACTATGGGTATCACACTGCTTTTTTGGGCTAACCTAACTGTTCGTTAGCCTGGACACTTGCGTGCTCAAATGTGAAAGGGGTAGTGAACAGTCATTCCTCATCATCCGCCAAAGGCTGGGAGCCGCCCTCCGTTGAGGAGCTTTCAGCGCAACTGCCCCAATACCAGATTGAAGCCCTGATGGGCCGCGGCGGCATGGGGGCCGTTTACAAGGGGCGGCAGACCAGTCTCGATCGCCCTGTGGCCATCAAGATCCTCTCCAACCAGCTTGAGGACACCGACGCCAGCTTCGCCGAGCGCTTCAAAAACGAGGCGCGGGCACTCGGCAAGCTCTCCCACCCCGGCATCGTCGGCGTCTATGAGTTTGGCGAGGCGCAGGCCGGCCTGCTCTACATCGTCATGGAGTTCATTGATGGCACGGATGTGGCGAAGATGATCCACAAACAAGGCCGC
>JBIKYB010000130.1:0-13829 GCA_044355475.1 Prosthecobacter sp.
GGGAAGCTGGTCGCCATAGATGCCGCCGCGCCAGCGCGCACCGCCCAGCGGGCCGAAGCGGCCTGGATGCGCCTTCATCAGCAATGCCTCGGCATGACCGTAGCCGAGCTGCTGCTTCAAATAAGCCTTCACGGTGAAGCGGCGGTGATGCCAGACCATCGCGCCCGGCACAAAGCGGAGCGTGCCGTGCTCGCGCAGCCGCCAGCAGACATCCACGTCATCACCGGCGGATTTGAACTCAGCGCGGAAGCCGCCGATGCGATCAAGCGTGTCTTTGCGGATCGTCAAATTGCAGCCAGGCAGATGCTCGGCCTCGGTGTCGTTCAGCAGCACATGCGCGGGCGCCCCTGGCGCGGCGGCGACGACGCGTTCGACTCCATTGCGCGGCGGTGGCGGGATGTTTGGCCCGCCAGCGGCCACGACGTGATCTTCGGTGAACGCATGGCTCAAATGCAGCAGCCAGTCGGGATGCGCGATGCAATCATCGTCGGTGTAGGCCAGGATCAAGCCCGTGGCGAGCTGCGCGCCGAGATTTCGCGCCACGCTGAGTCCGGCATGCTCCTGACGATGGTATTTCACGCGCTCGAAGCCTTGCGCGATCTGCGCGGTGGCATCGCTGGAGCCGTCGTCGATCACCAGAACCTCGAAATCGGGATAACGCAGCGCCAGCAGCGATTCGAGGCAAGGGCGCAGCGTGGCGGAGCCGTTGCGCGTGCAGACGATCACCGAGAGACGCGGCGGATTCGCTGGCGCAGTCAGTTTCGCGGGCAAATCACGCACCGCCGCGCATGCGGGCCGCTCGTTGCGCTCACGATCCACGATGCCAAAGCACCAGCCGGTGACTTCCTGCCCGCCGCGATGCCATTCATCGGTGTAGGCGAACCACACGCCGCCTGCGGTGCCGCCACGCAGCAGGCAGTCGTGCTGCCAGCGCATGACCTCGGCTTGTTTGTCTGCGCCATGCGCGTTCACATCGAGTCCGAACTCGGTAATGAGCAGCGGCTTGTTGCCCGCGAGATTTTGCAGCCGGGAGAGGCAGGCGGAGAACGCCTCGCGTGACTCAAGATAGACGTTCACCGCGAGGAAGTCCGCATTGCGCGGCACGAGATACTCGGTGGAAGGGTAGGTGGCGTAGCTAACGAGCGTCTGCGGCGCCCGCTCGCGGGCGATGCGGATCAGCTTCTCGATGTAATCACGCACCCGCTCCGGCCCCATCCAGCGCACGAGCGTTTTTTCAATCTCGTTGCCGACGAGAAACGCGGCGATGCAGGCATGGTCGCGCAAGCGCGAGGTGGTTTCCGTGATGCGTTGCTCGATTTCATGCCGCAGTGCGCCGTCAGAGAGAAAATCGACATGCTCAGCCCACGGAATGCCGACGATGAGGCGCAGACTATTGAATTCGACCTCACGCAGCACCGCAGGCGTGGGCAGCTCGTAAATCCGCACGGTATTGAAGCCGAGGGAGGCGATGTGGCGCAGATCGGAGGCAAGACGCTCATCTTCGGGAAATGGCTCAGATCGTGAGTTCGGCTTGAACGGCCCGTAACTGACCCCGCGCATGAAAAACGGCTCACCACCGGCCAGTTGCAAAAATTTTCCCGCCGTGACCACACGCGCTGCGAGATTCGCGGTCGTGGCATGGGCAGACGGTGGGGCAGAACTCATTCTCGGGAGCGGATGTTGAAGCAGGGACGAGCCGCAGGCCAGCCAGATTCAACTCCGCTGCGCTTCAGCCCGCCTTTTCCTGCGACTCAGCAGGCACGCTCGTCAATTCATCGGACTTTTTCACTTCCATTACGACCCAGCCATCCCCTTCTTTGGCGATGCGGCGGCCATTGATGGCAAAGACGACGCAGAGGCCGATGAAAGCGGCAGAAGCTTCGAGCACAAAGGGGGTGGTGATGAACGCAAAGAGATAAGCGAGTCCCTGAACAGCGATCTCTCTGGCCGTTTCATTGACCACCGCTGCCACCACGGCCGCAATCACAAAGGCCAGGGTCCAGAGCACCGGCTCAAGCCAGCCGGAAGATGGCGCGGGGGTGGGTTCGGAGGCAGGCATAGGGTCAATTGACTGGGGTTGCTCTTTTTACCGAGATGATCTGCTTGGCGTTTGCAGTCAATGGTTTCTCCTCGGCAACGGAAGGTGTTTGGTCATTTTCTGGCAGCGCGGCAGGCACGATCTGGCGCCGTGTTTCCGCCAGTTGCATGCCCCAGATGGCGGTGCCGATGAGAACCAGCGCGAAAACCGCCAGCGCGGCAGGCAGCGGAGATTTGATCGAGCGCGTGCGACGAGCGGATGGCGCGGTGATGCGATCGGGAGCACCATCGTGGTCACGCAGCCAAGCACCGTGAGAGCGGGTCAGGTAACGATAGTCACGCTCGCCTCCGAGTGCGCCCTCTGGCAGCTCTTCGAGAATTGCGGTAGCGTCCACCTCCAAAAAGCCGCTGTACTGACGGATGAAGGAACGCGCGTAGGTCATGCTGCCGAAGGCGGCAAAATTTCCCGCCTCCAAATAGCGCAGGCGCTGCGCCGGGATGCGCGTCTCATGTGCGGCGTCTTCAAGCGACAACCCACGTTTTTCACGCGCCGCAGTGAGCAGTTGTCCAAAGGAGGTTGGCATGGTTGTGGCGTTCATAGTGACAGCATTGCCGCCGGTTGCGATGAAATTTTTTCGCTAGCGTCCCGCTCAAGGCTTCTGGGGCGCAAGTTCCGCCATCGCATGGCCGATCCTGCTTTGAACCAGACTCAGGATGTCGTTGTGATGCGCGGCCGGGATTTCGTGAAACGTCACGGCCTGCGGATGCTCTGCGGCAAGCGCACGCCCCATCTGCGGGGGGATCACCTCGTCCTCGGAGCCATGAAAAATCACGAAACGCGCCTCTGGACGCGCGACCACGCGGCGCATTGTTTTTCGATTGTCGAAGCGGTGCAGGTTGAGATGACAAAGCGGCCATCCCAGAACGATGCGCCCCATGTCCGTCATGGAGGTGAAGGGTGAGATGAGGACGCCGCGTCGAGCATTGAGGTCTTCCGCCGCCATCAAGGCTGCCGCCGCACCGAGAGAATGCCCCAGCACGGCGAGACGTGGCTGCAAGTCTGCTGTGGTGGTGTGAAGATGCTTGGCTAGCGCCTCAAACGCAGCCTTGCTGCTCTCGCGAATTCTTCCCGGTGTAGGCTGGCCCTCGCAGTCGCCATAGCAGGGATAATCGACGAGCAAGTAGGCGAAGCGATCATCCCAGGCTTCGGTAAAATATAGCCAGTGCAGCGCCAGTGAGCCATTTCCACCAAAGCACAGCCAGATTGTTTGCGGCCCAGCGCTACCTGCGGCACGCGGCGGGATGTAAAACGCGGTCTGCCGCCCCTGTGAGGTGGTGAAGGTGACGCGCTCGCCTTTGGCCGTGCGCAGCATCGTCTCGTGCTCCGCCCGATAGGGATTCGGGTGGTAGATGAGCTTGGACTGGCAGCCGAGCAGGAAAATCACAGGCGTGAGGATGACAATCGCCAGGAGGCGCAGACAACGTTTCCAAAGAGTCATGGGCGGTGGGGGCAGATGATGCGCCACCGACGGCCTGAATGCGATCCAAAAAACGGAGACCGTCACCGGTCTCCGTTCAGGGATTTCAGAAGAATGGGTAAACAGGCTTACTTTGCCTCGCCGAGGACGCGCTTGATGTCAGCAGCCTGCTGGTCGGTGCTGGCGGCGTAGTCCTGCCAGACGACCTTGCCGTCTTTGACGAGGAAACAACTGCGTTTGGCGAGCGAGAGCACGCCTTTGAGCATTTTTTCGACTTTGAAGGCGGCGACGATTTTGCCTTCGGGATCGGCGATGAGGTCGTATGGCAGCGTGAACTTGTCTTTGAACTTTTTCTGCGCCTCAGGCTTGTCGAAGCTCACACCGAGCACCTGGACGCCGTCCTTGGTCAGATCCGCGAAGGCATCACGCAAAGAGCAGGCCTGCTTGGTGCAGCCGGGAGTGTCGGCTTTGGGGTAGAAGAAGACGACCGTGGGGCCTTTCTTGTAAACGTCGGCAAAGTTCACGGTGGCACCGTCCTGGTTGACGCCGGAGACGGCGGGGGCGTCATAGCTGACTTTTTCACCCTCACCGGCACTGGCGATGCCGAAAAGAGCGTTGAACAGGGCGGTGAGCATAAGAAGACGAGTTTTCATGAGGTTACGAACGGGTTGGGTTATTCGACGGTGGCTTTGAGGCCGGGGACAGCAGCAGTGAGTTGTTTTACGCCAGCCTTGGTGGCCTTGGACTGCCAGAGATAGACATTTTTGAGGCTCTTGATCTTCGCGAGGTGCTTCAAACCAGCGTCAGTGATTTCTGTGCCGTAAAGATTGAGAGTCTGAAGTTTTTTCAGGCCGATGAGTGATTCCAGCCCGGCGTCGGTGATTTTGGTCTGGCGCAGGTCGAGCGAGATGAGGCGCGGAAGCTGGCCAAGGGTCTTCAAAGCGGCGTCGGTGACGATGGTGCGGCCGAGATCGAGCTGAACGATGTTTTCCTTCAGCGGCAGGAGGGCGGCGACTTTTTCATCATCGCACTTGGAGACGCCCGTGAGGAAATCGACGCGTACCAGCGGGCTTTCCACCTTCACGGGAGCGACCTGAGCACCTGCGGCCTTCGCCTTGGCTAGCACATCGTCGGAGATTGGTTTCACCTCTTTTTCGAGAGCGGTGAAGAAGAGTTCGTGCTCACGCGGCTTGTGCGGCTTGGCCATCTCGGTGGCCGCACCGGCGGGCATGCCCTGGGCGCTGCCGAGCCAGCCGCCGAAGTCTGCGCCTTCCTCGATCCAGGTCTTGAGCAGTTTGATTTCCTCGGGAGTGAGATCGTCACCCTTTGGCGGCATGTGGCCGTCATCGTCCTTCGGCAGCATGACGACTTCGTAGAGACCGCTTTTGTCTGGGGAACCGGGGGTGAGAACGGGGCCATTCTCACTGCCTTTGATGATGGCCCAGGAGGCATCGAGACGGAGACCGGCCTTGGGCTCCTTTTTCTTGCCGTTCTCCTCATAGGGAGCCTTGTGGCAGTCGATGCACTTCTTGGTGAGGACCGGAAGCAGGTCTTTTTCAAAGCTCACCGCCGCGCGGACGGAACTGGCGGCAAGGCAGGCGATGACAAAAAACACGGAGCGGCACACAGAGATGGACATGAGGTTGGTGGGGGTGGTAAAAGAGAGATCAGGGCGGGGCGCGTCGCCGCCAAAAATGGGGCAGGGATAACGCTTGCCTCTCCGGCTTGTTGCAGAGAAATAAAGGCAGACAACCCAACTCACCATGAGCACTAACCCATCCTCCCAGGTCGAGGCCGACTCGCTTCTCCGCCGCAGCACGCTGGCCATTGTCATGGGCGGCGGGGCGGGCACCCGGCTCTTTCCGCTGACCCAAAACCGTGCGAAACCGGCCGTGCCGCTGGCAGGCAAGTACCGCCTTGTCGATATTCCGATCAGCAACTGCATCAACTCCGGCCTGCGACAGGTGTATGTGCTTACCCAGTTCAACAGCGCCTCGCTGAATCGCCATCTCTCTCGCACCTACCGCTTTGACCAGTTCACGCGTGGTTTTGTCGAGGTGCTTGCCGCGCAGCAGACGCCGGATGGCGAGCGCTGGTACCAGGGTACCGCCGATGCCGTGCGGCAAAATTTGCGCTACTTCCTCGAAGGCGGGCATGATTACTTCCTCATCCTCAGTGGCGACCAACTCTACCGCATGGACTTCCGCAAAGTCATGCGCCAGCACATCGCCAGTGAAGCGGACCTGACCATCGCCACGCTGCCGGTGAACGCCCGTGACGCCACCGGCTTCGGCATCATGCGCGCTGACACGGACAACCGCATCCACGAGTTCGTCGAGAAGCCGAAAGACCCTGCCGTGCTCAAAAATCTGCGCATGCCGGAAGAAACCCTGCGCAGCCTCGGCCTCGACACCTCCGAGCCGCAGTACCAGGCCTCCATGGGCATCTACATCTTCAACCGCAAGGTGCTGGAGGAATGCCTGGACAACACCCACAACGACTTCGGCAAGCACATCATCCCAACGGCGATCAAGGACCGCCGCGTCCATGCCTACAACTTCCACGGCTACTGGGAGGACATCGGCACCATCCGCAGCTTCTTCCAGGCGAACCTGGACCTCTGCAAGCTGGTGCCGCAGTTCGACTTCTTTGACTCCACAGCACCCATTTTCTCCCATTCCCGCGCCCTGCCCGCCACCAAGATCAACGGCGGCACCATCCGCGAGGCCTTGTTGGCCGACGGTTGCATCCTCACCGACGCGCACATCGAGACCGCCGTCATCGGCGTGCGCTCGCAAATCGAAGCTGGCACCACCATCCGCGATAGCATCATCATGGGCGCGGACTTCTACGCGGGTGCCGTCGGCACCGATCTCAGCCGCCCGCCACCCGGCATCGGTCGGAATTGCCGCATCGAACGCGCGATCATCGACAAAAACGTCCACATTGGCGACAACGTCGTCATCACCCCGGAAGGCAAGCCCAGCGAAATGGATGCTGAGAACTACTACATCCGCGACGGCATCGTCTGCGTGCCCAAAGACGCGGTGATCCCGGCGGGGACGTGGATCTGAGGGGGCACACCATTTTCATGCTTCACAAAAACAGGTGGCTGCGCTACAAACGCCGCCATGAAGCACCCGACCTGTGTTTTTCTCGCCCTGTTACTGACTCTGGCTCAAACGAGCGGACAGTCGTCTGAACTCCGTACTTTCACCAATGCCTCTGGCAAAGCCATCCAGGCAAGACTTGTCGGTGTGGAGGACGTGAACGCCACCATCGAAATGGCGACAGGCCAGCGCTTTACGCTGGCGGTCACCCAGTTTTCCGCCGCAGACCAGGCCTACATCAAACAGGCTGCCGGCACCTTGGCACCCGCAACTGCCGCTCCCGCGACGGCCACAGCCTACAAGCCGGGTCCGAATGACAAACTGGAGCCTGCGGTGGTGAATGAAGCCGTCGGCCAGTCGTTGTTTGGTGAGACGCCGCTCTGGACCGCATCCGCCACTGAGATCGCGGAGAAGCTCGGCATCCCGCCTGAGTCCAAGACCAAAACCTCCAGCAGCTACCGCTCCTACACCAAGGAGGACTATCTCATGTTCGGCGCTCATCCCTTCTCCGTGGCGATGTATGCCGAAAACGACAAGGTCACCGGTTTCTCGCTCGTCTTTGCCAATAAGGGCGATCTCTTCAGTGCCCGTGGCAGTGGTGAAATGCACTTTGATAAGGACACGCCGCCCGCCCAAGCCGCGATGATCGTCAAAAAGGCCATGGACAAAGATCTGGCGGCCATCTCGGCGACACTTTCCAAACAACTCGGAGCGCCACAGAAAGAGCGCTTTGGTGAGAAAGCCGGACGCATGAACATGCAGCGCTGGGACTGGCGCGGGCATGCCATCCTGCTCGCCGAGGCCGAGGGTGAATATGTCGGCATCCAGATTGTTACCTCCGCCTTCGCGGACGCCGGTGGCAAGGTGGAGAGCGTGAACGACACCATCATCCGCTCCCGTGCGCTGGCAAATCTGGAGAAGCGAGAGGGCGGTGATGTCGTCATCAGTGACATCCCGATGGTCGATCAAGGCCCCAAAGGCTACTGCGCCCCCGCCACGGCCGAGCGCAGCATGCGTTACCTCGGCATCCCGGCGGACATGTACATCCTCGCCAACGCCGGACAGACCGGCTTTGGCGGCGGCACGAACGTCGATATGATGCTCACGGGCATGGCTGCACAGATTCGCAGCAAGCGCCGCTCGTTTGACTCCTGGGAGAGCGAACTGAAGATCAAGGAGATCGCCAAATACATCGACAAAGGGCTGCCCGTCATGTGGACCCTGTGCAGCACCAAAGGCTTCAACGACACTGCCAACAAGCGCACCAAAGAGCGCAAAACCGTGACCGACTGGGCCGCCTGGCGGGCGAAAGTCACTGCTGAGGCTGCGACCAACTCCCTGCCCAAGGACAAGGACACCCGCCACATTGTCCTCATCATCGGCTACAACAAGGACACCAACGAGATGGCCTTCAGCGACAGTTGGGGTGACGATTTCAAGGAACGCTGGATCACGCTCCAAGAAGCCGAGCAGGTTTCCGACGGGCGTTTCTACGTCGTGGGCTTCTGATCCGCCGGGTCAAGGCCTCAACTCCACTCCTTTGTAACTCCGGTGCTCTAGCAAGGAGGGCCGCAGGCCTTTGACCTCGGGACGCATCAGATACGAGTGTGTGTACCAATACACGGGCAGGATCGGGGCCTCGGTGAGGACGAGGGTTTCAGCCTCATTCAAGATTTGCAGACGTTTGGCGGCATCCCCCTCGCTAAAGCTCTGTTGGATGAGTTCGTCGTAGCGAGAGTTGCTCCAGCCGGTGTTGTTATTGCCGTCGTTGGTCTGCCACATCGCCAGAAAGGTGGAAGGATCAAGATAGTCGCCCACCCAAGCGGCACGGCAGACCTGAAAGTCGAGTTTGCGCTGAGATTCGAGATACACACCCCAGTCTTGGTTCAACACACGGGCGGGAATGTTGAGGTGCTGCCTCCACATGGCCTGCACAGCTTCTGCCAGCGAGCGATGCGCCTCGCTGGTGTTGATGAGGATGTCGAACGTCGGAAAACCTTTGCCATCTGGGAAGCCCGCCTCGCTGAGAAGTTTGCGGGCCTCGTCAGGATTGAAGCGCATGAGATCCGGCGTGCGATACTCGGCCAGCGTTCCCGGCGGTGTCAGGCCCGTGGCGGGTTTCTGCCCGGCGCGGAGGATGTTGCGTGTGATGCTCTCCCGGTCGATGGCTAGCGCGAGCGCTCGGCGCACCTTGGGATCATCAAAGGGTTTCTTCGTGACGTTGCAGCGGTAGAAATAAACGCTGAGAAGCGGATCGCTGTGGAAGAAGGGCGCTTTGCTCTCGCGGTAACCTGGAATTTTCGAGAGTGGAGCCGTGAGCGTGACGTGAAGCTGACCGTCGAGGAAAGCACGCTCTTCCGTGATGTCGCTGACGATGGGCAGGAAGACGATGCCGTTGAGTTTCACGCTCGCAGCGTCCCAGTAGTGCGAATTACGGTCCACCTCGATGGTCTGGTTCACCCGCCAGCTCTTGAGCTTGAAGGGACCGTTGCCGACCATGTTGGCGGGGCGCGTCCAGCGGGTGTTGCCACGGTCATTCATTTTACCGTGCTTCTCGATGACATGCCTCGGCACCGGAAACCATGCGTAGTGCTTCAGCATGCTCGGCAGGTAAGGCGCGGGGCCTTTGAGCGTGATTTGCAACGTGTGGGAGTCGAGCGCCCTTACGCCGACTTGTGAGAAGTCTGACAACTTGCCGGTGTGATACGCTTCGGCGTTCAGCATCGGGTAAAGCATGGCTGCGTAGTCGGCACCGAGCTGGGGGGTGAGGATGCGCTGGTAAGCGTAGAGGAAATCAGCGGTCGTCACCAGCGTGCCATCGCTCCACCGGCCATTCGGTTGAAGTTTGAAGGTCCAGGTGGTGAAATTCTCGTGTGTCCAGGACACGGCGGCACCTGGTCCGTCGCCATCAGGATTCTCTGGCAGCGGGGCGATGAGTCCCTCAAAGATCGCGTGGAAGATGTGATGCTCCGGCTGGCCGCTAGCGAGCTGAGGATCCAGCGTGGCAGGCTCGGAGCCGTTGCCGATGAGCAGGATGCCGTCGCGATTGGCTTCATCGACACGCGTGGGCCGGTGCGTGCGGTGATGGTGGAACCACGCAATGCCGCCAAGGGCGATGAGGAGAATGAAAACACGAACAATCCAGCGCATGGCGTCGAGCATGCCATGCGATGCCATGCGTGGCAACAAAACGGCCCCGCCTTGCAATGGCGGGGCCGCGTGGGGTTTTCAAAACTCAGATTTTGGCGCTACTACCTGCCAAAACCAAAACTGAAGCTGACGCCGCTGCGTGGGCGGCCGAAGGAGGGCTGGCAGTTGTTGAATCCAGGATGAGAACCTCTGAAGCCAGGATTGAAGCCGTGGACTGGACGTGGGGCATTGTAGCCCACGCGTGGAGTCTGGGTGACCCACTGGCCGACAGGGCGACCGCAGTGGTCATAACCGACAATCCGATAAACGGCGATGATGGGCGTGCCGCAGGAGCTGTAGCCGACAACGCGGGTGGCTCCGTTGTGGCAGGTGTCGGCTTTGGCTGTGGAGGGGGCTGCAAAACCAAGAACAGCGGCTGCAGCGACAAGTGAGAGGATGGCTTTCATGAGTGTGTGTGGAATTTGTTTCCGCACCTTGTGACGAGGCCGCGTCACGCCTATTCAGCCATCATGAAAATATTTTTCACGGCTACTGCTGCGACATCGACTTCGGATCGAACGCGTCGCGCAAGCCATCGCCGAGCAAGTTGAGCGCAAGCAGTGTTGCCGAGAAGAAAACGCCGGGATAGAGCAGCAGCCAGGGATAAGTCTCCATCGAGTTCGCGCCTTCACGAATCAGCACACCCCAACTCGCATCCGGCGGCTGGATGCCGAGGCCGAGAAAGCTCAGCGCCGCCTCCAGCAGCATGACGCCGGGCACGGTGAGGCTGGCATAGATGATGACGGGACCCGTCACATTCGGCAGCAGATGTTTCCACACAATGTGCCAGAAGCCTGCGCCGCTGGCGCGCGCGGCGATGATGAACTCAAGATTCTTCAACGCGAGCACCTGCCCGCGCACCACCCGCGCCATCGTGAGCCATTCCACCGCGCCAATCGCCACAAAGATGAGCCAGAACTCACGCCCGACGATGACCATGAGCAGGATGACGAAGTTGATGAAAGGAAACGCATACAGAATGTCCACGATGCGCATCATCGCAGAGTCGATGCGACCACCCGCGAGGCCGGAGACCATGCCGTAAAACACACCAATGATCGCCGCGACCGCCGTAGCCAGCAGCCCCACCTCCAGCGACACACGACCGCCATGCAGGATGCGCGTGAGCATGTCACGCCCGAGCGGATCGGTGCCCAGCCAATGCGCGATGCTTGGATTCGTGGCCTTGAGCTCGAGATTCTGCTCCGACTGGTCATAAGGCGAGAGTTCAGGGCCGATACCGCATAAGACCACGAGCAGGACAAGAAACCAAAACGCCCACGCGTTCAACCGCTGCCGCATCAGCCGCTGCCACGCGGCGCGCATCGGGGAAAGACTCTGTTGGGGCGTGCTGCTCATGCCTGGAGCCGGATGCGAGGGTTCAGAACAGCCTGAAGGATGTCCACGAAGAGATTGAAGCCGACGATGAGCGCCGCGTAGAAGGTGGAGATGGCAATCGTGAGCTGATGATCGCCATTCGTCGCCGCTGCGATGAAAAACTGGCCGAGACCGGGCAATTGGAAGATCGTTTCGACAATGAACGAGCCGGTAAGCAGCCCCGCCGCTGCCGGACCGAGGTAATTGAGCACCGGCAGGCTGGCGAGCTTCATCGCATGCAAAAAGACGACCGAGGTCTCACTCGATCCTTTCGCCCGCGCCGTGCGGATGAACTCCTGCGCCAGCGTCTCGCGCAAACTGCCGCGTGTGAGCCGTGCGATGTAAGCACTGTAGATGATGCCAAGCGTGAGCGCAGGCAGCACCCAGTCCGACGAGTCAAACCATCCCGCGACATTGAACCAGCGCAGCTTCAGGCCAAACAGCATCGCAATCAGCGGACCCAGCACCATGCTGGGCGTGCAAATGCCAAGCGTTGCCGCGAACGTGCTGGCACGATCTTCCAGCGTGTTTGGCCGCAGCGCGGCGAGCGCTCCCAGCGGCACGCCGATGGCCAGCGCGATGAGCAAAGCCGCCACACCCACCGCCGCAGACACCGGAAATCCAGAAGCGATGATCTCATCCACACCGCGGCCTTTGTAGTGGTAGGAGTCCGGCAGATCCAGCGTGGCGTAATGCTTGAGCTGAAGGCCGAGCTGCACGATCCACGGCTTGTTCAGGCCGTAATACTCCTCCTGCGCTTTCCGCGCCTCCTCGGTGACATTGCGCTCATTTCTCACCGCGCCACCCGGCACCAGCTTCGACAGTGTGAACGTGATCGTGATCACCGCGAAGATCACGACGAGTCCTTGGACGATGCGGCTGACGAGGAAGCGGATCATTTCGACGTCTCGTAAAGATCGCTGATGTCAGCGGCAGCCAGTTCGATGAGGTAGGTCGCGATTTTGGCTCCAAGAGCCTCAAAGTAGCGTTTCCCTTTCTCGGCGGTGCTGTGCTGGGGATCGCCGCTGCCGGTGTCGTTCGTGGCCTTCGTCCATGCACGCTGCGCCCAGGCCCATTTTTCGTTGATGGCTTTCAGCTTCCAGCGGTTGTCAGTGCCGACTCCCCATTCAGACTTCGGCAGCACCAGATGGGGATGCAGATGCATGATCAAACTGGTTTCGCGCTCATCCGCATGATCGCCAACGATGTCGAAGATATCGTCGCCTTTGACGGCTTGGAACCACGAGACGGTGGAGAGGAACATCTTCGGGTGCCGGGCCTGAAGCTCGCGCAACATCTGGCGGAAGTCGTTGCCACCATGGCCGTTCATGATGACGAATTTCATCACTCCGACGCCTTCCAGGCTGGAGATGATGTCTTCCAGCACCATCATTTGGGTGGTGGGATTCATGTTGATGGAGAAAGGCACATCGAGCTGGCCGGTCTGTACCCCAAAGGGCATGTTCGGCAGGATTCCGACCTTCGCACCCGCTTCCCAGGCGATGCGGCCCGCCTCGGCGGCGATGGCGTCGTTTTGCAGCGAGTCGGTGGCGTAGGGCAGGTGCCAGTTGTGCGCTTCCGTGGCTCCCCACGGCAGCATAGCGACCTCATAGCGCGTGGCTTTGACGTGCTTCCAATTTGTTTCGGCGATGATCCAGGGTCTCGGACTCATGGGATGAGGCTATAGAGGCAAAGGGTTGATGCAACGTTCGACAACATGGTCCGAAAGCGGAGCGCTGTTGCAATTCGCCGCGTCGCCGGGATGATGGCGCTCATGTTTGAGTCACGCACCGAGCCGCTTGCCCCACGCCACATCTTTTTCAGGCGTGCGGTGAAGTTTTTCGGCCTTGCCTTTGTCGTGATCGGCGTGGCGCTCGCCATTGGTGTGCTGGGCTATCATTTCATCGCCGAATTTGGCTGGATCGACAGCCTGCTGAACGCCTCAATGATCCTGGGCGGCATGGGGCCGGTGGGAGAACTGCCATCGGACGAGGCGAAGCTGTTTGCCTCGTTTTACGCCTTGTTCAGCGGGCTGGTGTTCATTTCGGTGATGGGCATCGTCCTGGCACCCGCGGCGCATCGGGCGCTGCATCTGTTTCACTTGGATGAAGAGGATCAAAAATCATAAGCAAACAACGCGTCGTCATCATCGGAGCCAGCAACAATCCAGAACGCTACAGCCATCGCGCTCTGCTGCTGCTCCGAAAACACGGTCATGAAGTGGTGGCCGTTCATCCCAAGCTCACGGAGATCGAAGGCATCACCGTGGTGGCGGATTTGAGCGCGATCACCAGCCCGGTGGACACCGTGACGATGTATGTCGGCGCGGCGATTTCGAACGGGCTGACGGAAAAACTCATCGCCCTGAAGCCACGGCGGGTGATTTTCAACCCTGGCGCGGAAAACACGGCGCTGGCCGATGCTCTGCAAAACGCGGGCATTGCCTGCGAAGAGGCATGCACGCTGGTGCTGCTGAACACAGGGCAGTTTTGAACAGGCCCGGCAGGAGGCGGTCAATGAACGTCGTCTCCATGCTGGAAATCCAAAAAGCTCGAATCTATGAGCGCAGCCGTCTGCGGGCCAAAGGCGCGACTGAGTCTGAGATCGCCCAGGCTCAAAATCAGCCCTTCAAGCCCGC
>JBIKYB010000421.1:0-4053 GCA_044355475.1 Prosthecobacter sp.
ATGAAAAGCCCGTCGCCGATGCCGCCCAGGCCATCGCGCTTGTCCGTGAACACGCCAAGGAATGGAGCCTCGACCCCAACCGCGTCGGCCTCCTCGGCTTCAGCGCCGGTGGCAATCTCCTCGCCCACATCGCCTGTGATCGCCCTGCGGCGTCCGCCTTGCCAAACTTCGGCGTCATGATCTACGGCGGCGGCTTCCTCGACCCCCAAGACCCCACCAAGCTCAAAGACGGCTTCACCGTGCCTGCGGATGCCCCGCCGCTCTTCATCGCCTGCGCTCACGACGATGGCCAAAATCCCACCGCCTCCACGCTGCTCTACCTCGAATACAAGAAGCACCAGATCCCCGCCGAACTCCACCTTTTCACGAAAGGCGGCCACGGCTTCGGCATGCGCGACAACAAACAGCCCATCAACCAATGGCCTCAGCGCTGCGCCGAGTGGATGGGGGCCATGGGGTGGATGGGGAAGTGAGTGACCACTGAAGATGCATTCGGAAGTTCCCGGTGACGCTATTCCTCTTCAAAATGCACGTATGAAACCCGAACGCCAAACTCTCACCCGCCAGCTTGCCGCTTGATCCCATGAACTACGCCAGCCTCGTCAAAGCCATCACTACCGCGACCACCGAGTTGCAGGGGCGTGTTGCCTCGTTCGCTGATCAGGCATTGGTGATTCGGAACTGGCTCGTGGGAGCCTGGATCGTGGAATTTGAGCAGCAGGGCAAAGACCGCGCCAAGTATGGGGAGCGCCTCTTGGAGGCTCTCGCCAATGACCTCACGATGCGCGAGGTGAAAGGCCTCGGCGACCCGCGTGCGCTTCGTGACTGCCGCGTGCTCTATCGGGCCTATCCGCAAATTCGCGGGACAGCGTCCCGCGAATTGGCCCTTCCGAATCTCCCTGAGATCGAGGAAGATGCCTCTCGCGGCAAGATTCGCGGGACAGTGTCCCGCGAATTGCCGCCTCCTCTGCCTGCCGTGGAGCTTCTGCGACTTTCTTGGTCCAAGCTCCAGGAACTCATGCGCCTTGAAGATCCTTGGCAACGTGCTTTTTACGAGCGCGAGTGCCTCGTGGGACATTGGTCAGTCCGGCAACTGCGCAGGCAGATTGGCTCACTGCTTTTTGAGCGCACGGGGCTTTCCAAGAACAAGAAGACCGTCATCGAACGCGCTCATAAACAAGAGTCCCGTCAAACCATCGCCGACGCCCTCCGAGACCCTTATATCCTGGAGTTCACCGGCCTCGTGGACCGCCCGGAATACTCCGAGCACGAACTCGAAACCGCCCTCCTTGATCATCTGCAAAAGTTTATCCTCGAACTGGGTCGCGGCTTCTGTTTCGAGGCCCGTCAGTTCCGCATGACCGAGGGGCGCCGCCATCATCGCGTGGACCTTGTCTTCTACCACCGCATCCTCCGCTGCCATGTGGTCATCGATCTCAAAGTGCGCCCCTTCCAGCCAGCGGATGCAGGGCAGATGAACTTCTACGTGAACTGGTTCAAGGCCCACATGATGTCCGAGGGCGACAACCCGCCCGTGGGCATTCTCCTGTGCAGTGATCGCGACGGTGCCGAAGTAGAGTTCGCCACCGCTGGCATGGACCAGAAGCTCTTCGTCTCTCGCTACCTAGTCGCCCTGCCTTCTGCCGAGAAACTTCGCGCCTTCCTCGAAGCCGACCGCGATCAGATCGAAAGCCTCACGGTCCCCACCACTGCAAGGAAGAGCCCGTCCAAATCAAAAATCAAAAATCGTCAATCATAAGTCTCCCGCCGCTCACCCGCCCGCTTGCCGCCGCTTGATGCTGCCCGCTTGACCCGTATGCTCCCGCATGACACTCAAAGATTACTCCAGGCTGGCACGGCAGGCGCGCTCGCGAATGCCTCGGCTTTCGTCCGCCGTCGCGTATGCGCAGATGGAGCAGTTGATGGGGAGGACGGGGACTTCTCCGGCCCGGAGCGGCAGTGGGCCGCCCTCATCGAATGGGCTGGTTCCTGTGGCGCAGTCCTCCCGTTAGATTTTCCCGCTCCCGAGCGCGAGGGGGGGCGTGAGCATGACGTGACGTTGGATGAGGCCACCGGGCGCTGGATCAAGTTCACCAAGGTCTCCTCCTGTGGCTACACCGTCAGTTGGGATGATCAAGGCACGCCCTTCATGCACAATGCCACCCCGCAGGACTACCTCCAGCGACTGCTTTGGCAAAACGAGGTTCTGGGCGATGACATCCACCTCATCGGCCTCTGGCAGCAGCGGCCGCACCAGTGGCGTATCATCACCAGCCAGCTTGGATTGCACGGACGCCGCGCTAGCTTGGAGGAGCTGGAGGCAGCCTTCCGGACCGCCGGGTTCACCTTGCTCCCCTGGCGTGGCATCGGTTACGAAGGCTCCCTCTCGCTTCGTTTCGAGGGCTTTGACATCTGGGACGTTCACCCCGCCAATGTCCTCCTCTCACCTGAAGGCCTCCCGCTCCCCATTGACGTTCTCATCACCCGTTCTCCCTCATGAGGGGCTGCGCCGTCTGTCCGCCGCTTGGAAAGCGTGGTGACACCGGCAAGTGAGAACAGGCTCCTGCTACTCAAAAATCTTCCGCTTCGGGTTGATGAAGCCCCAGGCGACGGCTCCCACCAGGAACAGACCGCCAATGAGATACAGCGGGGCATTCCAGTCGTAGTGCTGCTGCAGCCAGATCACGATGAGCGGACAGACCACGCTGCCGATCTGGCCGCTCGTGTTCATCGCCGCGCTCACCACCCCGGTGTGACTGCCGCCGACGTCGATGACCGTTCCCCAGGAGGCACCGAGGGTGAACATGCTGGCTGCCACGGCGGTGGCGATGCACCACGCCGCGAGTTCCGGGTGCGTGGTGGTCGTCGCCAACAGCATGGCACCGCCGGCGACGAGGTAGGAGGCGGCACCGACGCCCGCACGCCCGAGGCGCAAGCCAAAGCGCCGGGTGATAGCATCCGTGGCCAGTCCGCCGAGCAAGTCCGCCACGATGCTCAGCAGCAGGGGCAGGCCGGTGAAAAAGCCTAGCCGCATCGACTCAAAGCCGTGCTGCTCCCGCAGATAATCCGGCAGCCAGGTAATGCAGAAGTAGAAGCCAAAGCTGTTGGGGAAATACATCAGGCAAAGCGGCAGCGTGTTCCGGTGCCGCAGCAATTGCCGCCAATAGGCCCAGCCTTCGTGCTGCCCGGTGCTTTGCTCGCGTCCCGCCACGATCTTTTCCAGCTCCGCCTGACTCACCGCTGCATGTTGCTCAGGATCATCGCGGAACCAGCGGTGCCAGGCGATGGCCCACACGATGCCGGGGATGCCGAAGATCACAAACGTCCAGCGCCACCCGCACAGGCCCGCCACCGCCAGCGCGATCATGGGCGTCAAGCCTCCCGTGACATGTGCGGCCGCAAAGAAAACGCCCTGGATCGTGCCGCGTTCGGAGCGGGGGATCCAGCGGGAGAAAGTCCGGGCCATGCTCGGCCACGCGCCTGCCTCACCTGCCCCAAAGAGAAAGCGGATGACCAGCAGCGAGCCGAAATTCCACGCCGCAGCGCTGGCCATCGTAAATGCGGACCACCACGTCACGATGCGTGTCAGCACTCGGCGTGTGCCCATGCGGTCGGCCCACCACGCTGTGGGAATCTCAAACGCCGCGTAAGCGATGGCGAAGGCGCTGTAGATCCAGCTCATCTCATCCTTGCTCAGTCCGAGATCGCGGCGGATGTCCGGTGCCAGCGTGGCGATGCACGCGCGGTCAAGATAAGTGACGGCCCCGAGCGCCAGCATGAAGCCGACCACACGGTAACGGACGCGGGAGGAGGAAGACATCGCTCAATCAACGAGAAAACGCCCGGTGTTCAATCAGCGCTGCCTGGTCCACCTGCTGGTAGCGAGCGCAGTTCCGCCGGAAGTGCGCGCGGTTCTTCCGGTATCACGCGGTTTCCTGCCGCTGCTGCGCGATTTTCTGCCGCTATACCTCGCGTCATCAGCTTTTTGTGAAAATGCGGCTGGCCCCGCAGATTCAGAAAACCCACAGATTGCCTGAGCCAGAAAAGAAATCT
>JBIKYB010000132.1:0-13686 GCA_044355475.1 Prosthecobacter sp.
TTTGCTCTCTGCTCTTCGCCCTATGCTCACAGACCTGTTTGTGCGTGATTTCCGCTGCTTCGCCGAGGCGAAGGTGGAGCTGCACCCTGATGTGACGCTGCTGGTGGGGCGGAACGCGCAGGGGAAGACCTCGCTGATCGAGGCGGCGTGTGTGTTGATGCGGCTGCAATCGCCACGCACCACGAACCGCGCAGAGTTGGTGCGCTTTGGCGCTTCGACATGCCTGGTGGAGGCTGCATGGCATGGAAAGCGGCTGCGCCACGCGCAATCACTCACGACGCGTCGTCTCGCACTGGATGGTACGACCTGTGGCAAGTCGGCTGATTATCTGGCTGCCTCTGGCGTGGTCGTGTGGATGGATCATCGTGACATGAACCTGCTGCGCGGTGGGGCGGAGCATCGACGGCGTTTTTTGGATTTTGCGGCGAGCCAGATGTTTCCTGATTACCTGCATGCGCTGCGTGGTTATGAACGTGCGCTGCGCGGCCGCAATTATGTGTTAAAACGTGATGCGGTGATTGCGTGGAAACAAGCAGATGCGTTTGCGCGAGTGATGGACGGCTTTGCGGCCGTTTTGTGGCAGCGACGCGCGGAATTGTGCGCGGCGTTGCAACCTGAGGTGACCGCAGCACATGCTAAGTTGAGTGATGGTGCTGAAAAGGCGCGGATTGACTTCAAACGCACGAGTGATGAGGCAACGGTCTTGTTTGAGGCGCTCCTTATGATGCGTGATGAAGAAGCACGGCTGCGCTCGACCGCTTTGGGGCCGCATCGTGATGACATCTCCATGCGTTTAAATGAACTCGACGCGACGACGTTCGCATCGGAAGGCCAGCAGCGTTCGTTTGCGCTGTCGATGAAACTGGCTCAGGCCCATGTGCTGGAAAAAGCGAGCGGCGAGGCTCCACTGATGCTCATCGACGATGTTTTTGGCGAACTGGACACGCATCGAAGGCGCGCCTTGCTGGCCTGCCTGCCACCAGGAACGCAGAAAATCATCACGACAACTCATCTCGACTGGGCGGACGCGGACATGATGAGCGGGGCCATTTATCGAGTCGATCAGGGGACGTTGATTCGCGGTTTGGAGTAAAAAAGCCCGTTTTCAGCCCAAAAGCGCCTGAAAACGTCAAATTTAAGGTCTTAGAAAGTTCTCTTGACGCTTTTTCAGGTGGTTTTAGTTTTATATGGGTTAGAATTTGCTGCGCCGCGTTGCTTTTCGTGATTCTCAAAAAAGCTAGGATTCTCCGCGGCGCATTTGGCCTTTCATCCCTGTTCTATTTTTAACATTTTCCCTTCTCACACTCAATGTTCGGCAAACTTTTTGGATTCGTCGCCCAAGACATCGGTATCGATCTCGGAACGGCAAACACCCTCGTTTATGTCAAAGATCACGGCATCGTCCTCAGAGAACCCTCGGTGGTGGCGGTTAAAACCGGCACCAATGAGGTGGTGGCTGTGGGTGATGATGCCAAACGTATGCTCGGACGAACTCCGGGCGGTATCACGGCCATTCGTCCACTCAAAGACGGCGTGATCGCCGACTTCCGCGTGACCGAAGCGATGCTGCGCCACTTCATCCGCAAGGTGCAGGGCGGACGCCGCCAGATGCGCGGCCCGCGTGTGGTGATAGCAGTGCCCTCTGGCATCACCGAAGTGGAAAAACGTGCAGTGAAGGAAAGCGCGGAGCAGGCAGGAGCGCGTGAAGTTTACCTGATAGAGGAACCGATGGCCGCCGCGATCGGCGTGGGCCTTCCAGTGCAGGAAGCCGCAGGCAACATGATCGTGGATATTGGTGGTGGCACCACGGAGGTGGCGATCATTTCCCTATCCGGCATCGTTTACAGCCGCAGCGTGCGGGTGGCAGGCGATGAACTCGACGAGGCGATCATCAATTACATGAAGCGCGCCTACAATCTCATGATTGGCGAGCGCACAGCAGAAGAAATCAAGCTGCGCATTGGCTCGGCTTTCCCGCTGGGCAAGGAGACGACGATGGAAGTCAAAGGCCGCGACATGGTGGCTGGTCTGCCGAAGACAATCACGATCACAAGTCAGGAAGTACGCGAGGCGATGTTGGAGCCACTCAATGCGATCATCGACGCAGTGCGCACCACTTTGGAACGCTGCCCGCCCGAGCTTTCCGCCGACTTGGTGGACCGAGGCATCATGCTGGCCGGTGGCGGTGCATTGCTGCGCGGACTGGACAAACTGCTGCAGGAAGAAACTGCGCTGCCAGTGCATGTGGCGGAAGATCCACTCAGCGCCGTCGGTGAAGGAGCCGGACGCGTGCTCAACGAGCTCGAGTTCCTTCGCAAGGTCAGCACCACTGAAGTTTGATTACCCGCTCCGGCACAACAACGCGCTGACGAAGATGTCATGGCAAAGCGTGTGACGGCCCGGAGGAAAGGATCAGCATGAAAAAATTCAACATCCTCGCGCTGCTTGTCTTTGTGGCAGGACTTGTCGGCGTGTTCACCTTCGACACGGAAACCACGCGGGAGATTCAGTCTCGCGTGCTTAGCCTGCTGTCTCCGTTCATTCACTCCAGTGCGGCGATGCAAAACGCTGCGGAGTCCCTGACCGAGCCGCAGGTCAACACCTCCGAGGTGATGCGTGAAAGGGACGAGCTGCGCGTGCAGGTGGAGCGCGGGCGCATCGTGCAGCAGAAGTACAATCAGATCATCGAGGAGAACGCCAAGCTGCGGCAGATCGTCGGGTTCCAGCAGGCGGCTCCATTCAAAATGACTGCCGCGAAGGTGATCCGCCGCAGATCAAGCGCCTTTTGGAACAGCCTCATCATCGATAAGGGTTCGCTGGACGGCATCGGCACGGACAGTCCAGTGATCACCTCCGTGGGCTTGGTGGGAAAAACGTCCATTCTGGCACCGCGCATGACCGAGGTGATCCTGCTGACCGACGAGATGTGCCGCGTCTCCGCCAAGGTGGAAGGAACACTTGAGCAGGGCATCCTGGCGGGTGAGCGTGCCGCACTGGAGGTGCGCCCTGAGCTGCATCTGCGCTTTCTGAGCCGCAATGCGAACATCAATGCCGGTGCATCCGTGTACTCTTCCGGCGAGGGGGGCGTTTTTCCTCCCGATCTGCTGCTGGGACGCGTGAAGCGATTTGAAAACCGGGAAATTTCTGGAGAGGCCATCGTCGAGCCAGCCGTTGACTTCTCGTCCTTGGATCACGTCTTTGTGATCGAGATGCAGGCAGTCGTGCCCATGCCGGACCCACCGGCCACCACCAAGCCCTGACCCTCATGCTGTTTCACCCGATCTCCATCATCCTACTGCTGCTCACCTTCATGGTGCAGGAGTTCATTCCTGGGCTGGAGATCGCCCAGTACGCCACGCTGTTCCTGCCAGCGGTGTTTTTCTTCTGCTCATCAGTGGCCGCGCCTTTTTCGATGATGTTGGTGCTCGCGTTTATCACCGGATTTTTGTGGGATGCGCGACATCTTCAAGGTGTGACGGAAAGCATGGCAGGAGTCGAGGATTTGTTCGGCACGGGAGCGGACTCTGAGTTGGGCGCTGGCAGCCACAACCTGCCTTTCGGACTATCGATCGTACTCTTTGGCATGCTGGGTTCGCTGATGCAAGGCATCCGCCCATTGTTCAAGCGCGGTCGCTTGGAACTCCCTGTTCTGATGGTGGGTGTGGCCACGTTTGTGTGGCTGCTGACGCAGTTTCTCATTATCACCTTCCTGCGGGGATCGCTGCACTTTCCATCTGGCCTGTGGTCGAAAATGATCACTGACACGCTGCTGGCGATGCTGGCCTCCCCGCTGATTTTCCTGCTGCTTTACTCGCTGGCACGCGTGTCGAGCTACGAGATCAAATACGATGGCCTGAGGTACCGATTCGATGGTCGTTAAATATCATTTCCGGCTCTATCTTCTGACCCTCGTCATTCTGGCCGGGTTTGGGCTACTCGTGTTCCGGCTGTGGTCACTGCAGATCGACCGCCGGGAGGAGTTTGTGAAGATGATCCCGGGTGCGAAAAAGGAACGCGCACGCATTCCCGGCCCGCGTGGAGAGATCAAGGACCGCAATGGTGTGGTACTGGCCTCGAACAAGGCCAGCTTCGAGGTCCGCGTGAATCTGGCTGAGGTGGTCTCCGAGTACAAACGTGAGGCCAAGAAGACTAAAAAGACGCTGCCTGAAGTCACGTTTGAGGTCGTCGAGCGGGGCATCCGCCGGCAGAAGCCGGAGCTCGACATCTACGCGATCTTTGAGGAGACCATCGCAGCGCGCATGCGCGAGATGGGCGTGGACAAAGGCTACTCCACCGAATCCTTGCGAGTGCATTACCGCAGCTTCGGAGGCGCGGTGCCGTGGGTTTACCGCGATGACCTGACCTTCACGGAGTTCAGCCGCATCGCTGAGCACAATCTCGGCCTGCCCGGCGTCACGGTGGCCGAGCGCGCTTCGCGTGTTTACCCGCTCAAAGCGCTAGCCTGCCACATCATCGGATACGTTCGGCTGCCAGATGATCAGCGCGCCTCCACCGAGGAGCGAAAAGGCTGGGATTATTATGTGCCGGATGATTTCGGCGGGGCAGGCGTGGAAAAAAGCTTCGACAACTATCTGCGTGGCAAGCCTGGCGCACGCGTGATGCAACGCGACCAGCGCGGCAGGCCGGTCGGTGAGGTGCCTGAGGAATACGAGGAGCCACGCAAGGGCAACGATGTTTACCTCACGCTTGATGCGCGCATGCAGATCATCGCTGACAAAGCCTTGCGTGATGGCGGTGTCGGTCGCGGTTCCGTGGTAGTGATCGACCCGGCCACCGGAGAGGTGCTGGCGATGGCCTCTGTGCCTTCCTACGATCAAAATCAGTTCATCCCAAGCATCCAGGAGTCAGATTGGGTGGCTTTGAACGAGAGCAAAACCGTACCGCTACTCAACCGCGCGGTGCAGGGTTTCGCACCGGGCTCGACTTACAAGATTCCCATCTCTTTTGCGGGCTGCTTGGCGGGCATTCAAAAGAACCGCTTCAACTGCAGCGGGAGCGTCACTTACGGGAACACCTCCATGCAATGCTGGATTCAGCGCCAAGGTGGTGGCTCGCACGGCAACATCGGCCTCAGCGACGCTATCATGAAGTCCTGCAACTGCTTCTTTTACCGCTATGGTAACGCCGCAGGCATCGCCAACATCACTAAGGTCGGCAAAATCCTCGGCGTGGGTGAGCGCACCGGCATTGAGCTGGAGGATGAAAAGGCTGGCATCCTGCCCAATCCCGACTGGCTGCGCGCCAACCGCCCCACTGAGCGCTGGAGTGATGGTTACACGGCAAACACCTCCATCGGACAAGGCATGGTTCTCGCCTCCCCGCTGCAAATGGCTTCCGTCACCGCCACCGTTGCCAATGGTGGCAAGGCTTGGAACCCGCACCTGCTGAAGCGCGTCATGGACCACGAGAAGGTGGTGATCGAAAACCCGCCGAGCCTTCGTGGCGACTTGTCTGCCAATGTCACCGATGAGGAGATCGAACTTATCCGCAAAGGCATGTGGAAGGTCGTCAATGATCCCGGTGGCACGGGCAAAGGAGCACGCATCACTGGCGTCGAGGTCGCGGGCAAGACCGGCACCGCACAGAACTGGCGGCGCAACGAGCGCGGCGTGAAGGTGGATGACAACCACACTTGGTTCATCAGCTTCGCTCCTTATCAGAATCCCAAGTTTGCCGTCTGCGTTCTAGTTCAGAATGGCAAATCAGGCGGTGGTTGCGCCGCACCGGTCGCGCGACGTGTGCTGGAGCAATGTCTCGCCTTGGAAAACGGCTATGAGGTGCCCATCGTCGCGATGGAACCCGCCACCGGTCATTTCAATCATGTTTCACAAGTCCAATACGCCGACGCCGGGGTGCCTCTGGTTCCCGTCACGGATGAGGACGGCGACGTAGGCGCGGGTGCGCCTGCCGCCGAAGCGGTGGATGAGCCGGTGACACGCCCCAGCGCGACGCCGAACATCCGCCGCAAAGCCGATTCAGCAGGATCGGCTGGAAGCAGCTCCGGACAGAATGTGCCCCAGGCCGTGCCAGTGCGCAGGGTCGGTATCTTCAACCGGGGAGGCTCCCAGGAAAGCAAACCATCCGAACCCGCCCCCGGTGGCGGATTTTTCCGCAAGTTCTTCAATCGCTGAAGACCTCATCATTTCAGGGAGACAACACATCATGGCATTGACCTTCGTACAAAGAATCAAAGAACTGCTCACCGGCAAACGCGACATCAAGAGCGGCGTCCGCCTCGTCATCAACTGCGAGAAGTTGGAGAACCGCGTCGCCCTTCTCGACAAGGGCATCGTTGAGGAATACAACATCGAACGCGTCGGCACCCAGAGCCTCATCGGCAGCGTCTTCAAAGGCCGCATCCGCAACATCGAGCAAGGCCTCAAGGCCATGTTCATCGACATCGGTTTCGATAAAAACGCCTTCCTGCACTTTTGGGACGCCATCCCCGCCGCACTCGACGCTGGTTTGGAGGAGATCAACCGCGGCGGCAGCAAGAAGAAGAAGCGCATCGAAGCCAAGGACATCCCCACGCTCTACCCCGTCGGCTCCGAGATCATGGTGCAGGTCACCAAAGGCCCCGTCGGCAACAAAGGTCCTCGTGTCACCACCAACATCTCCCTCGCCGGTCGATTGCTCGTTCTGATGCCGCTCAACGACACCTGCGGCATCTCCCGCAAGATCGAAGACCCGAAAGAGCGCTCACGCCTGCGCAAGATCATCGAAAAAATCAGTCTGCCTGAGGGGATGGGCATCATCTTGCGCACCGAGGCCTCCGGCAAACGCGCGCGCCACATCGTGCGCGATTTGAACATCCTCCTTGACGAGTGGGACCAGATCGTCGCCAAGCGCGACGGTCAAAACGCCCCCGTCTGCTGCTTCCAGGAGCCTGATCTCGTCGAACGCACCGTACGTGACTTCCTAACCGAAGACATCGACGAGGTCGCCTGCGATGACCAGCCCACCGTCGAGCGCATGCAGCGCATGGCCGCTCACATTTCCGGCCGTGCCAAGCGCCGTATCAACTTCTACCAGGGCCAGAACGCCATCTTTGAGCACTACGGCATTCAGAAGCAGATCGACAACGCCTTCTACCGCCAAGTATGGATGCCCTGCGGTGGCTACATCGTCATCGACCAGACCGAGGCTCTCGTCTCCATCGACGTCAACACCGGCCGCAACAAGGGCCACAAGGACGTCGATAAGCTGCTGCTCGAAACCAACCTCGAAGCCGCCGCCGAAGTCGCCCGCCAGCTCCGCCTGCGCAACATGGGCGGCCTCATCGTCGTCGATTTCATCGACATGAAGCACCGCCGCGACCAGCAGGCCGTGTACAAGCTCATGCTCGACCATTTGAAGCGTGACAAGGCCAAGACTCAGGTGCTCCCCATCTCCCAGTTCGGCCTCATGGAGATGACCCGCCAGCGCCTCAACGAAAGCCTCGGCACCACGCTCTACGAACCCTGCCCATACTGCAAAGGCAACGGCCAGGTCAAAACACCGCTCACCATGAGCGTCGAGCTTCAGCGTCGTCTCATCGCCGTGCTGGGCCGCTCCAAAGAGGATCAAAAGAGCATCATAGTCGTCGTCCATCCCGAAGTCCTCGCCCGCCTCAAAACCGAGGATGGCGAGCTCCTCGTTGATCTCGAACGCAAATATCACGCACGCCTCACCTTCCGCAGCGACCCTGCCTACCATCGTGAGCAGATCACCCTCGCGAATGCGACCACGGGCGAAGAAATCCGGTGATGCGGCCCTAGCTCAACGCTGGCCGTTTAACGCTCAGCTATTCCAATTCGATGCACTCCTCAGCCCCCAGGCTGTTGAGGATTGTTGCGGCATTGCCCCAAAGGCGTGTGAAATAAGGATCAAGCCCCAGGCCACGAAACTGCCTGCAAACTCGACATGGCGCGAATCAGGGCCACTATGCACGCCCCAAATTCCGCATGCTCTCCGTTTCCAATGTCAGCAAAACCTACGCCGGTCGCACTTTGTTCAGCCAGGTGTCGTTTCACATCAACCGAGGCGAAAAAATCGGCCTGATCGGCCCGAACGGTGCCGGCAAATCGACGTTGTTCTCGCTCCTGCTTCAGGATACCACGCCGGATGATGGCCAGGTGGTGATGGAGCGCGGCATCAGCTTCGGCTTCCTGCCGCAGGAAAGTGCGCCCATTGACGATGTGACCGTGATCGAACTCGCCACCGGACATGTGGACGAGCACAGCCGCTGGGAAGTGGAGCCGAAGGCCAAGCGCATCCTCAGCGGCCTCGCGTTTCGCGAATCCGACTTCGAGCGCAACGCTCGCACGCTCAGCGGCGGCTGGGTCATGCGCGCACACTTGGCGCGTCTGCTCGTGCAAGAGCCAGATCTGCTGCTGCTCGACGAACCGACGAATCATCTCGACCTCGAATCGCTCATCTGGTTCCAGAATTACCTCCAGGGCTATCCGGGCGCGATCCTCATGATCTCACATGACCGTGAGTTCCTGAACGCCCTCACCGACAGCATTCTCGAAATCGCCCACAGCAAGATCACCCGCTACGTCGGCAACTACGACAACTACCTGCGCGAGAAAGCCGCGCGCGCCGAGCAGTTGCAGGGCGCTTACGACAACCAGCAGCGCGAACTCGCCAAGATGCAGGCCTGGGTGGACAAGTTCAAAGCGAAGGCCAACTTCGCCTCCCGTGCGCAAGACAAGGCGAAGATGATCGACCGCATCGAAAAAGTCGATGCGCCCGTGGCCGACGCCAAGACGGTCAAGTTCCGCTTCCCACAGCCGATTCGCAGTGGGCAGCGTGTCATTCGCGTGAAAGACGTTGATTTCGCCTATGGCACGCAGCCTGTTTACAGCGGCCTCAATCTCGAAATGGAGCGCGGCGAGCGCACCGTGCTCGTCGGTCCAAACGGCGCGGGCAAATCGACGCTGCTCAAACTCCTCGCCGGTGCGCTCACTCCGCAGGCCGGTGCTTGTGAACTCGGTCACAACGTCAAACTCGGCTACTTTGCCCAGTATCGCGGCGATGTGCTCAACATGCGTCACACCGTGCTCGAGTCTGCCATGGACCTGCCGAGCCGGCCCGGCGAAAACATGTGCCGCACCCTGCTAGGCTCGTTCTTGTTTCACGGGGATGATGTCTTCAAGCCCGTCGGCGTGCTCAGCGGCGGTGAAAAGAGCCGCCTCGTGCTCGTGCGCCTGCTGCTCGATCCGCCGAACTTCCTGCTCATGGATGAGCCGACGACGCATCTCGACATGGGCAGCATCGACGCGCTGATCGGCGCGTTGGAGCAATACGAAGGCACGCTCGTGTTCATCAGCCATGACGTTCACTTCATCCGCCAGATGGCCAAGCAGGTTCTGCACGTCAGCGCTGGCGTCATCACGCCCTACGCGGGCGATTACCAATACTACCTCGACAAAACCAAGTCCGGCTCCGCCCGCGAAGCCTTGACCGCCACGCTGCATAACGCCCAGCCCACCACCTGGACCGCGCCCGCCGTCCGTGAGCCGCCGAAGAGCAAGCAGCAGCGTCGTGCCGAGGCCGATGCACGCAATGCCTACAGCAAAGCCAAAAAGGAGCTCGACCTGCGCATTTTCAAGATCGAGCAGGAACTCGCCACGCTCGACAAGCGCAAGCACGAGATCGTTAACCTCCTCCAGGAAGAAGCGACGTACGCCGACGCCGCCCAATTCCGCGCCCTCAGCGCTGAACTGGAAGCGGTGGAGACCAAGATCCCCAAATTCACCAGCGATTGGGAAAAGGCGGCGGAGGAGCTGGAGAAGCTGGTGCCTGTGCCTGCTTGAAAGCGTCAAACTTCAGTTTCTGACATTTGGGGGTGGCTAAAAGTCAATTTGACGGATTATTTTGACTTTCTGTTTGCTGAAAAGTCATTTTGGGCGACCAAGTTGAACTTTAAGCATGCCAACTCGAACCACAGGCCAGGAAGTCACCGTCGCCACAGCGGGGGAATCGTTTCGTGCCTTCGTTCCGGCAGCCCTTCCCCCGGAACCCGATTTGGTTTGGGATCATGAATTGCGGCACCTGGCGGAGCAGGCGGCTATGGCGGTTGGCAGGCTGGACGGCATTTCCGCGTTGCTGCCGCATCCTGACATTTTTATCTATGCCTATGTGAGAAAGGAGGCCGTCGTGTCATCTCAGATCGAAGGCACCCAGTCCTCTTTGTCTGACCTGCTCATGTACGAACTGGAAGCCGCTCCCGGCGTCCCTGTCGATGACGTGCAGGAGGTTTCCAACTACGTCGCCGCTTTGGATCACGGCCTGAAACGCCTGCGCGAAGGTTTTCCGCTGTCTTTGCGGCTCATCAAAGAAATCCACGCCATTTTGATGTCCGGCGTTCGCGGAGGGACAAAGGAACCCGGTGAATTCCGCCGCAGCCAGAACTGGATCGGTGGCAGTCGGCCAGGAACAGCTCGATTTGTACCGCCTCCGCCCGATGAACTCATGAACTGCCTCGGTGCGCTGGAGAAATTCATGCACGACGACCCGGTAGCCACCCCTGCCCTGATCAAGGCGGCGCTCGTCCATGTCCAGTTCGAGACAATCCACCCGTTTCTGGATGGCAATGGCCGCCTGGGCCGCCTGCTGATCACCTTCCTGCTTTGTGCCGAGGGAGTGATGAACGAGCCGCTGCTCTATCTCAGCCTCTACTTCAAAGAGCACCGCTCCGAGTACTATGATCACCTGCAAAACGTGCGCCGAACGGGCGACTGGGAGGGGTGGATGCGCTTCTTCCTCCATGGTGTGAAGCAAACGGCGGAGCAGGCGGTCGCCTCCGCTCGTCGCTTGCGGACATTGTTCGCCACTGACCTGGAGAGAATCACGGGCCTGGGGCGCGCTGCTGGAAACATCATCCGCATTCATCAGCAGCTTCAGCTTCAGCCCGTGGCCAGCGTCAACGCCATCGCCAACAAGCTCGACATGGCCGTCAACACCGCCCGCAGCGCCCTGACGCAGATGCAGACCCTCGGCATCGTTCGCGAGATCACCGGCGGCAAGTACGGTCGCCTCTATGCCTACGACGCCTATCTCTCAATCCTCAGCGAGGGCACGGAGCCGCTGCGGTGAATGCGATCAAGCCACCGTGCAGATCTGCACGCCCTGTTTGAGCGAAGCGAGCTTGTCGGGGCGTTTGGGGATGAACTCTTGGCCGAGGTAGCCGGTGTAACCGGTTTCTTGGATGGCTTTGATGATGGCGGGATAATTCAACTCCTGCGTCTCGTCGATCTCGGCACGGCCGGGGACGCCGCCGGTGTGGTAGTGGGCGAAGAATTCGTGATCGCGGCGGATCGTGGCAATGACATCGCCCTCCATGATTTGCATGTGGTAGATGTCGTAGAGCAGCTTGAAGTGAGGTGAGGCGAGCTTTTTGCACAAAGCGACACCCCAGGCGCTGTGATCGCACATGTAGTCGGGGTGGTTCACCTTGCTGTTGAGCAGCTCCATCACGAGCGTGACGCCGAGCTTCTCGCACAGCGGAAGCAGGCGCTGGAGGCCCTTGGCGCAGTTTTCGAGGCCCTGCTCGTCGCTCATGCCCTCGCGGTTGCCGCTGAAGCAGATAACTTGTTTGAACCCGGCTTCTGCAGACTCTTTCAACAGCGGCTCATAGGCCTGCACGAGCAAATCGTGATGCTCGATGCGGTTCCAGCCCTTCGGAATGGGCCCGATCTTCACGCCGCCAGGGCCTTCGATGGTAGGATAGCTGACCATGGCGCAATGCAGGCCGTGCTTTTTGACCGTGGCGAAATCCTTCGGATCGAGCAGTTCAACCGACTCCAGACCAATCTGCTTCGCTGCGAGGCAGAAATCCTCCAGCGGGATCTCTTTGTAACACCACTTGCACGCCGAGTGCCGCACCTTGCCTCCGGCGGCCTTGTCGGCGGCTTCAATCTGCATTTGCAGCATCGCGGCGATGGCGCTGACGCTGGCGAGGGTTCCGAACTGACGGCGGGAGAGGTTGGAAGGAGTCATGCGTGCAGCCTACACGGATGGCGTGCCGGATTCCAAGCAGAGAATAATCGACAATGACAGCGAGTTGACCTCAGCGCATTGTTGCGCTCACGCAGTGCATAACATTATGAGCGGAGAAACGACGAAGCCTCAAGCATTGCCGACTAGTGGAGATGCTTGGCGCATGACATTTGCCGAGCTTGCACCTCGCATTCGTCAAGGCATCAGAGAACGAGGTCAGCCCAGAAGACTTTTTCTATTAATGTATCTTTTAAGGCGCAAAGTTCAGCGCCAGCCGAGGCTTCCCAAATTTGAGTCTCCTGAAATGCCAGATCGAAAACCTGACAAAACCGAATGGCCTAAACTCTCCTTCAAGGGGAAAAATCCCATGTTGAGAGCCAAGTCGAGGCGCTTTCTCTCTTTGGTTGATAAACTGGCTGCAAAAAACGTGCTTTGTAACTCATCGGTGAGGTGGAGCCTTTATCACAGTTTGGTTCGCTCAAGCGGTGATGAGCGTTCGAAAATCGAAAGCATTGCATCTGGATTTCTTCCAGAGCAAGACGCTCTCAAGTTTAATCAATGGTTGGAAGAAAATCATGAAGCCGCACTCTCTCACCATGAACAGATGCTCAAGTATCGTGAGGCTTTGGAGAAATATGCCGCCCGGGAAGCAGCCTTGCAGATTGCTCACGGAAAGAAGCTTGAGCACTGGGCAAAGCTGCTCGGAACCAAGCTCACGATCTTGTCCAACATCGAAAAAGAAGTTGGGGAATACCTTTCTGATTCCGTGACGGCAATTCGGGTTCCCTGGAGGATTCTGCCTGCTGATGAGGATGGCTATGCTTTTCTCGATGCCTGGCTCGAAAACCAAGCACGTCTGTGCGGCGGTCATGAGGAACGCCTACAGAGAATCGAATTCGCAAAAGGCCTAACTCCTTCACATTTGGTAGAGGGTTCAGATGATTTTGATGGCTATGTTGCCTTTATTTACGATTGGACGGAATCTGTGTTGCTGGAGCGAGCACAAAACGGAAATGCGGCATATATCATTCACCAGCATTGGACAAGCCTAGCGAGGCTTTCTCGGCGGCAATTGCAAATACAGCCAGGACATCTATGGGACCGAGTGATTCATAACAACGAGATGCAGTGGCAGTGGGCGATTAAGCGGGCCTTGCTGAAAGGCAAAAAGAACGGGGTTCCAACTCCTTGATAGCTGGCGAACAAATTTCAGCCGCACACTACAGCCGCACCGGCACACCGCGTGCGCCGAGATACTTCTTCACATCACCCACCGTGTATTCGCCAAAGTGGAAGATGCTCGCCGCGAGGACGGCGTCGGCTTTGCCGTCGCGGAGGACATCGACCATGTGGTCAAGATTGCCGGCACCGCCGCTGGCGATGACGGGAATGGTGACGGCTTCGCTGACAGCACGCGTCAAAGCGATGTCATAACCGGCCTTGGTGCCGTCGGAGTCCATGCTGGTGAGCAGGATTTCGCCTGCGCCGCGTTTGCAGACCTCGGCGGCCCATTCGACAGCGTCGAGTTCGGTGGCGTTGCGACCGCCGTGCGTGAAGACGGTCCAGGAGCTGCGGTCGTTGCGTTTCGCGTCGATGGCTACGACGAGACACTGGCAGCCGAAGGCGTTGGCGGCTTCGTCGATGACGTGCGGCGTTTTGACGGCGGCGGTGTTGATGCCG
>JBIKYB010000422.1:0-4003 GCA_044355475.1 Prosthecobacter sp.
AAAGGCCATGCGCGAGCATCTGATCACCGCCGAAGCTGATCTGGCCCTGCCGAAGCCCAAAAAATCTCACTGAGCATGAAATCCCTTCTTCCCTTCTCCTTACTGATCGCGAGCACTCGCTTGCTGACCGCTGAATCTGATGCAGCAAAGCTGTTTCACGAGCAGGTGGCTCCCATTCTGGTGAAAAACTGCGTCGAGTGCCACAACGACGTGACGACCAAAGGCGGACTTAACATGGAGACGCTCGAAACGACGCTAAAAGGCGGTGGCGAGGGTCCGGCCATCGTTCCGGGCAAAGCGTCGGAATCGCTGCTCTACACGATGATCGTGCCGGAGTCACCCGGCGAGAAAGCCGAGATGCCGAAGAAAAAGCCCGCGCTCTCGTCTGCGGAGGCTGATTTGATCAAACGCTGGATCGACCTGGGTGCCGCATGGCCGCAAGAGATCGTGCTGAAGGAGAAACCGAAGGGCGATGTGACCCACTGGGCTTTTCTGCCCCTGAAACCCACCAAGCACAGCTCCATCAATGCTTTCATCACCGAGAAGCTGAAGGAGAAGGGACTCGCGATGAATCCGCCAGCGGACGCCCGCACGTTCATCCGCCGCGCGAGCTTTGATCTGGTCGGACTGCCACCGACGCCCGCAGAAGTCACCGCCTTCGAGAAAGAGTTCATCCAGGATCAAGCATCCAGCATCCAGCATCTAATCGACCGCCTGCTAGCATCACCGCGCTATGGCGAACGCTGGGCACGGCACTGGCTGGATGTGGTGCGCTTTGCGGAGAGCCACGGCTTTGAAATGAACCGCGTGCGGCCGAATGCGTGGCCGTATCGGGATTACGTCATTCGTTCACTCAATGAGGACAAGCCATATGACCAGTTTGTGCGGGAGCAGATCGCCGGAGACCAACTTGGCGCGGATGAGGGCACGGGGTTCCTTGTAGCGGGAGCCTGGGATCAGGTGAAGGGCCAGGACCCGGTGCTGCGGGCGAATCAACGGGCAGATGAGATGCATGATCTCGTGAGCACCACGAGCAGCACCTTCCTAGGACTTACGGTGGGATGTGCGCGCTGCCATGATCACAAATTCGATCCGGTGAGCCAGGTGGATTACTTCCGCGTGCGGGCCATCTTTGAGGGCGTGCAGCATGCGGAGCGTGAGTTGCGCCCAGCGGATTCGGAACAGCGGCAGAAGAAGGCGGAGAGCGTGCGGCAGGAGATCGCGGCGATTGATGCGACGTTGTCACGCTTCCAACCGAAGGCGCAGCTCACGAAGCGTGTGCTGGTGGATGATGACCTGCCGCCACCGACGAAGCCGGATGCCATCGGCTGTGTGCAGATCGAGCAGCCGACGAATGGAAAGCCGATAGAGTACTCGCCAGGCACGGAGTTCGGTCAATTGTCCGATCCGGGCGATTCGACTCGATTGCCCAATCTCGGCGAGAGCTACCGCTACTGGAGTGCGAAGAGCGGCGAAGTGGGCAAGGATTTCTTTTCGTGGAATCCGCGAGTAGCAGGCAAACAGCGCGTCTGGCTGTCTTGGGGCGCGTGGACGACGCATGCGAAGGATGCGCGCTACATTCTCGATCTCGACGGCGATGCGAACACGAAGAATGACCAGAAGGAAATCGCCGTGGTGGATCAAAGCAAATTTGCCGACGGCAGCGGGGCGATTCCTGAGCAAAAGCGCTGGAGCGGCTTCAAATTTGCCGGAACGCATGCGCTGACGAAGGAATCCATCGTGATCCTGCGCAGCGGCAAGCTCGGCGGGCCAACGGTGGCAGATGCGGTGCTATTTGAAGCATCGGATGAGGCCAAACCAGCCTCGCAGCCGCATCTTCGCGCACCGGTGACGCATCTGGCGAATCGCGAGAGCTTTGACGCGGTGAAAGCGAAGTTCGTGCGCTTCACGATTCACGCAACGATTGGTAGTCAACCCTGCATTGATGAGCTGGAGGTCTTTGCGGGCGGCAAGAACGTGGCCTTGGCGAAAAACGGAGCCAAGGTGACGGCCTCGGATGTTTACAGCGATGGATCGAATCCAGTCCACCAGATCGCGCATGCGAATGACGGACTGTATGGCAACGCCAAGAGCTGGATTTCGAAGAACGCGGGCAAAGGCTGGCTGCAAATCGAACTGCCGCGTGAAGAGACCATCAGCAGCGTGGTTTGGAGCCGAGATCGCGTGGAAAAGGGCAAGGTTTATCAGGATCGTCTGGCGACGGATTATGTGATCGAGGTGTCGCTTGATGGAAAAGCCTGGAAGGCGGTGGCGTCGTCAGCGGATCGACTGGCGGCGGATTATCGGGAGCGGATTCGCGATGTTCCGACGCTGAGTGGTGTCACGGGTGAAAACGCTGCCGAAGTGAAGAAGCACAGTGAGAGGCGTGCGGTGCTGCAACGGGAGTTGAAGACGCTCACAAGCTTCCCAATGGCCTATCTCGGCAAGTTTGAGCAACCAGGACCGACCTTCCGACTGCATCGCGGCGATCCGTTGTCGCCAAAGGAAGAAATCGCGCCAGGAGCGCTCTCGCAACTCGGTGCAAAGCTCGATCTGGCGAAGGACACGCGCGAACCGGAGCGGCGCATGGCTTTGGCGAAGTGGCTGACCGATCCGCAGAATCCGCTGACGGCACGCGTGATGGTGAATCGAATCTGGCACTACCATTTCGGCACCGGCATCGTCGATACGCCAAGTGATCTGGGCTTCAACGGCGGCAAACCGTCGCATCCTGAGCTGCTGGACTGGCTGGCGACGGAATTCATGAAGCGCGGCTGGAGTTTGAAGGAAATGCATCGCCTGATCATGAACTCGGCGGCGTATCGACAGTCGAGCGCGGCGCATGATGCGGGAATGCTCGCGGACTCAGGTTCGCGGCTGCTGTGGCGTTTCCCAACGCGACGCATCGAGGCTGAGCCGTTGCGCGACACGATCCTGGCGGTGAGCAGTGTGCTGGATCTCACGATGGGCGGGCCGGGCTTCGATCTGTTCGACGCGAATGACAATTACGTTAAGGTGTATCAGTCGAAGAAGGAGTTCGGCACCGACACGTTCCGGCGCATGATTTATCAGAGCAAGCCACGCGTGCAGCTCGATGACACGTTTGGCGCGTTTGATGTGCCCGACGCGGGTCAGATCGCGCCACGACGCACGTCGAGCACGACGCCGTTGCAGGCGCTGAATTTCTTGAATAGTACCTTTGCGATGCAGCAGGCCGGTTTGTTTGCCACACGGCTCGACAAGGACGCGGGCAAGACGGCGGAGGCGCAGGTGAAGCGGGCGTTTCAACTGGCCTACCAGCGTGATCCGCGTGCGGATGAGCTGAGCGCATCCACGAAACTGATTTCCGAGCACGGACTGGCGATGTTCTGCCGGGCGCTGTTCAACACGAGCGAGTTCATGACCCTTTATTAATTCCAGCCATGCAAAATCATCTTCTCTCACGTCGCACCTTCCTAAATCAAAGCGTCAGCGGGCTGGGTAGCATCGCTTTGACATCTCTACTGGCCCAGAAAGGCCTGCTGGCGAACGATCCGATCCGTCCGCTGATCGACCCCTCGCGCCCCTACGCACCGAGGGCACCGCATTTCGAGCCGAGGGCGAAGAACGTGCTCATGATTTTCTGCTCGGGGGCGATCAGCCATGTGGACACGTTTGATTACAAGCCGGAGCTGGTTAAACGCCACGGCATGCCACTGCCGGGCGCGGCAGATTTGATCACCTTCCAAGGAGCGCAGGGAAATCTGGTGAAGCCGCTCTGGGAGTTCAAGCCGCGTGGACAAAGCGGGAAGATGATCAGCGAGTTGGTGCCCAAGATCGCGGAGTTCGCGGACGACATGTGCTTCATCCACTCGATGACCGCGAAGTCGAACACGCACGGCCCGGCGGAAAACCAGATGAGCACCGGCTTCATCCTCGACGGCTTCCCCGGCATCGGCTCGTGGGTGACGTATGCGCTGGGCTCGGAATGCGATGACATGCCGGCGTTTGTGGCGATTCCTGA
>JBIKYB010000425.1:0-3979 GCA_044355475.1 Prosthecobacter sp.
CGGATTTTTGAAATTCGAGTTCGTACAGCCCAGGGAGCGTACTTTGGCGTTCATTTTCGCCGCGAAGGCGCTGATGCTGCCCGCGTTGTCTCGCGCCAGCACGTTGGCGATGTCATTGCAGCTCTTCACCAAAAACGCGTAGAGCAATGTCCGACGTGAATACATCTCGCCGGGCTTCAACCCCATCCGTGTCGGCTCCACTGCCACATCCGAGGACTGAACACGCACCATTTTGTCCAAATTGCCAGCGTCCAGCACCACCAGCGCCGTCACCAGCTTCTGTGTGCTGGCCACGGCACGAGCGGTCTCGAAATTACGTCCCGCCAGATGCTGGCCGCTGCGCGCATCGAGCAGGAGGTAGGAGGCGGCCCGGATCGAAGGCCCGGAACTCACCACCAGGGTCGGACTCTCCTGCATCATGACGTTGTGCGAATAAGGATTCCCATCTCCCTGCGCCGTGGCATCCGCCAGGTACTGCGTGGGGTTAGGTGCCACCGGAATCGCTTTCACGACTTGGTTGTTGGCACAACTCACCAGCGACCAGGCGGCCGCCGCTGTCATTATTAGTTGGGTAAATTTCATCATGGCAGGCAACGCAGCGCGGATCCGCAGTTTTCATGCCGAACTTGGACACGACGCGGCGGGCATCTAGGCCACCCAGCCTTTGTTGTCAAACCTTGCGCCCCTCGCTCCGCGCTCCATGATCGTCACCATGGCTCTCATCATCAACGGCGAACACATCGACGAAGAAATCATCGAGGCGGAATTCCGCCAGATCAAAGGACACTATGAACGCACCCTGCAGGTCGCCTGCTGCGAGCGCGATCCTGAATTTCGCGGCATGGCCAAGGACCACATCATATCCCGCGTCCTGCTCAATCAGGAAAGCCGCCGCCGCTTCCCCGAAGTGGCCGAGGAGGACATCACCGCTCGTTTGAACAAGCTCATCGACGAGGCCGGGGGAGAGTCACAGTTCTACCTCAACATCGGCCTGCCGCCCAAAGACTCCGCCCTCGTGCGCGACAACATCGCCGGTGGCGTCCGCCTCGACAAAACGCTCCAAGAAATCTACGCCCCCGAACCCGTGCCCACCGAGGCCGACCTGCGGGCCTGCTACGAGGCCAATCTCAAAAGCTACATGACCGACGAGCAGATCAAGGCCTCTCACATCACCAAAAGCCTCCAGGGAGCCACCAGCCGCCAAGACGTTTATCAGGCCATGCGAGACATCCGTTCCCAGCTCCTCGCCGGGGCCGAATTCGCCCAACTCGCCGAAGAACACCGCGCCGACGAGCAGCAGCAGATCGACCTCGGCTGGTTCAAACGCGGCGAGTTCATGGAAGAATTTGAAACCATCGCCTTCTCCATGGGCGAGGGCGAGATCAGCCCCGTTTTCACCACCCAGCTCGGCTTCCATGTCTGCACCGTCACCGGTCGCAATCCCTCCGTTGCCCGTCCGTTTGATGAAGTGAAAGAAGACGTGAAAAATCGCTTCCTCGAAGAACACCGCGACAAAAAGTTCAACGCCTTCCTCGAAGAACTCAAAACCGCCGCCAAGATCGAGGACACCGATCCCGAAGAAGGAGCCAACTGCGGCCATTGATCCGGCATTTCTTCGTATTTTAGTCCAGCCTTTAGGCGGTTCCGGCAGCGTTCCCCGACCGCCTGAAGCCGGGACTACACTACAGCCCTCAAACTTTCGCCAACACCGGCATCGGCGTGCGCGTGATCGTCTCCTCCGGCTCCGGCAGCGAGTCCACCGGTGGCGGACCGGGGAAATTGTCATCCACAAAGCGCCGCCAAGTGTCCCGCGTCTTTTGCGAGATCATCCCCTGCACCGTGTCGCCGCATTTCCCGCAGATCATCACGCTGTGCAGCAGCGCCAGCCCCTCGCACACGCCCGTGATCACGAAATCATCCATGCCCTGGGCCTTGCGCTCCGCATTACACACCGCGCACGAGTCCAGGCCGCGATCCAGCGTCACCTCCTCGTCCTGGAACTGCGCCAGCCGCTTTTTCGACTCCTGGGAGAACTCCTCCATCATCTTCGTGCGGCAATGATCGCACAGCGCGTACTCCATCACGCACTCGCCACGCTTGTAAGCCTTCGAGATTTGGAACCCGCCCGGAAAATCCGGCAGTGACTCGCCGCAGCGCGTGCAGTTTTGAAACGGACGCTCCTCATACTCGCACCGCAGGTCAGGCGGGATGGGCGGTGGCTGCTGGAGATCGTGATCAGGCATCGGCTTGTTTGAAACAAAGCGTATCCCAGGCCAGTTTCACAGTCCAAACTCATGCGCTTCACGATTTTCCTGTGCCTTTTCCTCCCCACCGCCATCCAGGCTCAAAACACCGACTGGATTCATTCGCGTGGCGATGAGGCCATGACTGGCACTTCACCCGTCGAGCTCAAATTCCCTCTCGAACTCGCCTGGCAGTTCAAGCTCATGGACAAACCCAAGGGCCAGAGTGAAATGCTCGTCTCCAGCGCCGTCGTCCGCGCAGGCAAGGTGTACACCGGCTGCAAGGACGGCCAATTCTTCTGCCTCGACCTCGCCACTGGCAAAGAACTCTGGAAAGCCGAGGCCAAGGGCGCTTTCGACGGAGCCGCCGCCTTCGCGGGCGATCTCGTCGTCGCTGGCTGCCAGGACGGCTTTGTGTACGCCTGGAACGCCGACACCGGTAAAGAAGTGTGGAAGTTTGAAACCCAGGCCGAAATCCACGCCGCTGCCAACGTCTGGACCGATCCCGAAACCAAGGCGCAGAAAATCATCATCGGCTCCTACGACTACAACGTGTACTGCCTCGACGCCAAAACCGGCAAAAAAGACTGGGCCGCCGAAACCGGCTACTACATCAACGGCGGTGCCGCCATCGGCGACGGCAAGGTCGTCTTCGGCGGCTGCGACAGCGTCCTGCACGTCCACGACGTGAAGACCGGCAAAGAAGAGAAGCAGATCGAAGTCGGTGCCTACATCGGCAACAACGTCGCCATCGCCGACGGCGTCATCTACGTCAGCCACTACGGCAACCGCGTCGGTGCCTACAGCATCAGCGACGGCATGCAGGTCTGGGAATACGGCGAGCGCGAGTTCGAATACTACGCCGCCCCCGCCATCTGGGAAAAAGCCGTCTATGTCGGCGGTAGAGACAAACGCTTCCACGCCATCGACCGCGTCACCGGCAAGCAGCTATGGGAATTCCGCGCCCGCGACCGCATCGACAGCAGCGCTGTCATCTGCGCCGGCAAAACCGCCCTCTTCGGCAGCGACGACGGCTACGTTTACGCTCTCGACCTCGCCACCGGCAAAGAAGTCTGGCACAACGAACTCGGAGCTCCCGTGAAAACCTCACCCGCCATCGCTGGCGACTACATCATCTTTGGTGCGGATGATGGGTTGCTGTATGTGTTCAAGAATGGGAAGTGACCAGATTTGAGTTAAACACCGATTTTTTCCGCTCAATATCCTTGCCGTTTCATAATGGGGGCATAGTTGATATGTCGATGAAAGCAAAACATCGCCCTTGGACCCCTGAGCAGCACCGGCGCTACATGGAAACGCTGGAACCACATTTACCAGCGATTCTTAAATCCCTCGGCTTTCTTGTGCTGGCTATAGGAGCCGCCATCAGCCTCATAGCCAACAACGCAGCAGCCGCTTCTTGGGCTACCAAACTCCTGACATGGCTAAAATAGCTTCCCGCCTTGATGGAGACACCGCGAATCAAAAGGGTTTACTCAAATGGAGCGGCGTGATAAACAAAATGGAAATGTTTTCTATTGGACGTCTTTCCATCGCCATCCCCGCCTGTCTGCTGCTGAGCAGTTGCGGTCTCATCAACACGGCGTTGCGTCTCGCCCCTTACCTGCTGCTAGCGGAAGAGGATGGCAAAAGCAGCCCGCATCAAAGAGGGCGTCTGATCGAAAATCGCGGTGATTTTCACCCACCTGCCACTCTCCACCAAGCACCGGGCCAGC
>JBIKYB010000133.1:0-13610 GCA_044355475.1 Prosthecobacter sp.
ATGAGAGCTTCTTCCTGCACGGTGTTCGTGATTTCTGGAGGTTCGGCGACCTCAATTTCATCTGGCAGAACGCCTCCGGCAAAGACCGGAGCTTCAAGCACTGGCTCAATGGAAGCCTCATCTTTTGGGAAGCCCGGCTCCTCGGCAAAAACAGGAGGGTCAGGTGTTTCATTCCAGCTTGGCAGTGGATCGATGCCGGGAATCCAGCCTGAGACAGCAGGCATGTCGAGTTCCACCTGAGGTGCGGGTCGAAGCGCTGGAGTGTTGGGTTCCGTAAGGCTGGCGAAGACCTCCTGCCGCAGACTCACTGAGCTTGCTTCGATGGGATCATCATTCAACAGCGGCATCGGGGTGTAATGGTCTTCTGGTCCGGGCAGAAGCGTCAGGGGCACCACAGGAACCCGCTGTTCGCGTTCCGTTTGCTGCTCCAACCACTGCTTGATCAGGTTTTGCGGCTGCTGGACCTGTGGCGGTTGCACCGGGGGGGGCGCGGTAGGTGCCTGAGCTTTCTTCCGCAGCAGGGCCAGCGTCGCGGCACCTGCAGCAATCATGAGAGGAGTGCTGTTCATGCGCGAGCCAATGACACCACCGAGCGCAGTGGCCCCCAACAAGGCCAGCGGGCTGGGCATGGCGCTCCCGCGTGGCGTTGTCTGCTCACCGGAGGTGTCCTGGAGGGGCGTGCTCATCCGTTTTTTGCCAATGAGAATACCTCTTTGCGGCTTTTGCCGCAAGAATCATCCATGACGCTCTGGCGAGGCACGGCGGTGGTTTATTTTTTGGAATCGCCACCGCTGGCGACCGCGACCTCCGCGTCTTCGGGAGGAAGGAATGCCTTGAAGCGGTTTTTGTCGATGGCCTTCATGTAGGCTTCCATCGGGCTGACATAGCCGTCACGCAGCTTCTGCCAGATAGCCTCGTCCATGAACTGCATGCCCTGGGCCTTGCCGCCGATGATGACGTCGTAGAGCTTCTGCGTGGCACCTTCACGAATGATCGCACCGACGGCAGGATTGGACACCATGATCTCGTTCACCGCGGCGCGGCCTTTGCCGTCCGACTTTTTCATGAGGAGCTGGGCCACGACGCCTTTCAGAGACGCGGCGAGCATGGTGCGCACTTGGCTCTGTTGATCGGAGGGGAAGACGTCGATGATACGGTCAACGGTCTTGCGGGCGTTGTTGGTGTGCAGCGTGCCGAAGACGAGCAGCCCGGTTTCCGCTGCGGTCAGCGCGAGGGAAATCGTTTCAAGGTCGCGCATTTCACCCACGAGCACGATGTCGGCGTCCTCGCGCAGCGCGGCGCGGAGGCCGTCGGCGAAGGAAGGGGTCTGAATGGGAACCTCACGTTGGGTGATGATGCTTTTCTTGTTCCGATGCACGAATTCGATCGGCTCCTCAATGGTGATGATGTGGCGGCGGAAGTTGGTGTTGATGTAGTCGAGCAGAGCCGCAAGCGTCGTTGATTTGCCTGAGCCGGTGGGGCCGGTGACAAGCACGAGGCCGCTGCGCATGTGACCAAACTCTTTGACCACCGGCGGAATGCCAAGCTGCTCCAGCGAGGCGATTTTCGTGGGAATGATACGAAACACGGCGGCGTAACCGTGCTGCTGGCGCAGGTAATTGCAGCGGAAGCGGTTGTCCGCGTCCATCTCGTAGGCGAAGTCGAGATCACCCTTTTCTTTGTAGCGATCCCAAGCGCGTGGCTCGCAGATCTCGCGCATCATGGTTTCCATGATGCGCTCGTCGAGAATCTGGTCTGAAATGGGCTTGATGCTGCCATGCACACGCACTTTCGGCGGCTGGTTCTGGCTGAGGTGAAGGTCAGATCCGCCCAGTTCGATGAGCTTCTGGAAAAATTGGTCGATGATTGGCATGGGGAGTTCGCTGATCGCGGTTCTCTGTTCTCGGTTGGCAGCGTGTCTTAGGACTCGAAGTACTTCTTCATGAGGATCTTGTCCTCGGCGCGGGATTCGCACTCTTCACGGTTGATCTGGCCGCTGGCGTAGAGATTGCGCAGGGAGTCATCCATGGGGATCATGCCCACATTTTTCCCGGTCTGCATGACGCCGCCGAGCATGTAGGTCTTGCCTTCACGGATGCAATTGCCCACGGCGGGCGTGTTCACCAGGATTTCGAGCGCCATGACGCGACCAGTGCCGTCGATCTTCGGCACGAGCTGCTGGGAGAGGATGCCGCGCAGGGATTCAGACACCATGATGCGGATCTGCTCGCGCTGGTCGATGGGGAACACGTCGAGCACGCGGTCCAAAGTGCGCGCGGCGCTGCCGGTGTGCAGTGTTCCGAGCACCAAGTGGCCCGTTTCTGCAGCCGTGATGGCGAGTGAGATGGTTTCAAGGTCGCGCATTTCACCGACCATGATAACGTCCGGGTCTTCACGCAGCGCACCACGCAGCGCAGCGGCGAACGAGGCGGTGTGGGTGTGAACCTCGCGCTGGTTCACATGGCAGCCTTTAGGCTCGATGACGTACTCGATGGGGTCTTCCAGCGTGATGATGTGGTCCTGGCGTTCGGCGTTGATCGAATCGACGAGGGCCGCGAGCGTGGTCGATTTGCCGCAGCCGACGGGGCCCGTGACGAGGATGAGGCCGTTGTGAAAGCGGGTGAGGGTTTTCACCGTGTCCGGCAGCCCCAATTCTTCGACAGAGGTGATTTTGGTTTTGATGACACGGAAGACCATGTCGATACCGAGGCGCTGCTGTACAACAGAGGAACGGAAGCGACCGAAGTTGGGCGAGTAGGCGAAATCCACGTCACCGCGTGATTCGAGCTGCTTCGTCTGTGCCTCGCCGAGGAAGCCGTAGGCCAGACGACGGGTGTCTTCGGGAGTCAAAATCGCCGCGTTGTTCCAGATCGGCTGCAAGTTGCCGTAACGCCGCCAAGTGGGCTGCGCACCCGTGGCCAGGTGGAGGTCCGACGCGTCGTACTCCATGCAGAAACGCAGGTAGTCGTCCACAGAACTTAGAACAGGAAGAAGATCTTGAGGGGTTTGGTTGGTATCGGACATGTAAAAGAGAGGACGCTAGACTCTGTCTGTAGGGGCGACGTTCGGAGAAACTTTCTGATGCAGGTAGGATTCAAACAACTGAGAGGCGTGGTCCATGACCGTTTTTCGTCCCAGGGCCACAAGCGGAGCGAGCAGCAATGCGAACCAGCCGTGATTTTTAGCGGGAGTGCCCAAATTGTCACGCCTGTTGTTGGTGCCACCTGAAAATCGCAAAAACTGCATCAGCGCCACACCGGACAGCGCCGCGCCACCGATCCAAAGCAGACGGTTTTTCTCCATGCTGCGCGCCAGCAGCGCTCGCGGGCTCCACTCTTCCACAGCATGAGCGGCATGCCAATCCAAGGAGAAGCGGGCCTCCTCCAGATCTCGCAAAGCTTGCTGCTTCGGGGTCAGTCTTTCTTGGTGCGGTTGAGCCATTCTCGGTCGAGGCGGAATTGATTGAAAGTTTCCTCAAATAAGCGCAGGCCGCGCAAGCGGACTTTGAATCCGGCAAGGAAAAGCAGGGCGAGCAAAAGATGCAATCCGGCTCCGGCCAAGGCGACGCGTGTCCAATGCCAGCCGTTGGATTCGGCAATGATCCACACCAGCGCAGGTGCCGCCAGCATCCAGCCGATGATCAACGCGGTCAGTGCCAGCATGAACCAGCCAGTCAGGCTCGAAAGCCGTATCCCGGCCTCCTGGCCTTCGATATGAAGCAAGCGTCCTCGTGCCTCGGCGTAAAGCGCGAGAGAACGCAGTAGGCCAGAAGCGCTGGCGCGTTCCTCGGTGGCGGGCGGCGAGCCTGAGTCCATGGGCGTGCGCACGGAGTGAAAAATCAACGGCGCAGGATGTTGCCGACGATGAAGCCGATGCCGAAGGCGGTCAGCAGAGCCTGCAGCGGTTTTTCGCGAGCAAATCTCTCCGCCTCGACACGCAGGTCGGCAAAGCGCTCACGCGCCTCAACCAGCGTCTCATCCGCGTATTCCCGGAACTCGCCGGCTTTATCCTTGATGTCTGCTGCCCTAGCCTCGGCGGTGGCGCGGAAGTTTTGCGCCCGGTTCTCTGCGGCGCTGCGAAACTCAGCGGCCTTTTGAGCAGCGGCGGTGCGAAGTTCCTCGGCGGCCTTCATGGCGCTGGCTTTCGCGGCCTGAAACGGATCGTGTGCGGGGCTGGCGCCGAAGACGGATTCTGCGGTGGGATTTTCAGTCATGGTGATGCGAATTAAAGACAGCCTCATCACCTTGGCGAGAGGAAAAAGCAGAAGATACTTTCTCAGCCTCTGCCCTAGCGGGTCGTGCGTGCGCTAGCACGGCGCGGTGCGGACTGGCGGCGGCGTGCCATCAAGCTGGACAGCTTTAACGCGGCATTTTGCTGCTGCGCGGTCACAAGTGCGGACTTCATGGCCGCCAGTTCGTTCTCCAGCGCCTCAACGCGCAGCGTTTCCATGGCTGGCAGCGTGGGAATGGCGGGTTTGGTGATGACTTGGGTTGATGCAGCAGTCAGCGCAGCCTCCAGGCCACGAATCTTGGTGTTAGCGTCCTCCAATTTATGCTGCCAAGACTCATCCAGCTTGGCCTGCGCATGCTGAGTGCCTCTCACCGACTGGTCGAGGCGGGCGGCGAACTCGGCACGTAGCGCATCAAACTGTCTGTGAGCCTTGGCGCGCCATGACGCTGTGTCATGCTGGGTGGCGATGATGTCGATCTGCTGCTCGGCGGCCAGCTTTTCCATCTTCGCGGCGTCCCGTCTCAGGCGGTGGTTCTGCCGGCTTAGCAAAAAGATGCGCACCAGAGAGATGACAAACAAACCGCCGCTGATCCAAAAAAGCAGCACCAGAAACGACGCATCCTGAAGAATACTGTTGAGCATAAGTTCTTTATTTGCAGCACGCAGCGTTCCAAATCAAACAAGCATGTGTTCCTTCGCTTCGGCGGAAATTTAACAACACGAAGAGGACATCGCGCCTCACGAAATCGACAACGCCGGCACTGGCGCAACGGATTCCTCTTTCACTGGTGCTGTGATGAAAGCGGAGGGCGGGGGAGGGGGCAGCTTCGCCGCGGCCACAGGTTTTTCAGCGAGCTTCTGGATCTGCTGATAGCGCTGCTCGGATTCCTCCAGACGCTTGGAATACTCGGCGCGGAATGCGTCGAACATGCGCTGGATTTCGCCACGCCAAGCGTTGGAGTCCTGCTTTACGGAGAGGATCTGGTTGTGCTGCGCCAGCACTTGCTTCTCCATCTTCTCCGTTGCCTCGCGCAGACGCTTGTTGGTGCGCAGGAGGAACAAAATCCGCACCATGGAAATCAGCAGCAGTCCGCCGACGATGGAAAGGGCAAGCTTCAACGCAGGCGGGTCGAGTGTGATTTGGGGAAGGGTCATAAATTCATTGTGAGCACTTAGCGTTCCAAAATCAATCCTGCTTCCTGGCTATCTGCGGATGCCGCCTTTTCAGACACGAATCACGATCTTGCCAAAATGCCTGCCGCTTTCGATCCGCGCGAAGGCCTCTGCTGCTTCCTCGAAGGCAAAAGTCGAGTCGATGACCGGTCGCATTTGCGCTTTTTCCATCGTTCTGAGCATCTCTGCAAACATCTCGCGTGATCCCACATAAATGCCGTCCAGCCGGATGCCCTTGCGGAGAATCTGGACCGTCTGAATTTCCCCGCTGGTGCCGGTAAGCACCCCAATCAGCGCGATGTGACCACCAAAACGCGTCGCCTTGATCGAGCGGTTGAGCGTTTCGGGACCGCCGATCTCAATCACACGGTCCACGCCCCGACCGCCTGTCTGTGCCAGCACCCATTCATCCCATGCCGGGTCGGTTTGGTAGTTATGCACGGCGTCTGCCCCGAGTTCGAGCAGGCGGCGGGCTTTTTCTTCGCTGCTCGTCGTGGCCAGCACTTGTGCGCCTGCCAGCTTGGCAAACTGGAGCGCGAAGATCGAGACTCCCCCGGTTCCTAGCACGAGCACCTTGTCTCCAGCCTTCAATCCACCACGCGAATGCAGTGCGTCCCAAGCCGTGACCGCCGCGCAGGGTAGGGTGGCGGCTTCTTCGGGGGAAAGATAAGCGGGCACCGGCAGCAGGGCTTCAGCGCGGATGACCGCCAGTTCACGCAGCATCCCATCCACCGCACCGCCGAGCGCCTGAGCGGCATGCGCTTGGCTAAATTCTCCCTCAAGCCAACTTGGCATGAATGGAATCACGACCTGTTCTCCCGTTTTCCAATTGGTCACCCCTTCGCCCCAGCCCAACACCTCACCAGTCCCATCCGAGCAGGGAATGCGCGGCACTGGCCCGGTCACACCACGAATCCCCATCACATTCATGTGATCGCGAAAATTGAGACTAACTGCCCGGATACGGACCAAAACCTCGCCAGGACCGGGGCTGGGATCAGCAAGGCTCACGCATTGCAGCGATTTCAGGCCGTCTGTTCCAGTGATTTGATAGGCTTTCATGAGGCTCTGAGGCTAGCGTTTGTCCGTGCTGCAACAAGCCCGATCTGGGAGTCTTAGGCTCGCCCCAAAAGTGGGTGTGAACAAACCATGTCTTAAAATCGCGCCTGCCCCACCTATGTGGGCAAATGATTGAGGATGTGTCGAAAATGAAAAGAATCCGACGCTGCCTTACGGCTTTCTAAGCAACGATGAACATAGGAAATTTGTGGGCATGAAAAAATCGTTTGAGCGGCTTTGAGAGGGGTGTTGAAACGCTCGGTGAATCTTCGTCACAGGCCTTGGAATAGAATAAATGCAGTCGATGCCTCGTGTGTTAAATGGCATTGTAACATTCTGAAATTCAATGAATTGAATCGGTTTAATGGGGCTAAATGATCGGGTGTGTGGCCTAAATACCCATTTAGAATGAGTGACAAATCTGCCGCAATCAAAGCGGGTAGAACGGTGTTCCACGATTCAACCACAAGCGTTCCACGATGCGCCTCTTCACTCTGGACTCTCCTAGACTTGAGCGATGAGGTGCAGTGTTTTCCACGACGGCTTGCCTCAAGAATGAGAATTCGCATTCGGTTGTGAATAACCTGTCAAGAAGTGCCTTTTACGCAGGGAAAAAATGCGAACAAGCCGCAGCGGTGGCTGGGATGATTTTTTCCCTTGATTCTTACCTCCAGCGGCAAGTTTCGAAACGGTGGCCCAATCTTTATGATTGTCACTTGGGAGGCGGCATGATAAAACCCGCGCCTTCGTGAAATTTCCCGTCCTTCCCGCCCTCGTTATCGTCTTGTCTGCCACCGCGCTCCGCGCCGAGGAGCCGATGCTGCCGTCGGCACTTGGCCCTGGGATTGATTTCAACACGCCCAGCAGTGGCCCGCGCGGCTTCCTGAAGCCCTCCAAGTCGATCAAGCCGCCTGCGAGTCCTGCGGCTGCCGTGGCACCGCCGCCTTCGATTGTGCAGACTCCAACTGCCGAGACTCGTCTGCGCCGGTTGGTGGTCGTCACGGCTGACATGACCCCGGAGGCCATTCGCGAGGCCATCATCGCCTGCGGCCAATCCCGCACGCCAGTCACCACTTTGGGCGGGGTGAATGCTCCCTCCCCCGTTTTGACCGATCTTGCCGGATTTTTCGGCTCCACCGTTTCTGCGGATACTCAGAAAAAAGTGCTCGAAACCGTGCGCAAAGGCATGGGGACCGCTTCCAAGCCTCTCAAGCGCGCCGAAGTCGTCGGCTGGCTACCCAACGAGGGGGTCATGGCCGTCGCGGTGTATCCTGAAAGCTGACATGCTTCCATGACGCCTGATCCCGCCCCACTCGCGGTTCCGCGGGTTCTTTTGGCCGAGGAGAGCCTGCCCTTCCGCCGTGTGATCCGCGAGGCACTGACGGCATTTCGCGTGTGTGAGGTCGATGACGCACCCAGTGCTGAGCGTGCCTTTGAAATGGCGCTCCGGCGCGAGTACTCGCTCTTTCTGTTTTCACTGCCGCTGCCAGACATGATGGGGGACATGCTCGACCGTCTGCTCAGCACGGCCTACCCACTGGTGCATCCCGGCTCCCATGCCGCTCCGCCGGTCATTTTTCTCATCCGCCCCACCGACACGCCGCGTTTTGAAGAATTGAAGCGCGATGTGCGCGTTCGTGGCAGCATGCCGCTGCCGCCCAAGCTCGATGTGCTGCTCAGCGTCACTGCCACACTGCTCCCGGAGCGCACCAATTCCGTTTTTCCTCCTCATGTTTCCTGATCCTGCCTGCCACAGCGTGAAAATCTGCGGGATCACACGTCCGGAGCAGGCGGCGGAGATCTTTGCCCTCGGGGCAGATGCGGTGGGCATCAATCTCTGGCCCCAATCCAAGCGCCACATGCCTTTGTCGGTGGCAGAGACTTCATTGCAGGATGTTGCGGCGAAAAACGCTCTCGTCGCCGTGCTGGTGAATCCCGATGACGCGCTGCTCGATGCCGCTGTCGGCAGCGGCTTGTTCCAAGCCCTGCAGCTACACGGCGATGAAACGTCGCAAGACGTTGAGCGCCTCATGAATCGTGGCGTGAACGTTATCAAAGCCCTGCAAGTGCGTGACGCCGCCTCGCTGCCGCAAATCGGCGAGTTTCCTTGCCGCGCCATCCTGCTTGATGCCTACAACCCAGGCACCTACGGCGGCGGCGGGCATGCTTTCCCCTGGGAATTGGCCGTGCGTGCCCAGGAAATGTTTCCAACGAAGCACATCCTGCTCTCCGGTGGTCTCAACGCCGACAACGTGCGCCAAGCCGTGCAGCAGACGCATCCCATCGCCGTCGATGTTGCCAGTGGTGTCGAATCAGAGCCAGGAGTGAAGGATCTCGCGCAAGTCGCCCGGTTCATTGCCGAGGCTCGGGCAGGATGGGCGTGCTAGTTCCGCCGCGCATGATGCGTTATTCCCTCATGCATCCCGTCGAGCAGCAGATCCTTCTCAAGCGCCGCGAATTCATGGCCACCAGTGCCAATGGCATCGGTGCGCTGGCCTTGGGCGCGTTGTTGACGGAAGAAGGGCTCATATCGAGGGCCTCAGCGATGGATTCGGGTGGAGTGATTGACCCGTTGACGGCGAAGGCGGGGCATTTCCCGGCCAAGGCGAAGAACTGCATCTTCATCTTCTTCGAGGGCGGGCCGAGCCAGGTGGATCTGTTCGATCCGAAGCCGAAGCTCAACGAGTTGAACGGCCAGCCACTGCCGGAAAGCATGACAAAGAACGTGCGTTTCGCCTTCATCCGCAAGGAAACGGCCAAGCTCATGGGCAGCCCGCGCAAGTTTGCCAAACACGGCCAGTGCGGCATGGATTTCAGCGATCTGCTGCCGCACATGGCGAAACATGCCGACGACTGGCTCATGATCCGCAGTCTGCACACGGATCAGTTCAATCATCACCCTGGCCAGCTCGTGCTGCACTGCGGTCGTGCGCAGTTTGGCCTGCCCACCGTGGGTTCCTGGCTGAATTACGGCCTCGGCAGCATGTCGCGCAATCTGCCGGGTTATGTCGTGCTCAGTGCCGGTCGTGGCACCAGCGGGGGCGCATCACTGTGGCAAAGCGGCTTCCTGCCGAGCACTTACGCCGGTGTGTTGTTTCGCAACCAAGGCGAGCCGGTGCTCAACTTGAAAAATCCGCCCGGCATCCCGATGAACCTTCAGCGCAAGGGCTTGGACACGCTCATGGAGCTGAATCAGAGCCGCTACGAGCATCTGCGCGATCCTGAGATCGCCAGTCGCATCGCTGCGTATGAACTGGCCTTCCGCATGCAGTCCTCCGCGCCGGAATTGATCGACCTGAAGGACGAAAGCGCGCAGACGCTCGAAATGTATGGCGTGAATCGCAAAGATCCGCCGATCAAGGCCTCGCGTGGCGGCGGTCCGGGGCAGTATCAAGCCTTTGCCAAAAACTGCCTGCTAGCGCGTCGTCTCGTCGAGCGCGGAGTGCGCTTTGTGAGCCTCATGCACGCGAGTTGGGACCATCATAGCAATCTCAACGACGAACTCAGTTACAACGCGGGCATGGCCGACCAGCCTATCGCCGCGCTGCTGAAGGATTTGAAGCAACGCGGCATGCTGGAGGACACGATGGTCATCTGGGGTAGCGAATTCGGTCGCACGCCGCTTGGTGAAAACCGTGGCGGCAATCCGAACGCCACCGGCCGCGATCACCATCCCTTCGCCTTCACCATGCTTGCTGCTGGCGGTGGCATCAAAGGCGGTCAGATCTATGGCGAGACCGACGAAATCGGCTGGAGCATTGTGCGCGATCCCGTCGATCTGCATGACTTCCACGCCACGCTCTTGAATCAGTTTGGCTTCGATCACCTGCGCCTCACGCATCGCTTCCAAGGCCGCGACTTCCGGCTCACGGATGTGGCCGGACGCGTGATCAAGGAGTGGGTTTGAGATGCTGGTCAGGTGGTCAAGATCGCCATTCAGCACGATACTTGACCACCTTGACGGCGTAGCTTGACCCTACTTGACGATCACCCCAGCGTGAACCCCGGCAGCTTCACAATCTTGCCCCCTGCCATCGCGGACTGGTGTGCGCACAGGCCCACGCAGGTCCAGTTGGCGGACTGCGCGGCATTCGGGAAGGGCTGGCGCTTTTCAGCGAGGGCGTTGGCGAACTCGTTGGCGAGATGCGGATGACTGCCGCCGTGGCCGCTGCCTTGCGTGAAGCTGAGGTGCGTTTTTTTGCCGAGATCATAGACGCCCTTCGTGGTGAAGCGGCGGATCGGCGCGGGCAGGCGTTTGGCGAAGTCAGGCGCTTTGACGAGCTTGGGAATCTTGTGCTCAGGCAGTTTGGCGCGGTGCATGATGAGCGGCTCATGCTCAACCAGCGGCCATTCAATAGAGACTTTGTCGCCATACACGTCGATGCTTTCGCGATACTGGCGGGCCGTATCAAACAGGCTGCGGATGATGCGGGCGTTCACGTCCGTGCCCTTGAACTTGATGTGCGCCGTCTCGACGGCAAACGGACTGCCGTAGCACTTTTGCAGCTCCTTGCGCACGGTGCCGGAACCGAAGCAGCTCACGTATTCGGCGGGTTTGCCGATCAAACCGGCCACCGGGCCGACGCAGTGCGTGGCATACCACATTGGCGGCAGGCCGGGCCAGTAGTTCGGCCAGCCGTCCATGTCCTGCTGATGGGAAGCCTGCACAAATTGAAGTTTGCCTAGCTTGCCTTGATCGAGCTGCTCCTTCATGAAAAGATACTCGCGGGCATAGACCACGGTCTCCATCATCATGTACTTGAGGCCGGTCTTTTTGACGAGATCGCAGATCTTTTTGCAGTCTTCGATGCTGGTGGCCATCGGCACCGTGCAGGCGACATGCTTGCCCGCCTTGAGTGCCTCGATGCTCATCCAGCCATGGTCGGGAATGGGCGAGTTGATGTGGACGGCGTCGATGGTCGGGTCCTTGAGCATCGTCTTGAAGTCCGTGTAGCGCACGTCCACGCCAAAGGCGTCGCCGATGGCGTTGAGCTTCTTCGGATCGCGCTGGCAGATGGCGTAGCAGGTCGTGAGCGGATGACGCTGCCAGATGGGGATGAATTCTGCCCCGAAACCGAGGCCGACGACGGCGATGTTGATCTTTTTATCAGGCATGGTGGTTGGAAGTTGCGGCGACTTTATAGGCGGGAACGGCGGAGAAGGGGAAGGACAAAGTTTGGGGGGAATCGGACGGTGAAAGCCAAAGTTTCAGGTTTCAGGTTCAAAGTTTCAAGTTAGGGAGTCGCACGACATGCTCACCTCGGACTTCGATTACCACCTGCCGCCTGAACTCATCGCCAGTGAACCGCTGGTGGATCGCGCGGCGTCGCGGATGATGGTGCTGCATCGCGGTTTGGGGCAGATCGAGCATCGGATGTTTCGGGACATCGGGCAGTTCATCTCCGCTGATGCCGGGGATCGGCTCGTCTTGAACGACACGCGGGTCGTTCCGGCCCGCTACTTCACCAATCACGGGCACGAGGTGCTGCGGCTGGAGCCGCTGCCCCCCACGCGCTGGCGCTGCATGGTGAAGCCGGGGAAAAAGTTCCGTATCGGCCATACGGTGCCGATTGGCGAGGCCACGGGCACCGTGATCGAGATTCTGGAGGAAAACGGCGACCGCATCATCCAGTTCGACCGCGTGGTGGACGAGTCCAAGCACGGCCACCTGGCCCTGCCGCACTACATGGGCCGCGAGGACCAGCCTGCGGACCGCGAACGCTATCAAACCGTGTTTGCGCGGCAGGAAGGCTCCATCGCCGCGCCCACGGCGGGCCTGCACTTCACACCGGAGGTGCTGCAAACACTGCCGCACTGCTTTGTGACGCTCCACGTCGGCGTTGGCACCTTTCAGCCGGTGAAGGTGGAAAACATCGCCGACCACAAGATGCACTCCGAGGTCTATGAAGTCTTGGCAGCCACCGCGCAGGCGGTTCAAAGCGCCAGACGCGTCATCCCCGTCGGCACCACCGCCATGCGCACCCTGGAGACGGTTGCCCGCGATCATGGCCGCGTCATCGCTACGCGCGGCAGCACGGATATTTTCATCCATCCCGGCTTCGAGTTCAAAGTCGCTGGAGGCCTGCTGACCAACTTCCACCTGCCGAAGTCCACGCTCATCATGCTGGTCAGCGCCTTTGCGGGCAAAGAACTGACCATGCAAGCCTACACTGAAGCCATTCGCGAGCGCTACCGCTTCTTCAGCTACGGAGACTGCATGCTGATCGTTTGATCCGCTTGTCGATGAAGGCAGATCTCCTACACTGGCGGTCATGAACGACATCCTGATCGTCCTTTGCACCTTCCCGGACCTCGGGAAAGCCCGCGAGACTGGCACGGCGCTGGTGGAAGCGCAACTCGCCGCCTGCGTGAATCTCATCCCCGCCGTCGAATCCATCTACCGCTGGGAACGCCAGGTCGAAACCGCCGCCGAGGTCCTCGCCCTCTTCAAAACCACGCCCGCCGCCTGGCCCCGCTTCGAATCACGCCTCCGAGAGCTGCATCCCTACGACGTGCCCGAGATCGTGGCGCTCAAACCGGAGCAGGTGGCGGAGAGCTATGCGCGGTGGGTGTGTGATGGCATTTTGTGAGATCAAGAGACAACAGGGTTAGCCACTTGCTCTCCCCGATTGTCAGGTGTCTCAAGATTCCTTCATTACTTGGATTTAAAATCCTTCTTAGCCTGCCTTATCACATCTTTAACATCAGTGTTTCTAGCGACATCTTTTGCAATGTTTCCCAATTCGGCCTCGCTAAGCGCTGAGGGATCAATTCCTTTTTGGAATAGCATGGTCATCATCTTCAAAAATATATAACCCGAGGCCAGTGTCACCGCATAACTAGTCCCTCCCATGATGACAGATGCCCCAACACTGCCTAGCCCAGGAATAAATGACAGAGCGGACGAGACAACGACCGCAGTAACTGCATATGATGCAAGGTTCGTTGCCATCCCGGACGCGAGCGTTTTTAGAACATTGCTAGAAAATGGTAAATCAATTTGTGTCCCAATTCGAGCATACCGCAGTGCCTCATAGAAAAGGACACCGAGAGGGGAGAGACCGGGGTAGCAGGGTAGAGTCGATGCCTCATAAAAGAGGACACCGTGGCCGATGGAGCCACGACTGATGAAAGAAAGCCTCGAAGAC
>JBIKYB010000426.1:0-3968 GCA_044355475.1 Prosthecobacter sp.
CATGATTCACACGACAGCCTTGATTGACCCGCGTGCCAAAATCGACCCCACCGCCGAAATCGGGCCGTATGTGGTGATCGAAGGACCTGCGCAAGTGGGCGCGGGCTGCCGGATCGAGGCGCATGCGCAGCTTGTAGGAGAGGTGGTGGTGGGCGCGGGCACCAAGATCGGACGCGCAGCGGTCATCGGCGGGGAGCCGCAGGATCTCGGATTTGATCCCGCCACGCAAAGCAGCGTGGTCTTGGGCCAGAACAACGTGATCCGCGAGCACGTAACCATTCATCGTGGCAGCAAGCTAGGCGGAGTGACTCGGATCGGAGACGGCAATTACCTTATGGCAGGCTGTCATCTCGCTCACGACGTGGTGCTGGGGAACAAAAACATCATTGCCAATGCGGTGTTATTGGCCGGGCACGTTCAGGTGGGAAACAGCACCTTTATGGGAGGTGGGGCGGTGTTTCATCAGTTTCTGCGCATCGGGGATTTTTGCGTAGTGCAGGGAAACGGCAGCTTCAGCAAGGACATCCCGCATTACTGCGCGGCGCAGCGCATCAACCGCATCACGGGACTGAATGTGATCGGTCTTAAGCGCCAAGGCTTCAACACGGAGGACCGACGGGCGATCAAAGAACTCTTCCAACTGCTGTTTTGCGAAGGCTTAAACCTCTCACAAGCAGTGGAGCAGGCGAAAGCGCGAGAATGGCCTGAGAAGGCTCTGCGCCTGCTGGATTTCGTCCGAGCACCCAGCAAAAAAGGCGTTTGCCCGGTGCGCCCAGGGCGGGAGGATGACTGAAGCCGAAGGCTCGAAAAAAAGCCGGGCTTTTTCTTGTCACCCGGACGGCGGTGGCCTATGAAAGCAGGTTTTCCAAGCCTGCTGCTGCCGGCGATTTCTCCTCGTGCCATGAATCTTCTCCGAATCTGTGTGACAGCCCTGTTTTGTTCCCTCGCGGTGACGGGAACAACCAGGGGACAAGGCTTTCTCGATAGTCTCACGAGCGACTTAAACATCCGAGGTCTAGCGACCACGATGGACCCCGAAACCGGCATCGTGACAGTGAATGGAGACGTGAACATCGTGTACGGAGATGTCGAAATCCGCTGCGGCAGCGCACGCTACAATCAAACGACCGGCGAGGTGGTAGCCCAGGATGGTGTGACGATCTGGCGCGCCGGAACCATCTACCGCGGTGATTCGATCACTTACAATTCGGTTTCTGGAGAAATGTCCGGGCAGAACGTGGTCTCAGGAATGGTCGCCGGCCCCAACATGATCTTTTACAAGGCCGAGGATTTTCAATCCAAAGGCAAACTGGAGAACCAAATTGACGCGAAGGTGGTGAACATCACCTCGCATGATGTGCAGAACCCGAACTTCCACCTCGGGGCCAAGGAAATGACCGTTTATCCTGGGGATCACATGGTCATGCGGCATGTGAAAATCTACGGTGGCGACACGCCGTTTTTCTGGCTGCCTCGGTACACACAATCACTCGAAGAAAACGGCCTCAGCCTCAGCCCTGGCTATCAAAGCCGCTGGGGTGCCTATTTACTGACGCGCTACACCGTCATGCATGGAGATCACACCATGGCCAGGTACAAAGTGGACCTGCGTAGCCGCCGTGGGATAGCGGCAGGCGTGGATTTCATTTCACTCCGCCACGAGGCCAACGCGCAAAATTTTGGCACCCTCAAGCTCTACGCGGCCAATGACATCGATAACACTACCAACCAAGCAGGAACGACACGTTTCCCTGTACCTGACAATCGTTTCCGCATCAATTTTCAGCATCGTGTTTATCTGCCCGGGCCGGACGTGAGCACTTGGTATCTTGACTTCGACATCAACAAAATCAGCGACTACCACTTCTACGAGGACTACTTTTTCAACGATTTCATCACGGATCGTGAACCAGACAATCATGTCTCCTTGGTTCACACCAATGATGCCTACGTCGCCACTTTGATGGCCAAGTTCAAGGCCAACAATTTTTACCGCACCACGACGCGTCTGCCCGAGCTTTCAGTTGATTTCACGCGTCGGCCTCTATGGGGGACGGGCATCTACCATCAAGGCAGTCTGTCCGCAGGAATTTACAACGAAGTGGTCGGCAGACAGGAGGAAGCTGAGTTGTTGCGTCTCCAGGCTCTTGGAGCGGGCACCAATCTAGCAGCCGTGTTGGCTGACCCCCTCGGATCCGCTCCCTCGGCCTTCAGAACCCTGGCAGGACTCCAACGCGACGCGTCCCTTAACGCCGCAAACATCTCCACAGGCTTGGGAGTGATCGCCAGCCGCCTCCAGGAGCCTGATTTCGCGCGCTTTCACACCTACCACGAGTTGCTTTATCCCAAGACCTACCTGGGCTGGCTGAATGTCACGCCGCGCATTGGTGCCGGATTGACCAGCTACGGCAGCATCGACGGCAGCACCACGGGATTGCAAAGCTTCAGCAGAGGCATCTTCCATCTGGGCTTGGACTTGTCCTTCAAGCTCACCCGGACCTGGAACAATGTTTACTCCGAGAGTCTGGGACTGAACGGCATTCGCCACATCTTCCAGCCTTACATCAATTATTCCTACCTCGACGCCAAGCAGGATCCCGGCCTCCCGGCTATTGATCGAATTTCATCACCCACCACCCGACCACGCTCCATTGACGTGCCGTTTTTCACCGCCGTGGACAGCCTACGGTCATGGAACGTCGCCCGTGTTGGATTCCGCAACGTCTTTCAGACCAAGCGGGACAACGTCACCACCAGCGGCTACGGGAACTTCATTGATCAGGCAGACGAGGATTCTCCTCTTAGTTATGCCTGGGCAGGTATGAACACCTATGTCGATCTGTTCGCCAAGGATCCTGAATTCGGCCGGGACATGTCGAACATCTACAATGAGATCTTCTGGCGCCCGGTTCATTGGCTAACACTGCGTTCAGACTGGCAAATTCCTATTTCAAGCGGCATCGGCAATTTCACGGAGTTGAACAACTTCCTCACCTGGATACCCAGCAAAAGTGTGTCGATTGATTTCGGCCATCAATACATTTCAGATCATCCCTTCTTCCAGGACAGCAGCCGCTTGTTCACTCGACTCTTCACACGCGTGAGCGAAAACTACGGCCTCAGCATGACCCATATCTTTGAGGCTGACGACGGCACTCTGGAATTCCAGAGCTACAGCGTGACTCGCGACCTGAGCAGTTGGACAGCCTCGCTTGGAATCATGGCCCGCGATAACCGCAATGGCGTCAGCGACGTGGGTCTGCTTCTGACCTTCACCCTGAAGGACTTCCCCAAACTGAATTTCGACTTCAATATTGATCCAACTCCGACTGGGGCAGGTGCCACTCAATAACTTACTGCCCAAGTCCGCAGGGATCACTCAGACACTTAGGCGAGGAATTCACACACGGTTCCGGGAACTTGATCTCCCGTATTTAGGTTGTTTTGGAGTCTTGGCCTTGGATGTGCTGACACAAACGAAACAGCCACTAACCGAAGCAACTTTTTCATAAGCGGCGGTCAATTCAGACCCACATCTTCGGGCATCTTCGCCATCACTTTGTACACCGGACCCAGCTCCTCTAGGATCGCGCTCCACATCTGAGCGGGCGTGTCAACGGTGAGGACGAGGGGCTGGGCGCGGGCGGTGATCCAGGAACGAAGTTCCAGCTCGTTTTCGAGCTGGCCGCCGCTCCAGCCGGAGTAGCCGACGAAACCGCGCACGTCATGGCCGAGGCTGAGTGCATGCAGCGCGTCCGCCACAGAAAGATGCGTCTGACAACGGAGCGTGCGCCGCTTTTTGTTCCAATGCAGCGCGGCGAAAGCGAGCTTGTCCGTGGCGACGGGGCCGCCCATGAAGACCTGCACCTCGCCCAGAGAGCCCAGATCCTGGTCTGGCAGCAGATCGGCCACACGCTGCTCTAGCGGACGGTTCAGGATGTAGCCGAAGGCTCCGTCCTTCGCGTTGT
>JBIKYB010000584.1:0-3963 GCA_044355475.1 Prosthecobacter sp.
GGTCTGCACCACGATATAGAGGTTGCCATCCGGGCCGAAATTGATGTCCTCAATGCCATTCTGCGTGATGAAAGTGTAAGGAGCGCTGCCGATGGGTGCGCCAGGTGTCACGCCGCCCGGTCCCTGGAAGCGCACGACGCGGCCGCCGTTTGCATCGACCACATAGAAAGCACCATCCGGGCCGATGGTGAACTGGGCGATCAGGCTGACGCCAGCGGTCGAGTTGTCGAGCACCGTGCCGAGATCCACGCCTGCGGGGCTGATCTTGCGGAGGTTGCTGGCACCGTAGTGGGCGACGTACCAGTTGCCATCTGGGCCGAACTCGATGGCGTAGGGCACATCTCCCCATTCAGCATTGCCCTGGCTCTGGCTGCTGCCAAAGGCGGCGACGAGCGAACCCGTGTAAAGACCGGTGGAGGCATCAAAGGTCTGGATGCTGTCCGCCTGAGTGGCGGAGACGTAGATGCTCGGGGTGACATTGTAGAAGCCGAAGTCGATCGTGGTCTCGTCGTAAGTGCCGCCGCCGGTGCCTGGCTCATCCCCTGGGCTGAGCGTGATGACCTGACTGTAAGTGGCCCCACCATTGATCTGATGGCCGTTGTCATCGTGATCGACGCCGTTGTCAGCCGTGACCGTGATGCTGCTGGAGAGAGGCTGCGCGGCGGGCGGCGCTGGAATGCGGACATACATCTTAAGCGGGGCCAGCGCGTTGAAGAGGTAGGAGCCATCGCTGGCTGAGGTGGTGGTGCGCAGACGCATGTCATCTGTGCCGCCGATGCGGTTGTCCGCTCCCGTGGCCCAGAGTTCCAGCGCAACGCCTCCAATGCCAGGCTCTCCCGGATCGCGGAGACCGTTGTCGTTGGTGTCCTGCCATACCAGATTGCCCACGCTCATGCCCCGGAAGAGGCCGAAGTCGAGGGTGTAATCGGTGTCGGGATCGCCGTCATCGACCGTGGGTTCGCCGCCTTTGGTGAGAGCGATGACCGGTGAGAAGACCGGAGTTCCCGGACCGCCAGGCTGTGAGGCGGAGTTGTTGTCGTTGTCGATGCCGTTGTCGAGGTTCACCGGATTGCCGCCGGGGATGTTCAGCTCGCTAGGCATGAGCACACGCAGGAAGAAGCTGCCGGGCTGAAGGTTGTCGAAATGATACTGTCCCAGGGCACCAGTGACGGTGCTGCGCAGAAGCAGATCGCTGCTAGGGCCGCTGCCGCCGATGGCGTTGTCCGTGCCGGTGTCCCACAGCTCCACGGTCACGTCCTTGAGGCCAGGCTCGCCGTTGTCGCGGAGGCCGTTGAAGTTGGTGTCTTCATACACAACATCCCCGAGGCTCAGACCTTTGACGAGAAGTGAGTAGGACTGCGTGGTCGAGCAGTTGTAGGCGTCCGTGGCGCGCACCGTGAAGCTGGCGGTGCCATAAACCGTGGAGGTGCCGGAGAGCAGGCCGGAGGACGAAAGAGTGACGCCCGCAGGCGGCGTGCCGGCGATCACGCTCCAGGTGTAAGGCCCGGTGCCGCCGCTAGAAGTGAGCTGCTGGCTGTACGGGGAACCGTAGTAGGCGTTGGAGAGTGTGGCGGGCGTGATGCTCAACCCTGGGCAGTTCACCACCAGCGTGTAAAGCCGTGTGGCGGCGCAGTCGAAGGCATCACGGGCCTCGACGGTGAAGGAGGCGGTCATGGCCTGCGTCGGTGTGCCGGAGATGAGGCCGCTGGAGCTCAGAGAAAGGCCGGGAGGCAGCGAGCCACTGGCCACGCTCCACAGATAGGGAGCGGAACCACCCACTGCGTTGAGCGGGGCGGAGTAGGCGCTGCCCACGGTGGCGCTGGCGAGCGAGGAAGGAGTGATCACGAACTCAGAACAGCGCACCGTGATCGTGTATGGCTGCGTGCCGGGTGCGCCATTGGCGTCCAGCGCTTGCACGGTGAAGGAATAGTTGCCTGGAGCCGACGTGGTGGTGCCGGAGATGACGCCGGTGGAGGAAATCGTGATGCCAGCGGGCAGATTGCCCGTCAGCCTGCTGTAGGAGTAAGGAGCCGTGCCGCCGCTGGCGGTGATCTGCTGGAAGTAAGGCACGAGGCGCGTGGCATCTGGCAGCGTCGGCGGCAAGATGGCGATCGGCGGATAATCGACGGCCATGGTGTAGCTCTGGGTGGAGGAGCAGCCTTCCGCGTCCGTGGCACGAACGGAGAAGGTGCTGCTGCCCAGGCTGGTGGGTGCGCCACTGAGCACACCGCCGCTGGAGAGCGTCATACCCGTAGGAAGCACACCGGAAGCCAGACTCCAGGTGTAAGGGGCCGTGCCTCCACCCACGGCCAGAGTCTGGCTGTAGGAGGCGTATTGAACTGCCGCAGGCAGCGGAACCGGACCAATCGAAAGCGTCGGACAGGCGATAACGATCTGTAACGCCCGCGTGGCCGAGCAGTTCACGCCATCCGTGGCCCGCACGGTAAAGCTGTAAGTCGCCGGAGCGCCGGAAGGTGTGCCGGAGATCTGACCGGCGTTGCTCAGTGACAAACCGGCGGGCAGAGCGCCGCCAGCGAGGCTCCAGGTGTAAGGTGCGGTGCCTGCGGAAGCGGTGAGCTGCTGCACGGTGTATTCCACGCCCTTCGTGCCGGATGGCAGGGTCGGTGCGGTGATGCTGATCGTGGGGCAGTTTACCACGATGCCGTAAATCCTCGAACCCGCGCAGCCGTTCGCGTCCGTAGCGGAGATGGTCACGTTGTAGGTGCCTGGAGCGCTGGTGGGCGTGCCGCTGAGCACACCGCTGGTGCTGAAGCTCATGCCCGCAGGCAGTGTGCCGCTGACACTCCACAGGTAAGGCGCGGTTCCCGTCGAGGACGTGAGCGTCTGAGCTGGATACGCCGCGTACTGAGTGGCGGCTGGAAGCGAGGTGGGATTCAGCACCAAGGACGGACAGGTGATGTTCCAGACGATGGCATTGTCCACCACGCAGCCGTTGGCATCCGTGGCGCGGATCACAAAGCTGTAGTTCCCCGGCGCTCCGGCGATCGTGCCGGAGAGCAGTCCGGCGCTGGAGATGGAAACCCCCGCAGGCAGCGCACCTGAGGCAAGGCTGTAAGTATAAGAAGCCACGCCGCCAGTCGCGGTGAACTGCTGGCTCACAGCACTACCCTGCGTGACCGAGGCCAAGCTCGTCGGCGAGAGCGACAGCACCGGGCAGAGCACACGCAGCGTCATCGCCTGCGTGGCGGAGCAATTGGAGGTATCACGCACACGCACGGTGAAGCTGTAGGTCCCCGGCGCGGCGCTAACCGTGCCGCTGAGCACGCCTGCGCTGGAAAGTGCTAGGCCAGAAGGCAGGGAACCGCTGGAGATGCTCCATGTGTAAGGCGAATTGCCACCCGCCGCATTGAATGTGGCGCTGTAAGCCGCGCCGCGCATCACGTCGGCCAGAGTTCCAGGCGTGATGGAGATCGAAGGGCAGGAGCGCAGACCGAAATCGATCGTGTTCTCCATGTTGGTGATGCCGGTGCTGCCTGGCTCGGCACCAGCGGTGAGCTGGAACACCATGCTCATGATCTCCGTGCCGCCACCACCGGGCTGTGAGCCGTTGTTGTCATTGTTCACCGCGTTGTCATCACTGACCACGGCACTGCTGGCCAGCGAGTGGGAGGACGGCGGTGTCAGACGGACATAATGAGCGCCCGACGCGTAGGTGCGGAAGCTGTAACTGCCGTTGCTCTGCGTCGAAGTCGTCTGCAAGACCGTGTCCGCATTCAAGCCCGTGCCGCCGATGAGTCCGTCAGCGCCAGGAGACATGAGTTCCACCTGCACGCCGCCGACGCCGGACTCCGCCGTGTCCTTCAATCCGTTGTTGTTCGAATCATTCCACACGAGGTCGCCGACGGTGATGCCGGTGAAGAGACCGAAGTCGATGGTTCCGTTGCCGCTGGTGCCGTCACAGTCCACGGCGGATGCAGGCTCTGCTCCGATCTGGAGGTCAAT
>JBIKYB010000427.1:0-3960 GCA_044355475.1 Prosthecobacter sp.
AGGGTGTTGATGGTCAGGGTGGTGGTGAACGAAGCGGTGAGCAAGGACACGAGCACTATGCTCAGCAGCATCCAAACGACGGCCACGATGCGGCCGCCGACACCCACCGGGCCTTTGTTGTCCGCACCACCAACGAGCAGCGTGCTGATCGTCCACCAAAACGACTCCCACATGCCCGTCTTGTAATCTTCCGGCCACTGGTCGCCATTGACCTTGTGTTCGTAACGCCAGACAAGGTGGGAGATGATGAACATCGTCACCATGAGCAGAAGAAAGGCACCGATGAGCTCAAGGTTGAAGAGATTGGAAACCAGCGAAAAAATATTGTCCGCAAAACTTCCGCTGCCACCGGAGACGAGCACTTGGAGGCCCGATTCATAGAAGGGCTGCGAGAAGTCGATGATTTCCTCGCGCTTGGCCGTGACACTGATGGCTCCCACACCGACATCGGCGGTTTTGTTCTTGAGGGCATCAATGATCTCCTGCGCGGTGCTCACCACCTGGACGTCATATTCCACACCCGTCTCGCGCGCGAGCTGGTCCCACAGCTCAGCGGCATAGCCGACCCGGCGACCGTCTTTATCAAACGAGAATGGCTCCAGGTTGCGGGTGACGACACGCACTTTGGCTGCCGGAGCAGCCTGGGCTGCGGCAGGTGCCTGTGCGGCGGCAGGAGAGACGAGACTGGCAAGAAAACCAGCGGACAGGAGCAGGGAGAGAAGACGCATGGGAATTTGCAGATACCAACGCCACACAGTGAGTCAAACACTCCCTCGGCATTTGTCGCGGTTTCCGTTGTCGGCTTGCCACCCGGCCCGGCCCACCCATTCATACGGCATGACTGCTGAAACCTTCCAAGACATCGCCCAAAACGGGGCCGCAGTGAATCTCTCCGCCCGCGCCAAGTTCCGCCTCACTGGCAATGATCGTGTGCGTTACCTGAACGGCCAGGTGACCAATGATGTCCGCCGCGCCAGCGCCCAAAGCACGCTTTACGCCTGCGTGACCGATGCCAAAGGCCGCATCGCAGGCGATGTGTTCATTCATGCGACGGAGGATGCGCTCCGACTCGATGCCGAGCCCGGTTTGCGCGAATCCCTCGGCCTGCGGCTTGAACGATACATCGTGGCCGATGACGCCGAACTCACCGATGTGAGCGATGAATGGCATCTCTGGCATCATTGGGGTGCCAACATGCCTCAAGGCATTCCATCGACCCGCTTTGGGATGGAAGGCGTGGATGTGTGGCAGCCAGTCGGAACGACCTTTGAACCCGGCTTCCAAGTTCTGACCGACGAAGATCTCGAAACTTGGCGCATCCTGCAAAAAGTCCCGCGCTGGCCGAACGAACTGAACGCGGAGACGTTTCCACCCGAGGCCGGACTCGAAACACGGGCGATGGATTTTTTCAAAGGCTGCTACATCGGCCAAGAGGTACTCTCACGCATCAAAACGACCGGGAAGATGCCGCGCGAGATAATCGCGTTTGAAACAGAGACGGCGGTCATGGTCGGCGCTGAGATTTGGACGGATAAAGCCGTCGGCACGGTGACGAGCGTCACCACGCATCCCATCACAGGCTTCATCATCGGCCTGGGCATGGTTCGGCAGGGAGCCGCAGGCAGTCCGCTTTCTGTTTCAGGCGCCGTTTTGCGCAGGCGCTGATTTCAATTCGCGGGTCGAAGATCGAAGCACACGAGCTTGTCTTTTTGACGCACCAGCAGCCTGCCGTTGGCGATAGCGGGAGAGGAGCAGCCCATGGCGTCAGTTTTGGCGCGGCCGAGATCCTGATAGGCGGTGTTGGTGGCCTTGAGCATGCGGACGTGCGTGCCGTTGTTCTCATAGACGAGCAGTTTGCCATCGGCGATGAGCGGGGAGGTGATGGTGCTGTTGATCTCGTTCACGACCCACTTTTCTTTGCCGGTGACGAGGTCGAGACACTGATGCTTCTCGCCGCAGCAGAGATAGACATTGCCCTCGTGAATGATCGGGCTGCCAGTGTAGCGGCGGGTGACCCAATAATTTGACCACGCAGCCTTGGGCTTGCCATCCGCCTGCATTTGATAAGCGCGAAGGCCGACGCCCTCGGTGCCGCTGTAGAGCACGAGCCAGTCGCCGCTGGCCACCGGCGTGCTCTGGCTGCCGCCTTCAACCGTCCAGAGCAACTCTCCGCTGTCGGGGTTCAATCCATAGAGCGCGTTGTTGCCATTGATGACGAGCACCGGCTTGCCGTTCTCCGGTTTCCACCAGGTCGGGCTGGCGACGCTGCCTTTGGCGGCAGTTTGCTCCCACACGAGCTTGCCATCGGCCTTGGAAAAGGCGCAGGCCTTGCCCGCAGCCATGTAAACGCGATCCCCGACGATGAGCGGAGACGCGGCCGGGCCACTCATGCCGAGAGGCGCGGTCCAGACGAGCTTGCCGTCGTCTTCGTTCACACAGATCAACTCGGTGCTGCACGCGGCATACACTTTGCCATCCACCACCGCACAGGTGCTGGAGGACTGACGACCGCTGGGCTTGCCGGGTTTGGCGTACTTCCACACCTGTTTCCCTGAAGCCAGATCGAGGCACAAAATCACGTCCTGGGCCACCTTCACGGTGTTCGGCACGGTGGCGATCATCTTCTCCTTCACATCCGGCGGGAAGCCCTCGTCATCGAGCCACTTCGTAAAGGCGGCGGCGTTTTCAAACGGCTTGCCTTGCCGGTTGGACATCTTTTCGAGCCATTCGAGGCCGATGGCGTTTTTTCCGGCCTTGAAACGGCTGGCGACCCACGAGCCGATGTTGATCTCCTCTTTTTCGTTGAGGTTGTCCTTCCGCCACTGGGTCACCCATTCGTCAAACTTCTCGCCACGCAGTTTCGGCAGGTTGAGACGGGTTTCTTCGAGCTTCTTGGTCAGTTCCGGCGAGGTGCCGCGAAAGTTGAGGGTCTGCATGACCTCGGTGTCGATCTCGCGCGTTTCCGAAACCACGCGCTCATGCCAGACAACGCTCAAAAACACGCGCTCGCCGCTCACCACCGGGCTGCCATGGCCGCCGTATTCGTTGCTGGGGATGAACTCGCTCTCCCAGACTTTTTTGAGCCCCTCTGCTGGAAACGCGTCCGCGATCGGGCTGGTGTCCTGTGAAACGCCATTGCGGTCCGGGCCGCGCCATTGATTCCAGTCAGCGGCAAAAAGAACCGGAGCGAGCAGCAGCAACGAGGCGGAGAAGAGTTTTTTCATCATGCGCGACGATTAACGCGAAGTTTTCCGGTGAAGTTTCATCCACCATGCCGCTCGAATCATTGCGGCTGGGGAAATGGTACGCAGGGAGGGGATCGAACCCTCGATTCGATACAAGCCCCTGTATCGAACCTTTTTGTTCCCATTTCACTAGTAGAGCAATGTTTGTGGGAACACGCTGGACATGCATGGATGTTCCCATAATGTTCCCACATGGCTAGCACCTTCACCCGCCCCGGTTCCTTGTTCTACTACGCAGCCTTTCGCCTGCCCGTCACAGACGCCAGCGGGAAGAAGAGCTGGAAGCTCATGAAGCAGGTGACGAAAGTCCCCGTTCCCAAGACTCTGCGTGAGCAGGAAAAGAGCGAACAGGAAGCGCTCAAGGTGGCGATGGAGTTTGAAAAGAACGCATTCCAAGAGGCAGGCGCAGGCGATGACGGCTCCCAGCGCATCCTTGCCATTCTTCGCGAGGCTGCCGACAAAGCCGCGCAGAAGCGCCTTACGGCGAATCTTGGGCGTGACTACATCCGCAGGCTCATTGAAGCCAGCACGGGCGAGGCACTGCCCGCAGAGAAGACCATTGCAGGCTGGTTCAACGAATGGCTCAAGCAGAAGACTGGCACCACCAAGCCCGCCACACAGGCACGCTACAAGGCCAGCGTGAAGGCGATTCTCACGCACTTGGGCGAGGAACAAGCCGCCTTGCCGCTGGACTCCCTCACCATTGGCAAGCTCC
>JBIKYB010000428.1:0-3954 GCA_044355475.1 Prosthecobacter sp.
CGATCTGCGCTTTGAAATCACTGCTGTAACGTTTTCGGAGGGTTGTTTTCATGCTGCTTATTCCTTTATCCCCTGGTCCAACATTTTAGCGCACCTCATGCGATGAGGTTTACGGGGACGAATTGACGTTCGTTCGCTTCTCGCGCCCTTTCAGGGCGCGATGCGGCTAGGTGGTGGGATGTGCGAGAGTCCGGTGGTTGCACCACCGGCTAATTTCTTTCGAGCCTCCGGCTCGGCGGTTTCGACGGGGGAATGGAAAAGGCGATTCACCGCCATGTTGCATCCCCGCGTCAGGCCAAGCATGGAATAGCTGCAAAACCGAAACCCGAGAGACGAGCGTCGAATATCGCATCCACGAGGCGTTCGGTGGCGATCCAGCGGTTCGTAGGTGCGAGGAAGAGATCAAAGGGCGGTATCGCGCCGCAATCGATCACCCAATCGAAGACGCTCAGCACATGACCTTTGATTGTTCGGGTTCTTGCGTCCTTGTGCAGCACATCGTGCTTGCCACTCGAATACCAAAGCTGGAAGGCGGGCCAGTTGTCGGTTTGGACTTCCTTTGAGGTGAGTGTCAGCGGACATCGCACCAACTGGGAATCCATGCGGTGACTGGCGAGTACTGAAAAGGCACGTTCTGAGAGAACGAGTTCGTTGCCAGACGTCAGCAATCGGTCTGCCAATTCGATTCCTGAAACGATGGGCAAACATGGGGCAGTCGGCGGGCTGCTGGGAATGCCATTCGAGAACATCGACGTTCCGTTGGCATCCACGGTCGTGACATACTGCGGAATCGCCGAACCCGGCGGCGGCACGAGCATGAACAACTTCTGAGCCATGGCTGAAGAGCGAAAGGATTCGATGAAGTTTTGGATCTATTGAAGCGGCTTCAATAGAGCCTGGAACTCTTTAGCTTACCAGCGGCAACAGCTTGCCCAGCAGGTCGCTGATCTTCACACGCTCCTGCTCGTTGCTGTCGCGATGACGCAGCGTCACCGTGTCGAGCAGTTCAGGGCCTTTTTCGCCAAGGGAGTCGAAGTCGATGGTGACGCCGAAGGGGGTGCCGACTTCGTCCTGGCGGGCGTAGCGGCGGCCGATGCTCGCGGTCTCGTCGTAGAAGCAGTTCAGGTGCTTCTTGAGCAGCGCATAGACCTCGCGGGCTTTGGCGACGAGCTCGGGCTTGTTCTTGAGCAGCGGGAAGACGCCGACTTTGATCGGGGCGACACGCGGATGCAGGCGCAGGACGGTGATGACCTCTTTCTTGCCCTTCTCATCGACCTTTTCGGTCTCGCTGAAGGCCTTGGCGATGACGGCGAGCGCCATGCGGTCGAGACCGGCGGAGGGTTCGATGACGTGCGGAACGTAGCTGCCTTTGAAGAGACGCTCGAACCACGCACGCACGGCGGCCTCGGGCATCGGCTCTCCTTTCGTCTTTGCGGCTTCGGCGGCGAGGCGTTTCTGAATGAGGGCTTCCTTCTGCTCGTCGGTGAGCTTGGCGGCGGCGGTTTTGAGTTCTTCGTCGAAGATTTCCTGCGACTTGGTGCTGGCGGTCTGGTGCGCGGACAAATCGAAGTCGCCACGCGCGGCGATGCCTTCGAGTTCCTCGGTGCCAAAGGGGAATTCGCACAGGATGTCCACGCAGGCGCGGGCGTAGTGGGCGAGGTCGGCGGGCGTCTGCCAGTAGTATTCGAGCACGTCGCCAAGGCCGATGCCTTGGTAGAACTTCGTGCGCTGATCGACCCAGTAGCGGTGCCACAGCTCCCAGCCCCAATTCGGCTGCGGTTCGCTCAAATCGGCTCCTTCATGCCACTTCGCGACCTCACCGCTGATGATCTCGACGGCTTCGTCGGGCTTGATGAAGAACTCGAGCTCCATCTGTTCGAACTCGCGGCTGCGGAAGGTGAAATTCTTCGGAGTGACCTCGTTGCGGAAGGCCTTGCCGATCTGGCCGATGCCGAAGGGCACCCTCACGCGGCTGGAGTCGAAGACGTTCTTGAACTGCGCAAAGATGGCCTGCGCGGTTTCCGGGCGCAGGTAGGTCACGTCGTCCTCGGTCGCAGTCGGGCCGAGGTAGGTCTTGAGCATGAGATTGAAGGGGCGCGCCTCGCCGAGCATGCCGCCGGTTTCCGGATGGAAATCGACGCTGCCATTCACAGCGTCGATTTTCTCCTCGCCGACCAATTCGATCTCCTCGGGCTTGCCGGCGGCTTCACCGGCGTTTTGCGCGATGAGGGCACGGATACGTTTGCGGAAGCTCTCGATGTGCTCGCCATTTTTCAGCAAGGCGGAGATGGCACGGTCCCAGCGCCAGCCGTTCGGGGCCTTGGCACCGCTGTATTTCATGACGACGCCGTCCTGTGGATCGACGTGATCGGCGCGGACGCGTTTGTTGGTCAGCGAGCACTCGCGCATGAGGTCGGCGAAGGTATCGACGTGGCCGCTGGCCTTCCAGATGGCGGGATTCATGAGGATGCTGGCATCCAGGCCGAGCACGTCCTCGCGTTCGCGGGTCATGGTATTCCACCAGGCGGTGCGCAGGTTGCGCTTCAGTTCCGCGCCGAGCGGGCCGTAGTCCCACACGCCGCCGCAGCCGCCGTAGATCTCGCTGCTTTGATAGATGAAGCCGCGGCGCTTGCAGAGGGAGACGATCTTCTCCATTTGCGCTTGGGATGCTTTGGGGTCGGAGGACATGGCGGGTGTAGGTAGGATGAGGTTGGGCCGCATGGCTGGAGTGCCACCGGCAAGGGGGCGCGAAGGGAGCACTTCGCGGGCATGGGGGCAAGCGCCGATTCACAGGCATGGAAGAACTGAGAATGGAGGAACTGAAAATGGCAGAATGGCGCTGCCGGATCACGTCAGGCCATTTTCAGTTTTCCATTCCGCCATTCTCAGTTCTTCCATCCCGCTACCCCACCGCCCAAAGCTTCCCGTCCCGCAGCCATTCCCGCACCAGTTCTCGAAACGCTACCACCGCCGGATCATCGCCTTCCTTGGCCCAGACCATCACCAGCGGGATGGTCTGCTGCGGTTTGAGCGGGATGAGCGCGATGTTCTTGCTCACCGTGCTCTCCGGCACAATGCCAACGCCCGCACCAGCCTCGACGTATTGCAAAATGGTGCCGATGAGACTCGGCGTGTGTTTCACCTTCGGCTCAAAGCCCGCCTCATCACAGGCCACGCGAATCGCATCGTGCGATCCCGCGCCTTCACGCCGCGCCAAGATGATCAGCGGCTCGCCCGCGAGCTTTTTCCACGGCAGCGAGGTCAAGGTGGCCCACGGATGTTCCTTCGGCACTGCCGCGCAGAATTTCTCCTCGCGCAGCAGCAGTGTCTGCAACCCCAGCGCCTCATGCGCCAGCACGGGGCGCGTCAAACCGACTGACAGCCGTCCCTTCGACACCATTTCCCACACACGCTCCGGCGTGCGTTCTTCCAAAATGACGGTCACACGCGGAAAACGCCGAGCGTATTCTTTCAGCAAGTGTGAGAGGAACATCCGCGTCGGCGGGCCGATGTAACCGAGCTTCAGCTCCCCTTCCTCGCCCTTCGCCGTGCGCCGCACGCGCCGGATGGACTCCTCCAGTCGTTCGAGGATCAAACCCGTCTCATGCAGCAGCACCGCACCCGCCGGAGTGAGTCGTGGCGATTTGCGCTCGCGCTCGATCAACTGCGTGCCGAGCTCCCGCTCCATCTCCTGCACCGCGCGGCTCAGCGCTGGCTGGGCAATGCGCAGACGCCGTGCCGCCCGCGAGAAGCTTAGCTCCTCCGCCACGGCTTGAAAATAACGCAGATGACGCAGTTCCATGATCGGCGTGCCTTATACCGCATCGGCATCAAAGCGATAGCGAAAGTCTATTTTCGTTACGGATGCTTTTGCGGCACAAGCTGGCTGTTCATGCGCCGCGCTTGTTACTCTATCGCCGTTTTTGCCCTTTCCGCCGCTCCACTGGCCGCAGA
>JBIKYB010000219.1:0-8703 GCA_044355475.1 Prosthecobacter sp.
CGGACTCTCCGAGGTGCTTCGTCCGCTCCTCGCGGTCCTGATGAAGGATCAGCGGCACGAGCGGCAGGGAGATTTTACCGGACAAAAACGCCTGTGGCATCGCGTGGCTGCCTGCGGCCTCGGCAGCACGGAAAGCGAGGAAGACCTGCGTGGCGACCTGGGCATCAGGATCTGAGATGAGCTGCGTGAGCCTGCTCTGGATGTCAGCCGCCTTTTGGATCAAAAACGGTTCACTGAGCTGCACTGCGGCCCGGCGGACACGGGGATGCGGATGAGCGAGCGCGGAGAGGATGTGGCTTTTCTCCAGCACAGCGAGTCCTTGCAGAGCCCACAGGGCCACGATGCGTGCATCGGCTGACTCGTGCTCCTCAGCCATGCGATTCAGCGCTGGCACAGTTTCGGCGCTGCCGCGTGTGACGATGAGTTTGTGCGCCTGATCACGCCACCAGCCATTCGGATGAGCGAGATGCGCGACGAGCTGCTCGGGCGTTTCATCGAGCATTTTTGGCGCGGGCTGCTTCGGTGCTTCGTTAGGCACGAGGCGGTAGATGCGGCCATGGCGCACCACTTTGGTCATGCCCCACTTTTTCACGCGCTCGTAGCGGGCCACCCAGCGTTCGAGTTTTTCATCGCGCCAGTCGCCATGCTTCTCCGCGAGCGAGGTGGGGAACCAAGTCTTCTCCTGAATGATGCCGCGATACATGTCAGCGAAATAGAAAGCTCCATCGGGGCCGGTTTCAGTCCAAGTGGGGCGGAAGTAGCCATCGCTGCTGCGGATGAACTCGCTGCCGGGAAAGGCATTGTGCGCGGTGCCGACACCGTCTTTCCACTCCACACGCGTCATGCGCAGCAGGCGACCCACCGGCTCACAGGTAACGGCGTTGCCATACCACTGCGGCATGAGATGGGAGCGTAGCACCGACTGCCCGCAGGCGGCAGTGAAACGCTTCAGCACGGCGCGGCGCTCCACATCGAAGTCACCATCACTCTCGTCCCACACCGGGCAGATGCCCCAGGTGCGATCGTAGTCGGGGGCATGCTCTCTTGCTTTGAGATTCAGCACGGGATAACCGGCGGGCAGTTGAAACGAGTGCGCTGGATTGTTCCCGCCGCCATAACTGCAAAACAAACGCCCATCATCATCACGCGCCAGGCCATACTGGCTGAGGCGGCTACGCGAATGAGGCATCGCAGTGAGCTTGCCCGCATTCCATGTCAGGCGGCGGTCATTGGTGCAGATCGTGTTGTCCAGATTCCACAGCAGGCCGCTCTGCTGGTGCTCGTTGTTGCCATGATCATCCACGCCCTGCCATGCCACCTCATGGCGGTCTGCCACGCCATCGTGGTTGTCATCGAAGTAAGAGAAGATGGTCGATGACTCGGTGAAATAGACCAGCACGCGGTCCTGCATGGGCAGCACGGCGCGCGGCATGATGACATTGTCGATAAACACCGTCCGCTTGTCCATGATGCCATCGCCATCCGTGTCCACCAGCTTCACCACGCGGCTGATCGGCTTGAGCTGATCCGTGCCGTGCTCGTCCTGCATGTAGGTGCGCCATTCGCAGACGTAGAGCGCCCCATTGCCATCAAAGGCGAACATCACCGGCTCTTCCACCATCGGCTCGGAGGCCACGCATTGCAGATGATGCCCCTTTGGCACATCGAACGTCTTCATCGCCTCCGCAGGTGGCAGCGGAGGATAGGTCACATCCGGGTTCCATTCGCCTTCCGCATGGAGCAGTGTGGAAGGCAGCGCGAGTGCGACCAACAGCAAGGCCAGATGCCGGAAGTGAGACGAGAAAAAAGGTGAAGCGATCATGACCTGGAGAATACGGATGTTCGCATGACATCTCCATGAGCACAGCGGGCGAGTGCATTCGCAAAACGGGCATGGGTGCTGAAGCTGAATCCGAAAATGATGACCCACGGAATGATTGCCGCAGATTCAGGAAGGCCGCAGATGGGTTGGTTCAGGCACGAAAATCTGCGGCTTCCCTGAATCTGTGGCAATCCCTTCTTAACTTAACCTTGGTGACGAGCCGCATAACTCGAAGGCGGCCAGCCGATGACTTTCTTGAACGTAGTGGAGAAAACGAAGGGGTTGGCGTAGCCCACCACCTCGGCGATGCGTTTGATCGGCCAATCCGTGCTCAGCAGCAGCTCAGCCGCGCGTTTCATCCGCAGATGCATCAGGTGCGCATGCGGTGAGCGCCCTGTCGCCGCCCGCGAAAGCCTACGCAGATGTTCAGGACTCAACGCCGCCACTTGTGCCATCTCCGACATTGGCCACGGCTCCGCCAAGTGCCTCTCCACAGCCTCCCACAGACGCACCACACGCGCATCAGGATCAAACGAGCGCCGAAACTCCTCCACACTGACCAGCACCAGCTCCGCCCAGCGATGCAGCACTGGCGGTGGCGCACCTGCCAGCGCCGCCTCACGTAGGCCCAGCACCGCATGGCTCAGCGGTGCCGCATTCCATCTGGTGATCACCTGCATCCGGTCCGCAGGCCCGCGCAGCACCTCCGCCGCCTCCGACACACGCACCCAGCAGTGGCTCCAAGGCTTGCCCTTCTCCGCATAAAACGCATTCAAAACCCCAGGCATCAGCAGCACGGCCTGACCTTCACCACAGCTTTGCCAGCGACCATTCAGAAACACCTGCCCGCGACCTGACAGCGTCGCCATGAAGTAAGCGCCACTCAGCTTCGTGCGCACAATGCGATACGGATGCGAGGTCGTCAGCACCCCCGCATGAGCCAGCCCCAACGCCCCCAGCGCCTCCACCACGGGCGAACCTGCCAGCCACGAGCGTGAATCCCCTTTGGCACCCCGCACCCCCAGCGTAACCGTTCCCCCCGGACGCACGTCCTCAGCCTCCCAGAGTTCGGGATCGGAGGGTGGTAGAGAACGGACTGGCATGGGATAAGAAAGGAAGGCGCCGTGGTGATAACGAACCGCAATGCGCTTCACCTTCAGAGTGCGTCATTTCTGTTTCAACACCGCAGCCTTTACCTGCGGCCCAAACTCCGTCTCCAGCATGCCATGCAATCGCTTCACCAGCGTCTCATGCTCGGGGTTGGCGATGACGTTGTGATACTCGGCTTCGTCGGTGCTGTGATCGTAGAGTTCGGCGGTGCCGTCGCGGCGTTCGATGAGGCGCCAGCGTGGGGTGCGGACGGTGCGGCCGTTGCGGCCGTTGCCCCATTGGCAGAAGGCTCCGGGTTTGCCTTCGGCTTTCGGGTCGATGAGCAAGGGGAGGAAGCTTTTGCCATCAAGCTTGCCGGGCGCGGGCAGTCCGGCGAAGTCGCAGAAGGTGGGGAAGAGGTCGAGCAACTCGACGATGCCGCTGGCCTTGGCGTTCTTTACGCCCTGCGGATGACGCACGATGAGGGGGACGCGCAGGACTTGCTCGTCGATGCTGTGTTTGCACCACTGGCCGCGCCAGCCTAGGTGATAGCCGTGATCGCTGGTGAAGACGACGAAGGTGTTTTCGAGCTGGCCTTTGGCGCGGAGTTGATCGAGGAGGCGACCGACTTGCTGATCGAGCGTGGTGACGGCGGCGTAATAAGCGCGGAGGCCTTCGCGGTGATGCGCGGCGGACATTTCCATGCCGGGCTCTTGCAGCAGGGAACCAGGCGGCAGGGGCGTGGCATCAGTGGGTGTCGTTTCAGGAGTGAACTTCGCCGGGTCGTGCTGGTCGTAAATGGCGCGGGTGCTGTCCCAGGGCACATGCGGCGTGTGGAAACCGATGGCGGCAAAGAAGGGCTTTGAGGCATCGCGTTCTTTGTCGAAGAACTGGATCAAGCGCTCGGCACGCACCCAGTCGCCCATGGCTTCCTGGGAATCGGCTAGGCGGATGAGCGAGACGCGTTTTCGCTGCTGACCGAGGTCTTCATCGAAGAAGGTGTTTTGTGTGGGCAGCTTCGGGGCCATGTCCTCGCGCTTCACGCGCAAATCCCAGGCCTTCGGGTCTGTGTAGGCGTCGTTGGGGTCGTCGTGATCGATCTTGCCAATGGCGGCGGTTTGATAGCCGTGCTCCCGGAACCAGCGGCCCATCGTCATTGTGTCGGGATGCTCGATGAAATGGTTCGCCCGCGCATGGCGAGTGTTCAGCCCGAGCATGAACGACGTGCGGCTGGGGGTGCAGACCGCGCCCTGGCAGTAGGCCTTGGTGAACACGACACCTTCGCTGGCAAGGCAGTCGAGGTTCGGCGTGATGGCCGCCTTGTCGCCGTAACAACCGAGACGCGTCGCGAGGTCATCGGCGATGATGAAAAGGATGTTCGGCTTTGATGGCTCGGCAGCGGTGAGTGACGCCGCTGCGGTAAGGATGAGTAACAAGAGACTTTTCATGAATCGGATTTTCGACAGGAGAATGGGGACAGGAGAATCAGATTCAGACTATTCTTCTGTCCCCATTCTCTTGTCGATTTCAGCTATCTCAGCAGCGGCTTCAATTTGGCGGCATACACCGCATAGCCTGCGGGCGAGAGATGGATGTGGTCCGCCGTGAAAAGGTCTTTCTTGATCGTGCCATCCGCGTTGGTGAAGTCGGGCCAGAGGTCGAGCACCTTCACGTCCGGTTCGCTGTCGAGCTTGAGGGGATCGAGGGCGGCGTTGGTCTTCTTGATGTCTTCGTAGAAGCGATTGCCGGGCGCATGAGCGGGCAGAATCTTCGCCACGATGATGGCGGCGGCGGGGAACTTCTCGCGCAGGTTCTTCAGGCACATCTCGATGCCTTTCGTGGCGGCTTCGACGCTCGTTTCTGGGGTGAAGAACATGTTGTTGTTGCCGATCATGAGCACGATGGCCTTCGGCTGAAGTCCTTCAACGCCACCGTGATCGAGCCGCCAGAGGACGTTCTGAGTTTTATCGCCGCCGATGCCGATGTTGACGGCTTTGAGGTCGGGGAAGTTCTTCTTCCAGGAATCGCCCCACTGGATCGTGATGCTGTCACCGACGAGCAACACATCGAGCGGGCCTTGATTGGCCTGCACGGTCTTCACATGCGCCTCGTGCAGCTTCAGCCATGAGTCACCGCCGAAATGGCCCGCCGTCGGCACTTGAGGCCAAAGCTGCGGCAGATGCTTGTTCGACTCGCGACCAGGGCGACGCTCGTATTCCGGCTTATCGACGACATAGGCCCGTTCTTCCGCCGTGAGCGGCCAGCCGATCTTTTGAGGCTCGGCGGTGACGTGGGGGTAATCGAGAGCGGCAGCAGCAGAGGCAACGAGGAGGAGGAAGGTGGAACGGATCATCTGGGTTGATACGGAGAGGTGCGCTGACACTCGACACGGATTTATCGACAGAAGAATGGGGACAAGAGAATGATCAGAATCAGATTCTTCTGTCCCCATTCTTTTGTCGAGTTCAGGGTTGAGTCCTTCGCGCCTACTTCCGACCAAACTCCCGGCTGGCGACGAGTGCGACGATGACTTCGCGGATCGAGAAATCCTTCGCTTTGGCTCTTTTGACGATGTCATCCGCGAGCGCGGCATCCGTGAAGCCATACGGCCTGCCGAGCGCATACTCGATGAGGGCCTCGGTGAAGCCTTGGGCGAAGTTTTCGCTCTTGGCGGCGATTTGGTCGCGGAGGTCGAAGTAGGTTTGGAAGGCGGGGCCGTTGTGGAATTGGCCGGCGGGGTTGATGGGCCAGTCTTTCTTGGTTTTGAGGTCGTGATCAACGTCGCGCCATTTGCCGGCGGCGTTGAAGTTTTCGAGGCCGAAGCCAATGGGGTCGATCTTGCGATGGCACTGGAGGCACTGGGGCTCTTCTTGATGGGCGAGGAGGCGTTCACGCGGGCTGATGGGCTTGCCAGCGAGGCGGTCGAGCTGCGGCACATTCGGCGGTGCGGGCGGTGGTGGGTTGTGGAGGAGTTTGCGAAGCACCCAGGCACCGCGCTCGACGGGGCTGGTGCGCTCGCCGTTGCTGCCCATGGCGAGGATGGCGGCCATGCCGAGCAGGCCGCCGCGTGGGGAGTTGGCGGGGAGTTTGACCTTTTGAAACGCATCGCCGCTGATGCCTTCGATGCCGTAGTAGGTGGCGAGCAGGCCGTTGACGTGGATTTCGTCGCTCTTGAGTAGGCGCGTGAGACTACCGTTGTGCCGCAGCAGGTGGGCGAAGGTCTCATACACTTCGCGACGCGCAGCGGCCTTGGCGCTTTCGTCGAAGTCGCGGAACTGTTTGGTATCGAACTGGAAGAAGTCGAGCCGGTCCATGCCGAGCCATTGATGCACGAAGCCACTGACGAACTCGTCCGCCTTCGGACTTGCGATCAGGCGATCCACCTCGCGGGCGAGGATGTCTGGCTTGGTGAGGTCGGCTTTGAGCAAAGCGTCGTCCGGTGGAGCGCTCCAGAGGAAGTAGGACAATCGTGAAGCGAGTTCGGATTGGGACAGAGGAATGGGGACAGAGGAATGAGTTTCAGAGGTCTTATTCCTCTGTCCCCATTCCCTTGTCCCAACCTCTTGGATGTATAAAAAGCCCGGTGAGGCCAGAATCACGCTCAGCGGCTCTTTGAGGGCTACTTCGTGAGTATCGCCTGCTTTGCGGCGCACATCGTAAAGCACACTCAATTTGTCCAAAAAGGCGGCGGAGGGCTTTTTGCCGCGAAAAGCTCGTTCGGCGAAGGTTTGGAGCACGGTGCGAGCATTCGTTTCTCCGGCGGCGATGACGGGTTGCACCTGTGAACTGGTTTCGGCCTTGTTCAGCGGGCCTTGCCACTCGATCCAGTCGATCCACAGCACGGGATCGCGTTGTTTGGCGTCGGTGATCTGGCGGGTGCGGCCGGGCAGGCTGATGGCTTCTTTTTTCAGCGGACGCTTTTCCATGAGAATGAACTTCCGCGGACCGCCGGGGACGATCTTGAATGGCAGCTCGATGATCTCGGGTTGGTCGAGCGTGGCGGTGATTTGTTTGTTCGCGAGGAAGGTGCGGTCGTCTTTGTCGATGGGGCTCGCTTCGACAAAGGAGAGAAAGGCACGATCCGTGGGCATGTCGGGCACGCGGCCGATCTTCACGCGCATGATGTAGTCGCTGGTGGCGAGGTCGGCGGGCAGGTCGATGGCGTGCTCGCTGGTTTCCTGGACGGTGTTGTCGAGATAGAGACCCGTCTTCGAGAGCGGGCGGTCGAGGTATTGCTGGAACCAGCGGTTGTTGCTGTCCCACACGACCTTGGCGAACTCCGCGTGTGATTTGTCGGTGAAGTCGAACTCTTTGAGCCGCTTCTCATCGCCACCGGCGGCCTTCCACTTGGCGTATTGCTCGTTGAGGTATTTGAAGCGCAAATGTCCGCGCTCGACATCGGTGCGGCGTTTCTCCGGCTCGATGCGCTCGACTTTGGCGATGGGCGCTTGCTTCACGAGCGGGCCTTCCCACTCCACCCAGTCGATCCACAGCGCGGGCGGGGGGCCCACGCCGGTGGCTTTCTGCGCGGTGGTGAAGAGTTCGTGATCGAGCTTCACATCCCGCTTCTCACGGAGCACAAAGGTGCGCGGCCCATCGGCGGCGAGGCTCACCGGCACCTCAACAATTTGCGGTGCGTCGGTGGTGCCGCTGATTTGGAACGTCTGCATCAAGGTGAAGTCTTCATCGCCCGCCTTGCGACTGCCGAGCGCGACGAAGTGCCGTTCCTTCGGCGTGCCCTTCACCGCACCAATGCGGAAGCGCAGCAGGTAATCGCCCGGCTCCGCCTTCTCGACCTCATGCTTGGTTTTGAGCCAGCCGGAGGGCTGATCCGGCGGCAGCGTGATGACCTCTTCTTTGTGGACGTTGTAGATCGTCAAATACGCGCCGGTCTTGGTGAGCGGATCGTTCAAGTATCGCTCAAAACTCGGCCCATGCTGCTCAAAGCCACGGATGCGAAACTTCGCCTCCTGCTCGTCGGGGATGCCCTTCTGCGGCTGCTTGGTCTCCATGAACTTCTTCGCTGCCTCGTAGCCGCCTTTGAAGTAGCCATTGTAAGTGCCGCCGACCATCGCGTTCGCATGCAACTCGACCTCGCGACGTTGTTTGATGGTCTTGGTCAAAGCGGGTGCACCCGCATTCGCCACCTCGATCCAGTCAATCCACAGCGCGAGCTCGGGCCCGATGCCGTTGCGCTTCTTCGCTTCGGCAAAGAGGCGATGCGCGACCTCCTCGGACTCATAGCTGCCCTTCTCCTGGAAGAAAAAGCCGTGGCCGTTCACGGGCGAGAACTTCAGCGGAATCTCGATCACCTGCGGCTTCTCCATCGTGCCGGTGACCTGATGGCTGCTCGTCACCGCACGCACGCCGCTGTCATGCTGGGAGCCAAACTCAACGAAGTGCCGCTCCTTGGGTGTGTTGCTCGTGGCGGCGATGCGCACCCGCACCACATAGTCGCCCGCAGGCCAATCGCCAGGGATGCGGAAGGGTTGATACGGATTCGCGAACACATCCTCGATGGTCAGAAAGCTGCCCGTCTTCGCCGCTGGATGCGCCAGGTAAGCACGCTGCTGCGGCACGGAATGCACCCAGTTCCGCCGCCCCTGCTCGTCCGCATGTACGGCATCCGTGAAGCCAAAGTCGGCGGGTGAAGGCGCGCCTTGGATCCTCTGCCACGCGAAGAAGAGATGCGTCGCGTCGCCCTTCTTCTCCGCGCGGATCTGCGCGACGATGTCCGCAATCTCGGGCTTCGTCGCCGCTGCATTCACCGCCGCCGTCCACTTCTCGTAGCG
>JBIKYB010000370.1:0-4743 GCA_044355475.1 Prosthecobacter sp.
CGCATCCGTGCGCTCCTTCAGCGATACCGCGATGCGCGCATTGCGCTCCTCCGCTTCGACGTGCATCAACCGCGGCTTGGTCGCCGTCGGCGCGATGAACCGCGCGAAGTGCTCATCCAGCGCCTGCCGACCAAGCGCGAGGTATTGCTCAAACTGATCCGACGACATGAAGAGCGATGAGCCCACCGTGTCGAAAGTGCCCGCGCCGCCGTCCGCAGGCAGCTCGTTCACACGCAAGTCCACGCCGAGCAGATCACGAATGGTGTTCTTGTATTCGCGGCGATTCAGCCGCCGCATCGTGATCTTGCCACCGGAGTCGCTGAGGGCTGTGCGAGCCGTGACGAGCCTGCGGGAGAGGTCGTCGAGGAAATCGGTCTTCGAGGCAGGTGCGGGCTGCTTTTCATCCTCCGGCGGCATTTCGCCCGAGTTGATCGAGTTCAGCACCTTTTGCCAAAGATCGGCCTTTTCGACTGAATCGAGCGTGAACGCGATGTCATCGAGCCGGACCTTGCCTTTTTGTTTCTCGGCATTGTGACAGGTGAGGCAGTTGTCTTTGAGAAAAGCGCGATGCTTGGCGTCGAGCGAGGCCTGGGGTGGCTCGGCGAGAGCGGTTGTTGTTAGGGCAAGAAAAACGAGGCGCATGAGATGAAGTGAGAAGAGGCGCTGATAGTCTGGCTTGGCGGATCGATACGAGTTCATCGACAGAAGAATGGGGACAGGAGAATGACGGATTGATTCTTCTGTCCCCATTCTTCTGTCGATGATCATGCTTGCAGTTTCTTCACCACGCCCGTGCTGTCGCCGTGGCGTTCGGCATGGATGCCGAGGCCGTGGAGCATTGTCAGCCACACGTTGCACAGGGGTGTGTCTTTGGACAGGACGAGGTGGTGACCGAGTTTGATGCCTGCGGCTCCGCCGGTGAGGATGGTGGGGCAGTTGTTGAGGAAGTGAACGGAGCTGATGTTGCTGCCGTAGCCGACGATTACGTTGTCGAAAAGGCTGGTGCCAGCGGCGTCTTTGGTCGCCTTGAGCTTGTCGATGAACTTCGCGAACATCGCGCTCTGGGTTTCGTCGCGTTTCTGGGAGAACTCCATGCGGTCACCCTGCGAGCGCTCGTAGTGGCTGAGGTCGTGGCCGGTGTAGGGCACGCCGATGTCTTTCAAGACCGAGTTCACCGGCTGCCGATACGTCATCACACGCGTCGTATCGGTCTGCATCGCGGCGATCATGAGATCATACATGACCTGCACCTCCTCGCGTCCGCCGGGCTTCTCTTTCGGCTCGGCGAGCGGTGCTTTGGCCTTCGGCACGGCCAGCCATTGCTGGTCCTTGCCGAGTCGCGTCTCGATGTCGCGGATGCTCTGCGCGTATTCGTCGAGCTTGTCGGTGTCATCTTTGGAAAGACCGCGCTTCACGCGTCGCAGGTCGCCCGTGAGCAGATCGAGCACGCTGCGCTTCTGCGCTAGCATCGCCTCGCGCTCGGCGAGCGGCGCGTCCTCGGCAGAGAAGAGCCGGTGAAACACCTGCACGGGATGATCCATGCCAGCGACCGGCTTCCCACGCTCATCCCACGCGAGCGACAGGCCTGGCCCGTGGCCCTGGTCCTTCGCGTCGGGCGTGCCGAGTTGCAGCGAGGCAAAGCGCGTGTCCTTGCCGAGATGTGCCGCGGCGACCTGATCAACGCTGACGCTGTTGCAGAAGCTCTGCCCCGGCTGTGAGTAGCGGTTCGCGCCGGTGAGCCAGAAGGTGCTGCCCCAGTGCGCTTCGTTGCTGAACTTGTTCGAGCAGCCCTGCACGACGGTGATGTCTTTCTGATGGCGAGCCAGCGGTGCCAGCCCGGGCGGCAGCGTGTAGTCTGCACCTGTTTGCTTCACATCGGGAAACCACGTTTCCTTTGTCACGCCCCAACCGAAAGCGAGGAAGATCAGGCGTTTCGGCGGCAGCGCGGCGGGAGTAGCCGAGGCGAAGCGACGAAAGCCAAGCGACTCCAGAAACGGCAGCGCGATGCACGCCGAGGTGCTGCGGAGGAAGTGGCGGCGGGTGAGCTGTGTTTTCATATGGATTGGTAACAAGAATTTCATTTCACGCGGAAGGCTTTGCTGACGACGAGGGCGCGGATGATCTCGCGAATGGAGAAATCCTTCGTCTTCGCGCGCTGCACGATGTCATCAGCGAGCGATTCATCGGCAAAGCCGAACGGGCGGCCCAGAGCATACTCGATGAGGGCCTCGGTGAAGCTGCGCGCGAAGTCTTCGCGCTTGGTGGCGATGAGGTCGCGGAGTTGGAAGTAGTCGCTGAATTTCGGGCCTTTGTGGAAGGCTCCGCTGGAGTCGATGGGCCAGTCTTTCCGGCCTTCGTCGGCTTTGGTGTAGAGTTCGGTGGTGCGCCATTGGCCGATGGTGTTGAAGTTCTCCAGGCCGAAGCCGATGGGGTCGATCTTGCGGTGGCATTGCAGGCACTGCGGCTCTTCCTGATGGGCGAGGACGCGTTCGCGCGGGCTCAGGGGTTTATCGGCGAGGCGGCTGAGCTGCGGCACATTCGGTGGCGCGGGCGGTGGGGGATCGTTGAGGACTTTACGCAGAACCCAGGCTCCGCGCTCGACCGGGCTGGTGCGCTCGCCATTGCTGCCCATGGCCATGATGGCGGCCATGCCGAGCAGGCCGCCGCGTGGTGAGTCCGCTGGCAGTTTCACCGGCTGCCAGGCATCGCCCAAGACGCCCTTAATGCCGTAGAAGCGTGCGAGCAGGCCATTGACGACCGCCTCGTCGCTCTTCAGCAGGCGCGTGAGGCTGCCATCGTGATGGAGCAGATGCGCGAAGGTCTCGAAGACTTCGTTCCGCGCAGCAGCTTTGAGGCTGTCATCGAACTCGGGGAACTGGCGCGCGTTGAACTGGAAGAAGTCCAGCCGGTCGAGCCCGAGCCATTGATGCACGAACCCAGTGACGAATGCGCGTGACTTCGGACTCGCGAGCATGCGGTCCACCTGCTCGACCAGCGCCTTTTCCGAATGCAGATCTGCCAAGCCAAGCAGCGCCTCATCAGGCGGCGCACTCCAGAGAAAATAGGCGAGCCGCGTGGCCAGTTCTGCATTCGTGAGCGGGCGCACTTTGCTTGGCTGTGCGGGCTCTGCGAGATAAAGAAACCCAGGTGCCGCGAGCACGATGCTCAGCGACTCCTTCAGCGCTTGCTCATGCGAATCGCCCATCGCGCGGTGCTTTTCATACATCTTCACGAGTCCATCGACGAACGCCGCATCCGGATTCGTGCCGCGAAACGCACGCGTGGTGAAGTCTGCGATGAGTTCACGCACTGGCTTGTCATTGAAAAGGCCGTTGCCTGCCTCGTTCGGCAGCGGTCCTTCGAGTTCGATCCAGTCGATCCACATCGAGGGCGGCAGCCAGTCCTTGTGCTTCCGTTCATGCAGCACCCAGAGCGCCACCTCGTGCTCGCGTGAGTTCAGCCGCTTTTCACGAATGGCAAACTCGCGCCGGTCCGTGCTGTTGAGCGTCACGGGTGCCTCGACGATCTGTGGATTCGCCAGCGTGCCGGTGATGTGATGCGTGCTCAGGATGTCATACGAGCCCGGCTGGCTCGGTCGTCCCAGCTCGATGAACCGACGCTCTGGCGGCGTGTCATCGAGCGCTGCGATGCGGAAGCGCATGGTGTAGCGGCCCGGTGGCATGTCCTTCGGCGGCTTGATGCCTTCCTCGTGCCGCAGCCGGAAGATGAAAAGATACGAGCCTTCCTTCACCTTCGGCAGCTTCAGGTAGCGCTCCTGATACTTGTGGATCGCGTCGTATTCGCCCTGCGCCATCTCCGCTTCGGGCGCGTCCTTGAAGCCGAACCTCGACGGCGACGGCGCACCCTGAATATCCTGCCAGCGACGATAAAAACGTCGCGCGTCCTCCTGCACTTCCTTCATCGCTCGCAACTCGCTCACCAGCTTCGCATTCGGCGGTTTCGCCGTGGCCGCATCCACCGCCGCATGCCATTGCCGTGCGGGCTCGCTCTTTTTGGTGATGATGTCCATCGCACTCCGCGTCTGCACGTTCGCCGCCTTTTCCGTTTCTTCGTGCAGCTTGAAATGCCGCCCCTGCGCCGCGTGCTGCGCGAACACATCCTCCAACGCCCGACGCCCCAACGCGAGATACTGCTCCACCTGATCGCTCGACATGAAAAGCGACGAGCCCACCGTGTCGAAGGTGCCATTGCCCGTGTCCGGCGGCAGATCGCTCACATCCATCTCCACGCCCAGCAGATCGCGGATCGTGTTCTGATACTCGCGGCGATTGAGCCGCCGCAGGACGATCTTTCCGCCTGAATCCCCCAACGTCCGTCGCGCCGCCACCAGCGTGTGGGAGAGCGCTTCCAGGAAGTCTGTCTTCGCGGCGGCATCAGGCTGTTTTTCGTCCTCCGGCGGCATTTCGCCCGAGTTGATGGAGTTCAGGACCTTTTGCCAAAGATCGGCCTTTTCGACCGAATCGAGCGTGAACGCGATATCATCGAGCCGGACCTTGCCTTTTTGCTTCTCGGCATTGTGACAGGTGAGGCAGTTGTCTTTGAGAAAAGCGCGATGCTTGGTGTCCAGCGCGGCCTGGGGTGGCTCGGCGAGGAGCGTGGAGCTGAAGGTGACGAGAACGAGGACGAGCCGAGTCATGAGATTCAATGTACAAGAGAATGGGGGCAAAAGAATGAAGGGATTGATTCTCCTGCCCCATCCTTCTGCCTAAAGTGGCTTGCGGA
>JBIKYB010000430.1:0-3902 GCA_044355475.1 Prosthecobacter sp.
CTGGCCAGGACAAGAAAGACGTGAGCTGTGCCAGTAGCTCTCTCTACACGGGATACTTCCACTCGCCGCGATATGCACGGCTGAGCAGCTTGCTCGCCTCCGCATCCCCAACGATCTCCTCCTTCTCCGCGTCCCACTGAATGCTGCGACCGGCTTTGTAGCTGAGCATGCCGAGCATGGGGAGGCAAGATGAACGGTGGGCACTTTCGATGTCGGCGACGGGCTTGCGCTTTTTCTCGATGGCGTCGATGAAGTCGGCCCACAGCAGGGCGATGTTGTGGCCGTCGGGTTCTTGAAGCTGGTGGTTGCCGTGCTTTTCACCGTCCTTCGGGTTCACGGGGTAGAAGGTCCAGCCGTCGCGCCAGCCGATGTGGAGCACGCCTTTCTCGCCGTAGAAGTAGCAACCGATCTTGTGCTTCTCGTTGTTGTTGTCAGCGAATTTGCGGTGCTCCCAGGTGGCGGTGAATTGCTCGAACTCAAACGTGGCTTGCTGATGATCCGGCGCGTCGGTGGTCTGCTCCTGGTCATTGAGCACGGCGGGACCGGCGATGTTGCGGCCGCCAGTGCAGAAGACCTTCTTCGGGCCTTTCTCGCCGCTCCACAGAAGGATCTGATCGAGCCAATGCACACCCCAGTCGCCCATGGTGCCGTTCGCGTAATCGAGGAAATGCCGCCAGCCGCCGGGATGCAGCTTGGTGTTGAAGGGGCGCATCGGCGCCGGGCCGCACCACATGTCCCAGTCCATGCCCTCGGGCACCTTGCTGTTCGGCTTGGGCACTTCAGCTCCGCCCTTGCTGATGGCAAAGGCGCGCACCATGCCGACCTTCCCCACGGCACCGGACTTGAGAAAATTCATCGCCTCAACGTGATGCGGGCCGATCCGGCGGTGCAAACCGACCTGCACGACGACACCCGCCTCACGCGCGACCTTCACCATTGCCTTGCTCTCGTTGATGGTGTGTCCCGTCGGCTTTTCCACCAGCACATGTGCCCCTGCCTTGCAGGCAGCGATGGTTTGCAGCGCATGCCAGTGATCCGGCGTGGCGATGATGACGATTTCGGGCTTCTCCTTCTCCAGCAGCTCGCGGTAGTCCTTGTAGAGCTTCGGATCGTCGCCGGAGAGGCCGTTCACATCGTCCCCCGCGTTCGAGGCCACGTCCTCATGCGCGTCGCAGAGCGCACACACCTTCACGCGGCCCGACGCCAGCGCCTCCTTCAAGATGTTCATCCCCCACCAGCCGGAACCGATCAATGCCGTGCGATATTTCTTCCCCGGATCAGCACCGAAGATGTGAAACGACGAGGCGGCAAAGGCTGCCGTGGTGGCAGAAAGGAAATGGCGGCGGGAAGTCATGGTGGAGGACGATGAAAGCATGCGAGACATGGAAATACTATTATTTCACTCTGTGGAGATGGAATTGCAAATCGTCTGAAATCCAGAGCAAAGGAGGTGTATCGGAAGTGAAGACTTTCCATTCACATCCAATGGTTGTCTCGAGGAAAACCGAGATGGGAAATGAACCCTTGGCTGGCTTCGAGCGCTCGTGATGGCTGAAGTCCGTTGGAGCGGAAAACAGGCATTTGAGGAACGCGATGTCAGCCTCGGAGTTCGATCCGTTGGTGCAAAGTATGTTATCCCATGCCGCGTGCGCGGGGTGTAGGAAATCATGCAGAAATGCTCCTGGTGTCTGAAAATAAAACAGGTAAATCAATTCATCGGTGCCAAGCAAAGATATGCTCTCAAAGGACGGAACCCCTGGGGCTATCGCACATAGTTGACGCCACTGCGTTGAACTGAGGCAGACAGCGCCATGGCGTGTAATTATGCGAGGTGGGGCATATTCAGTGCTTTCCCAATCACCACCCAACATCGAGCGAAAATCAGGTGTGATGAGGATGAATTCATCAACCCGGCGGAGTGCTACACAGCCCCCACCTCCACAACGCGGGATCAAACAAGCTTCACAAAGCTGGAACTGAAGTGGCTGATCCGCCCAATCAATTGCTTCATAAGCATTGCAGAGAACATGTCCGTCGAGGACGATTTGGGATACTTTCACACGGCCTTGTCCAGAGGAACTCAAATCGAGTTCTGCGGATCGTTTCTCAATGTTGGTTGGTTTCCACATGGGCTTTCGCCACGCGATTTCATTGCTTCACAGTTCCACCTGCTGTCCCATCACCGCCACCTCCACGCTACCTTCGGTGTGTTTCACATCCAGCGCGGCTTTGAGGGCGCTGGAGCGCTCCGGTTCGCCGTGGACGAGGAAGACGCGTTTCTTCGAGCCTTGGACGCGGTCAAACCAGCCGAGGAGTTCGTCGTGGTCGGCGTGGCCGGAGAATGAGTCGAGGATCTCGATGTCGGCGTTCACTTTAAATTCGTCGCCGAGGATGCTCACCCTTTCATGCCCCTCTCGCAGCTTCCAGCCCAGGGTGTTTTGGGCGCAGTAGCCGACGAAGAGCAGGATGTTGCGCTCGTTTTCGACGTTGTTGCGCAGGTGATGCAGAATGCGGCCGGACTCGGCCATGCCGGAGGCGGAGATGATGATGGCGGCCCCCTTGATCTTGTTGAGGCTCTTGGATTCATCCACGCTGCGCACGAGCTGCAAGCCCTCGAAGCCGAAGGGGTCGTCGCGCATGAAGATGGCGTCGCGGACGGCGGGTTTGAGGTCGTCGATGTGCAGGCGGAAGATTTCCGTGGCCTTCACGGCCAGCGGGCTGTCCACAAAGGTGGGGATGGGCGGGAAGCTCTGCTCATGCCGCAGATGATCGAGCGTGAAGAGAAGCTGCTGCGTGCGCTCGACGGCGAAGGCGGGGATGATGAGCTTCCCACGCTGCTGAAGGATGCGGCGGATGATCTGGCAGAGGTGCTCTTTAGCATTGGTGGACAATTCATGATGCCGCCCGCCATAGGTGCTCTCCATGATGACGTAATCGATATTCTCGCAAGGTTCGGCATCGAGCAGGAGGTCGTTGTCCGGGCGGCCAATGTCGCCGGAGAAGAGCAGGCGTGACTTTTTGCCGGTCTGCTTGTCGTCGATGTCGAGAATGACCTGCGCGGAGCCGAGCACGTGCCCGGCGTCGATGAAGGTCATCTTCACGCCGTCGGCGATGATCAGGGGGCGGTGGTAGCCGATGGAGACGAACTGCCGCATGCACTTCTCCGCGTCGATCATCGTGTAGCTGGCTTCGAGCAGCGGTAGCTTGTCCTGTTTGCGATGGCGGTTGAGCCATTTGATGTCGCTCTCGTGAATGTGCGCCGCGTCTGGCAGCATGATGCTGCAAAGGTCGCGCGTGGCCGGTGTGGCGAAGATGTTGCCGCTGAAGCCGCGCTTGCACAGGTGCGGGAGGTTGCCGCTGTGGTCGATGTGCGCGTGGGAGAGCACCACGACGTCGATCTTGGCCGGATCAAAGGGGAAATCACGGTTGCGCTCGAAGGCCTCGTGCCGTCGTCCTTGATACAGGCCACAGTCGAGCAGAATGCGCTGACCGTTGACCTCGATGAGATGCTTCGAGCCGGTGGTGGTGCCTGCGGCACCGCAGAAGGTGAGTTTCATGGTTGGTTGGAAAGTAGCCCAGTTGCGCCGCAACTGGTGGCCGGGACACCTCGCACAGCAACCGGTTTGCTTGGCCGATTCCGAAGCCCCGAGCAGCGTTTTCGAGAGCCTCCGTCCTCCGTTGAGGTAAACAGAAACAATACCGCAAGAGCTGGGGGCAACTGCGATGGCAGACTTTGACACAATCGTTGGGATGTCGCCCATCCTGGGGCCGCCATGCATCCGCTTGTCGTTTTAACAGGCATCACCTGGGTGAAGGGCACGCTGTAAAAAGCATCAGCCACAAGTGCTGAAAAGGCTGACCAAGCGACAGTCGCTATGTGCTGGGAGATCCTCGGTCATATC
>JBIKYB010000431.1:0-3871 GCA_044355475.1 Prosthecobacter sp.
GGACAGCGTGCTGGCCTACGACGCCTACAACGGCCAGTTCCTCTGGGAAACGAAGAACCCCGGTGCGATGCGCACCGGCGTCTATAATGCCCGCGAGCCGGGCAACATGGCCGCGAGCGATGATTTCCTGTTCATGCTCATGGAAGACGAGTGCATTCAGTTCGACGCCGAGAACGGCAAGATCGTGCGCACCCTCAAAATCCCCGGTGCAGGCACGAAGAAGGATCTGCAATGGGGCTACATCGCCTATCACGACGGTTTGCTCTACGGCACCGAAACCGAACGCGTCGAGAAGGCCGCTGAAGTCGCCCGACGTGGCAAAAGCGGCTCCATTTCGACGGACAAAATCTTCGCCTTCGATGTGAAGACCGGGGCGCTCAAATGGACGCATCAGGGCAAGCACATTTCGCACGTCAGCATCGCCATCGGCGACGGGCGGCTGTTTTTCATCGACGCCTCGCTCACGCCCGAGCAACGCGCACTCATGTTGGCTCAAGACAAGACTGATCTGGCCAAACTCACCGGCAAAGAGCGCGAACTGGCCGAAGATCGCGTGAAGAACAACGACCTGCGCATGGCGGTGGCGCTGGATGCCGTCACCGGTCAACAGCAGTGGGCCAAACCGGTCGATGTGACCGATTGCAGCGAGATCGGCATCGGTGGCGGCGCGTTGACGCTCATGTATCACAACGGCCACCTCGTGCTCGGCGGTGCGAATGCGAACGGGCACTACTGGGAGCAATTCTTGAGCGGCGAGTTCAAACGCCGCCGCCTCGTCGTGCTCGATGCAAACAAAGGCGAGAAGCTGTGGGCCAAGGACGCCAATTACCGCCATCGCCCCGTGGTGATCGACAACGAAATCATCGCCGAACCTTGGAGTTACGATCTCTACACCGGCGCACAGAAGACCCGCAAGCATCCGATCACCGGCGAGGAGTCCGCGTGGATGTTTGCACGCCCCGGTCATCACTGCGGTGCGATCTCCGCCACGCCGAACATGATGTTCTTCCGCTCCAAGTTCACCGCGTTCTATGATCGCGACAGCGACAGCGGCACCGAGCACTTCGCCGGTCATCGTCTTGGCTGCTGGATCAACACCATCCCCGCCAATGGTCTTGTCATGATTCCCGAAGCCAGCGCTGGCTGCGTGTGCCTCTTCTCCATCGCGAGCACCGTAGTCTTCGAACCACGTGAAGACCGCATGAACTGGGGTGTTTACAGTGCCGACGGCGCTTCCCTGCCCGTGCAGCACATGGCGCTGAATCTCGGTGCTCCTGGGGATCGCCGCGATGCGCACGGCAAGCTCTGGCTCGGCTATCCGCGTCCTAGCAGTCGCGCTGGCATTGATCTGCCGCTCGATTTCAAACCGCAGTATGCCAAAGGTGGAGGCGCTTACAGTTTCAACGAAGACAGCCATGTCGTGCAAGGCCACGACACCCCCTGGATCTTCACCAGCGGCCTGCGCGGCCTCACGAAGCTCGACATTCCTGTCCTTGCCAAAGGCCAGCCTCCTGCGACCTACACGGTGAAGCTCATGTTTGCCGCGCTGGAAGGCGAAAAGCCCGGTCAGCGTTTGTTTGACGTGAAACTCGGCGACAAGGTCGTGCTGAAGGCCTTTGACCCCGCCACACGCAAGGGAGCCATCGTCGAAGAGTTCACGAACATCCCAGCGACGGATAATCTCGTCGTGGAATTGATTCCTTCGGCGGGCGAGCCCGTTCTGAACGGCATCGAGATCCTCAAAACGAACGCGAAGGAGATCACCGCCGGAGTGGCCGCGAGGTGATCAATCCGCCTCGGGCCGGGGATCACGCGAAAGGAGGGCGCGCATGCCTTCCTTGGGCGATTTGCCCTCATGAACCAAGGCGTAAATCTCGTCGAGCAGCGGCATGCGCACGCCACGCGCTTTGGCGGCGCGATGGAGGCTGGCGGTGTTGGGCACGCCTTCAGCCACCATGCGAGTGCTGGCAATGATTTCAGCGAGCGGTTTGCCCTGACCAAGCATGAGGCCGACGCGGTGATTGCGGCTGTGCTCGGAGTAGCACGTCGCCATCAGATCACCGACACCGCTGAGTCCATAAAAAGTCTCGACCCGGCCTCCTTCAGCGACGCCGAGGCGCACCATTTCGGCGAGAGCACGAGTGACGAGCGCGGCGATGGCGTTGTCGCCGAGCTTCAAACCGAGCGCGATGCCAGCGGCGATGGCATAGGGGTTCTTCATCGCGCCCGCCCATTCGGCACCCGCGATGTCGTCGGTGGTATAAGTGCGGAAAAACGGCAGGGTGAAACAGGACTGCACCCATTTGGCGACTTCATCATTCTGGCAGGCCACCACGGCGGCGGTGGCGAGCTGACGCGCGACCTCCTCGGCATGGTTCGGTCCGGTCAAAACGGCCAGCGGCACATCAGGAATCGACTCGCCGATGATCTCCGTCATGCGGCGGCCGGTTTCAAGTTCAATACCCTTCGCGCAGGAGACGAGCACATGAGCCTGAGAAGCCGCGCCGCTTTGGGCGACAAGTTTCGCCGTGTCACGCACGGCTTTGGAGGGCACGACAAACACCAGCATGTCCGCAGGCTGCAACGCGGCGAGATCAGAAGTAACGGTGATGTTGTCCGCGAGCACTAAGTCCGTCAGGTAGCGCTCGTTGCGCCGTGTTTCTCGAATCTGGGCCATCAGGTCGACATCACGGCCCCAGAATTGCACTTTGAGACCGCGCAACGATAGAACTGATGCGAGCGCCGTCCCCCAACTGCCGGCGCCGATGACTGTGGCGGATTGAATCATGATTTCGGCGTCTTTTTCGTGAAGGCCTTGCTCTCCGTGCCTGCGATCAGGCGCTGGATGTTGGCGCGATGGCGGACGAAGGCGAGCACCATGACCACGAGGCCGAAACCGAGCAGCACATAATCCCAGCGGCCCTCACGCACCATTTGAATGGCCATCGCCGTGGGCACACCGACCGCCGCCGCCAGCGAAGCGAGCGAGACATAACGAAACGCGAACAGAAACACAAGAAAGGCGATCCACCCGCCGATCATCCCGGCCAGCGAGATGCCGAGCAAGACACCGCCGGTGGTGGCGATGCCTTTGCCGCCTTTGAAACCGAGCCAGAAGGTGAACATGTGGCCGATCACCGCCGCAAAACCGGCGAGCACCTTGCCGATGGAGACGACTTCGATTTCAGAACCCGTTTGGGCGATCCAACCCGCCGCCAACCACACGGGCAGCCAGCCTTTGAGCATGTCGAGGATGAACACCGGAATGCCGATCCCCTTCCCCAACACGCGGATGGCATTCGTGGCCCCGATGTTGCCGCTGCCATGCTGGCGAATGTCGAGTCCCTTCAATTTTCCGGCGAGGTAGCCAAACGGCACGGAGCCGCAAAGATAGCCGCAGGCGATGCTGGCAAGAATGGCGGTGGTGGTGGTCATGCGAGAAGACGGTATCAATCAAACACCACGGTCTTGTTCTTGAACACAAGAACACGATCCCGAGCGTGCCACCACAACGCCTTGGCGAGGACGGTTTTCTCCAGATCGCGACCGAGGCGGACGAGGTCGTTCACGCTGTCCTCGTGGCTCACACGCATCACGTCCTGATGAATGATGGGGCCTTCGTCGAGATCGGCGGTGACGTAGTGGCTGGTAGCACCAATGATCTTCACGCCGCGCTGAAAGGCCTGATGGTAGGGCTTGGCCCCGACAAACGCGGGCAGAAAGCTGTGATGGATGTTCAGGATGCCGTTCGGGAACTCAGCGATCATCGCGGGGCCGATGATCTGCATGTACTTCGCCAGCACGACGGTATCGACGCGCTCCTGCTTCAGCAGCGCGATCATGGCCTGCTCCTGGGCGGCTTTATTGTCCT
>JBIKYB010000432.1:0-3869 GCA_044355475.1 Prosthecobacter sp.
AGGGGGCGGCCAACCCCAATGCCAAACCAAACAACATGTTCTGATCCATCCCGAAGCTTTACACCACGCCCACATCACTGCCACCTGCGGCACCCATTCAGTTCAGCGAACCCGCTTATTTTGTTCGAGCCGCCTCGGGCTTTGTCGATTGGTTCGATTCCGAAGCTGAGCGACTCCAGAATAAGAACGGAGAACAAGTCGCGAACGCTGGCCCCCGCTAGTGGGGTTGCCATCGCTTTAACATTCGGCCAAGAAGCGGAGTCTGTCCGTCGAAACACCCGCACTGATACAAGGAGTGAACCATGAACAAAGCCCAAGCCCAGAAGATCGTTATCGTGAACCTTGTGTTCTGGTTCGTCGCAATGCTTTTGCATCCCCTGATCCGGGTGCTCCCGACGGGGTCTGGGAGCCCACCGAAGATCTTTGAGATGCTCATTCCTGTCTTTTTCATCATGCTCGCTGGCGGCTCCACCTACCTCCTCAAGGCCGCGATTGGAAAACCGAAGGACGACTGAACCAATCGCGCCGAATCACTCCCAAGGAAAATCTCTGGGCTTTCGCCTCGGCTTGAAAATCCCATTCGCCGCCATGCCTGCCACGGCGACGGAAAGCATGATGGCAATGATCAAGGTTTCCACGTTGTGGAACGGCTTGGCGAGGTCCGTGAAAAACTTCCCTGTGCCGTGGAAGAAATCGATCAAGGCAGAGAAGAATGAAATGAGCGTTTCCATGCTGCAAGCTGGAGCCTGCGGTTTGTCTGATCAAAGCACCGCGTGCAAAGGATTAGACACGCAGGCCTTGCGAGCAAGTGAGCGACGTTTCTGTCCCTCTCCCGTGAGGGAGAACCGATGGTTGGCAAAGCAGAGAACCTGATTAAAGTGATGACCGGATGATTTCGGACGCCATCAGCCTTGAAGAGCTTCACAGCACGATCTTTCGTGATCAGGTGCTGCAAGCCCGCCGCATGACCGAGGAGGAGCGGTTCCGAGCCGGACTGGAGCAGGGGGATTTTTCCGCTGGCATGATGCTGAGCGGTGTGAAAATGGATTTTCCCGAAGCGGATGATCGCACCGCTCTGACCATCCTGCGCCAGCGGCTGTCCATCCTGCGGCGGGTGGAGGAGCAGGGGCACTTCATCCCCACTGAAGCCGCATGACACAAGCGGATCTTATCGTGGCCGCCATTGACGCCTTGAACGAGGCAGCGGTGCCGTATCTGCTGGCGGGTTCTGTCGCGACAAACGCCTACAGCATTCCCCGCTCCACCAAGGATGCGGACTTCGTGGTGGAAATGAACGCGGAAAGTCTCGCTCAGGTGAGCCGACGACTGGAGCCGCTCTTCGAACTCGACCCGCAGCAGCATTTGGAAACAACAACGTGGACCCGCCGCTACATCCTGAAGGCCAGGACACTCCCTTTTGAAGTGGAGCTGTTTCTCAAGAGCACGGACCCGCATCATCAGGAACAGTGGCAGCGCAGACGGGAGATATTCATCGCTTTCCTGAACCGCAGCACCTTCCTCCCGACACCCGAGGACATCATCATCCAAAAAGTACGCTGGGGCCGCCCGAAGGATCTCGCCGATGCAGGCGGCATCATGAGCGTGCGCGGCAAAACTCTCGACTGGTCTTACATCGAGCGCTGGTGTGATGCGCATCACACACGCCAGCGTCTCGAAACCGTGAAAGCATCCATCCCGGCGGACTTGATCCTTTGAAACCGCCAATCGGCCTGACGGTGTCCGCACCTCAAGCAGCCCTGAATTTTCGCTGGCGCAACCTCCCTGACCGGCTACTATCCTCGCACTCTCGATTGAGATGGTGGCCGTAGTTCAACGGTAGAGCCCCAGATTGTGATTCTGGTTGTTGCGGGTTCGAATCCCGTCGGTCACCCCACTTTTCACTGGAGCGCCAGTGTTCCAGCGGCTTGAGTCGCGCCACACATGGACAAGCTGGAAACCATTCTCGGGCACACCTTTCGCGATCCCGCGCTGCTCCAGCTCGCGCTCACGCACGGTAGCGTCGGCTACGAGCACCAGCGCCCGCAGGCGGACAATCAGCGCCTCGAATTCCTCGGCGATGCCGTGCTGCAGCTTACGCTCTCACACCTGCTCTTCCATCAACTCCCGCAGGCCGATGAAGGCGTGCTGACCAAGGCCCGCGCCCAGCTCGTCTCCACCAAGGCGCTCGCCCGTGTGGCCCGTCGCCTGAATCTCGGCCCGCATCTGATCATGGGACGTGGCGAGGAGGCCAATGGCGGCCGGGATCGCGATTCCTCGCTCGCTGACGCGCTCGAAGCCATCGCGGGGGCGATCCATCTCGACGCCGGAAACTTGGCCGCGCAACAATTCGCCGCCCACATCTTTGCCGAAGACCTGCGCTCCATCGGCAAAGGCGATCTGGAGGCCAATCCCAAGGGTTTGCTTCAGGAGCAGATCCAAGCTGTCAGCACCGAATGCCTCGTTTACACCATCGTGGACGAAGAAGGGCCGGATCACGCCAAGCAATTCATCGCCGCGGTCTCCTGGCGCGAGGCGGAACTCGGCCGTGGCAGCGGTCGTAGCAAAAAAGACGCCGAAACCCAGGCTGCCCAAGCCGCACTGGACAATCCTGAGCTGAAAAAACGGCTGCGAACAGCCTGTGAACAGCAGAACCAACAAACCGTCAAAACCCCAGCCTGATGCCGACAACTCTGGGTTGTTCCGCTCCGCTCACAGAATTCATCAAATTCATTCACAGCAGCGATGACTGTGGAACCCGCATGGTTGCAAGGCGGAACGCGGTTGTTGCACTTCTTCGCAGCCCTTACTGATATGAAGATTTGGCGAATTGATTCATCTCAATCATAAGAGCTGCGAACAACTTCAATCCACCTGACCCCAGACCCTCGGAGTCTTGTATCCCTTTTCCATCGGAACGCTCTTCGGAGGAACAGCCTGCGCAGCCAGTTCAGCCAGCTTTGCACGCAGTTCAGCCACCTTTTCAGGCTGTGATGCGGCGAGGTTCGTCTTCTCATTTGGATCGCTTGCCAGATTGAACAGCTCCACGTTCTCGCCTTTGGCCATAGCGTTCTTCTTTTTGCCCTTTTTCTTCGTCTCACCGCCTCCATCCTCGCTGTCGGCGATGTTGCCGCCCAGCACGAGCTTCCAGTCGCCCATCCGGATCGCGCCATTGCTCGGTGTGGTGTTCAAGAGGATGAAACCGTGCGGGCTTGCGGCGTTTTGTGTGATTGCAGGCCAGGCGTCGCGTCCATCGAGCGGTAACTTCTGCTCCAGCGAGGCACCGCCGAGCTTCAGAAGCGTCGGATACCAATCCACGATGTGCAGCGGTTCCTTCACTGTGCTGCCTGCCGCGATGACGCCGTCCCAGGTGGCAAAGGCCACCACGCGTGTGCCGCCCTCGTAGAGCGTGCCTTTCCCCGCGCGCAGCGGGCCGTTGTCAGTGATCTGGCCGGGATTGGGTCCGCCATTGTCGCTGGAGAAGACGAAGAGCGTGTTCTGGCGCATGCCTGCCGTGTCAATCGCTGCTGCGATTTGCCCCACCGCCTCGTCCATGGCCGCCAACATGCCCGCGTATTTCTGGCGTGTGCCTTTGAGTTCCGCATACGGCTTCAGGTAGTCATCCGGCACCTGATACGGCCCATGCACCGCATTGAAGGGCACATAGAGAAAGAGCGGCTTCTTGGCATCGCGTTCACGAATCAGCCTCATCGACTCCTTGGCGATCAAATGCGTCGAGTAACCTTCATCATGGTTTTCTTTGTCATCCCTGTGCCAGTCAAAGCCGCCATCACGGATGTGGGTGAAGTAATCGAGCGCACCGTTGTAGTGGCCGTATTGATGATCAAAACCGCGCTGCAAGGGCAGGTAAG
>JBIKYB010000134.1:0-13278 GCA_044355475.1 Prosthecobacter sp.
CATCCTTGTCACGCTGGAGGAGGCCATGCATGGCACGCAGCGCCCGCTTTCGCTGCAAACGGCGAATCGCCAGACCGGCGCGGTGCAAACGCACTCCTTTGAGGTGCGCATCCCGCCAGGGGCGACCGATGGCCGTCGCATTCGCGTGCCCGGCCAGGGTGAACCCGGCATCAATGGCGGTGAGGCGGGTGATCTTTACCTGCGCGTGCGCCATGCGGCGCATCCCGACTTCACCACCCGCGAGGCGGATGTGTATCACGAGTTGGAAGTGGCTCCTTGGGAAGCAGTGCTAGGCGCGGAAGTCGTGGTGCCGACGCTCGATGGCTCCATCAAGCTACGCATCCCCGCCGGAGCGGAGAACCACCAAAAATTCCGGGTGCGAGGCCGGGGCCTGCCCAAAGGCAAGACCGGAGAGCGCGGTGATTTCTTCGTGACCCTGCACCTCGTGCTGCCCCCGACTCTCAGCGATGCCGAGCGCTCCTTGTGGGAGCAACTGCGCACCGCCTCCACCTTCAACCCACGCGCCTGACATGAACGACGCCACGCCTCAAGCCGTTTACACGCTGGACATCCTGGCAGAGATCACTGGGGTCTCCACGCAAACCATCGTGGAGTATCAGGAACACGGACTCATCCGCCCGGAGCTGGGCGACGAGTCCCTCCGCGCCCTGCGTCGAATTGAGCACCTGCGGGAAAGCTGCCAGGTGAACCTCACGGGCCTCAAAATGCTCACGAGTTTGCTGGAGGAAGTGGAGCAGCTTCGCGAAGAGCTGCGAATGCTGCAAAAATAGCCGAGAATCGCGCCATGTGCCTATTCATGAGGACCGCACCCCGCCTGTGGCGCTTTGAGCTCATGCGAGCCTTGGTTGCGTCTCAAAGTCGCCTACGTCTGCATCGTTTCGGCCAGCTCCCGAAGTTCGACGCATCTATCTGTCTGCCGTGCCGCGAGTCTAAGGCAACGGCTCGCCATGACGGTAGCGCCGGTTCTTGTCGGAAGCATTGTCCGTGTCATTCGAGTCCACCATCAACAATCAGTTCATCAGGCTCCAAGGTTGATAGACTTTGCCGATTTCTTCCTTTGAGATCTCATTGATTGGATACCGCTCGATGTATGCATCATCGCTGGAGTGAAAAAACTGTGTGTCGATGATGTAGAGGGGGTAGTAGAACAGTCTCTTTCTTGGATAGGAAGTGGATGGTCATTCTGTCCATGTGGCATCTTGAATGTCGGGGGACGCCTCAATCAGGCGACGAAGGCCATCTACCACCTTCTGAACGGCGGGTTGGGTATCCACTCGCTTGAACCATCTCTGAACGAGGCTGGGTTCCGCTGTCACGAAGACACAAAACTGGGTGATTCCGTTGTTTCCGGGATTGCTGCCACAGGAGGTGTCTTCTTCGGCGTCGGAGAACTCGTCCTGAACGCCGCAGGCGATCCAAAGTGGGAAATCAGGGTTCTTAACGTTCACCAGCCAGCCCCAATCTTCGCAAAGAATGTCTTCAGTGGGAATGCCGTGCTTGGGGAGGCTGTCACGGACGTACTCCGCCAGCCGCTTACCCCAGCAGTTCGAGTTGACGAGTGCAGCATCTTCATCGGGATATTTCGGGAACGCTGCCGACTTGAATTCTACGCGGGTGTTCATGAGTTGGGCGAACAGTGAGGAGGGTTAACCGATGGCGAGGTTTGTCAGCCGTTTGGTGGGAATAGAACGGGCTGAGATGTTCATCCATGTCGTTTTACCCTCCTCGGCCGTTGCGGGGCAACAAAATTGTGCTCAACGAATGGTGCGCGAAGGGGATGGATGTGCCGGGGCCGGGGGGCGAGCCGTTGAAAAAGGCTGTTCCCAATTGCCGGGAGGGGTGGCTTTGGAGCAGGGCGAACCCTACCCAAGCTGGCGTTCAAACACGCGGCGCGTTTCGATCATCTTTGCTGGCAGTTCGACAATTCCGTGGGCGAGTTCATCAATGATGTCTATCACGCGGCGTTTTTGTTCGACCGTACCATGCCTAGCATGAGCAATTATGCTGTCATATTCCCTCCGCAACTTGACGAGGTGCTTTAGGCTCTTCCGGCAAGCCAGGCAATTGCCTGGATAAGCGTCGATCCAGAAGAAGTAATCTTCAAACCAGACCCTTTGCTCAGCGGCGCTCCAGGTGAATTGTTTTTTGCACCGGCGGCACTCGTATTCGGCATCGACATACCAATGACGCGGACAGACACTGAAGTTCTGTTTGGTGATGTCGGCGGGAACTGCTGTCGAGTGATCTATGCTGACGGCATCGCCAAAAAGGTGACATGGCATCCGGTGTGAGGCGGTATTGCCGAAGGAATCGTTGATGATCTCCTTTTTGCGCATGGCTTGAACTTCATTTGTGCAGTGAAACGCCTTCTCCCTGCGGGAAGAAGGCGTTCGGTGAATCGAGATGGAGCGGGGCGGCTTACGCGACGATCGGATGCAGGTTGGCTTTGCACCATTCGCCGTTTTGCTTGGTGACGCCATCGGGGTCATCCACAGCGCAGTGGGCCTCATCTTCGCAGATGATCCAGCCGGAGTAGTTCCGCGCGGTGAGCCACTCGGTGATTTTGTGGAAGTCGAGCTTGCCGGTGCCCATCTGAGCCCAAGGCTCGGCCCCGTTACCGGAGAAGTCCTTGTAGTGGATGTGGTTCACGAGGTGCTGCCACTTGTTGAGGGTGGCGATGACGTCCATGCCGCCGCGAATGATGTGGCCGACATCGGGCGTCCAGCCGGTGACTTTGGGATCGAGGCTGCTGAGGACGACGTCGTAGTCTTCCTGGGTGCGGACGAGGGAGGCGGGCGGGCTGTTCGGGTGGTAGGAGCAGACGAGGCCGGCGTCGTGAGCGCGCTGGGAGACGGCGTTGACGTTCTTGGCGATGTTGAGGCGGCGCTTTTGCAGGTTGTCTTTGCGGCCGCTCGGAAGCGTGACGGTGCCGAGCATGGCACCGGGGAAGTGCTTGAGGTAGTTGATGGTGAAGTCGGCGGCCTCGTGCTCGTTGGGGGCCTCGGTTTCGCCATCCCAGGCGCAGACGAGGGCCAATCCGCAGAGCTTCATGTTGTACTTCTGAAGCGTGTCCTTCATGAGGATGGGGTCGATCTGCGGCCCGAGCCAGTATTTGGAGCAGCCGAGGGCGCTCTGCGAGATTTCGAGGACCATAGGCTCGATGCCGGTGAATCCCGCCTCTGCGGCGACCTTGATCATGTGGTCGAGTTTGTTGTCGTAACCTTTGCCTGTGCCCTGCATGAACCAGGTATAGACTTCGGAGCCGAATTGGATGTTGCCCATGGTGTGAGTGTGGTTGTTGGGTTTGAGAGAAGAATGCCCGCTCTGGGGCAGTGCGGGCGCATTTGAGACGAACGCGGGTGAATTGTCGAGGGGCAAAAGAGGGGAGGAGGGGCTGCGCCCGTCAAGAGGTGGTCAAAGGGTGGGAAGCACGACTCTTGACTCCTTGACCTTTGACGGCGCAGCCGCTTGACCTTCTCAGGCTCTCACTCCGCCGATTCGGGCGCTGATGGCATTGCCTCAATGACCGGGTCTTCTCCTCCACGGATGTCCTGCCAGAGTTCTTCGAGTAGGAAGTGGCTGTCACGGCGGCTGGTTTTGGTCTGTTTCAGGGGAATGCGGATACTGCCGCGCGTCACGCCGCTGCGGCGGGTGACTTCGATTCCGGCTTCGATAACGAGTTCACGGTCGCGGTGCTCATCCAAACGAAACCAGGGGCCGAGCAGCAGGCTAGCGCGGCTGCGGCCTGTGGTGTTCGTGGGTTTGAATTCGGCCCGGCCTTCGAAACCGCGTGGTTCCATGGGCGCGATGAAGTTACCGGGGCTGGTGAGGGTAAAACTCGTCACGCGGAAGGAGCGCTGGTCTCCAGAGCACCCGAAAGCGTGTAGGCGGACCTGGTAGGGGCCGATTTCGGACACTGTGGCCCCGCCTATGACTCCGGCGCTCAGGGCGAGGCCGGATTCAGCGCCCTTGGGGATGAATTCTGCCCGGAAGGCGCTGTCGCCGACGGTCGGGGCGGTAGCCGTGGCGGTGTAATCGACTCGGGTGGTGAATAGGTGAACGCAGGAGGGCAGGAGCAGAAGGGTAGCTGCAAGGAGGACGCGCATGAGCGGAACATGACCGAGATGAGGGGGCAGACCAGAGTGAATTTCCAATTGGAACCCTTTGGGAGGCGAAATAAGTCAGGTTGATTGACAATTCAGGCCATATTTAATATAATTATCATAAATGTGGGTGAATCGATTGTTCCTGGGCCTCCTGGCCGCAATGACCTTGCCGTTTGGTGAGGTCAAGGCATTGAATTGGAATGAGTTAAACGATGGAGATCTTTCAGGGGATGGGGCTTTTCCCACCTTCATCACCTTCACCGAGGGCTCAAACCTGATCGAAGGCACGATGGGCAGCCTGAACGGCACGGGACCGTCGGATGCGGACGTGTGGAGCTTCACCATCGCTGCCGGGTATTACCTGACGGGTATCAACCTGGTCTCTTACTCCGCTCCTTCCTCGGGCATCGACTCGTTCATGGCCATCCAGACTGGCACGAGCATCGACATGAGCGACCCTTCCGTTCACCTGAGCAACGGCTTGTGGACCGAGAAACTCGATGGGTTTGGCAACACTTTCACGGATATGATGTACATCCTGCTGACTCCCGAGTTTGGCAGTTCTCCTTTCGAGACCTTTACTTCTCCCCTTGGGGCTGGCACCTACACGTTTTGGGTGCAGGAGGGGTCGGACCAAGTTTCCTACTGCATCGACTTCGTGGTCACTCCGGTGCCGGAGCCGGGCAGTCTCGTGTTTTTGGGGCTGGCGGGTGTGCTGGCGCTGCGGCGGAGGCGCTGGTAGGTGGAGGTTGAGGTTGAGGTTGAGTGCGTGGCATCGTGGTTTGCAATGGGAGCTGGCTGCGGCTAATGCGACGGGCACATGATCCGCAATCTTCTTTTCGACTGGTCCGGCACGGTGGCAGATGATCTGCCGAGCGTTTTGCGTGCGGTGAACGGCATGCTCCGGGCGAGCGGGCGCGAGGAATTAACGCGAGCGGAGTTCCTCTCGCGGTTTCGGCTCCCGTACACCGATTTTTTCAAGGAAATGCTGCCGGGCACACCGCTGGAGCAGCTTCAGCAGCTATACATGGAGCATTTTCCGCACGCGCATGAGGGCGTGACGCTGCTGCCGCATGCGGCGGAGTTTATCCGCTATGCCGCCGCCACTGGCAGGCGGATGGTAGTGATGAGTAGCGCCCCCGCGCCGCATGTGGAGGCACAGGCGGTGGCGCTGGGCGTGCGGGATGCGTTTGAAGTCATGCGTTGCGGGGTAATCGACAAACGTGATGAAATCCACGCACTGCTTGCTGGTCTGGACATGCGACCGGAGGAAACGGCCTTCATCGGCGACATGCGACATGACATCGACGCAGGAAAAGCTGCGGGAGTCCTCAGCATCGCCACCTGCACAGGTTATGAGAGCGCGGAAACGCTGCTGACCTCCGAACCGGACCTGCTGGTGCGCGATTTGTCCCGCTTGCCTGAGCTGCTGGGCGGCTGGCATGTCAAAGAGGCGGCGTTTCCCATCGCGACGGTGGGAGCGCTGATCCTGAACGGGGCAGGGGAGATGCTGCTTATCCGCACGCACAAATGGAGCCACCGCTGGGGCATCCCAGGAGGCAAGATCAAACGCGGTGAGACCTGCGAGGAGGCACTGATCCGCGAGATCATCGAGGAAACGGCGCTCACCCTGCGAGACATCGAATTTGTGATGGTGCAGGACTGCATCGAGCCGCCAGAGTTTCAGCGCTCCGCGCACTTTCTGCTGCTCAATTACATCGCCAAGTGTGCAGAGGCCGCGCCGAATGTCGTTTTGAACGAGGAGGCTCAGGTATTCCAGTGGCTGCCGCTGGCAGAAGCGCTGAAAACCGACCTGAACATCCCTACGCGCGTCCTGATCGAGGAATGTGTGCGCCGTGGCCTGTTGGATTGAACTCTTGCCCCTTCGCCCTACGCTTTGAGCATGTCTCCCCCTGACGAAATCCGCCTCTCCTGCCTCAAACTCGCCACTCACATCGGTGTGCCGGACGAGGAGCGTGCTGGCAGCCAGATGCTCGAAGCCGATGTCATCATGCGCCTGAGCAGTCGGTTTGAGACAATGCAGGACGACATCAACGCGACTATCGACTACGCCGCAGTGGCCACGAGGCTCCAGCAGATTGCTGCCGGGAAGCCGCGTTGCTTGATCGAAACGCTGGCCGTCGAGCTGGCGGAATGCGTGCTGCGGGAGTTCGGGGCTGCAAGCGTTACACTTGATCTGCGCAAGCGCATCTTGCCGGACACGGATCATGTCGCAGTGCGGGTGGTGCGCGGGGTTTGAAAAAAACGGTTGCCCGTCACCGTGCCCTTCGATAAGCACGACCTCTCCATGAGCATTGACCGCATTCACGAAAAAGTCCTCGAACTCCTCCTTGCCGAACCTGGCTGGCGCTCGTGGACGCGCTACCTCGACATCGGCGCGGGACGCGGCTCACTCATTGCCCGTGTGAAAGAAAAACTGAATGTCGAGGCCAGTGTGTGTGATTACACGGATGAGCTGATGCGTCTGCCGGGCCAGAAGGTGGATGTGGCGAACCTGAACCACGAGCCGCTGCCATATCCTGATGTCAGTTTCGATGTCGTGACCGCTACGGAGGTGATCGAGCATTTGGAGGATTTCCGCCGTGTGGTGCGGGAGATTCATCGCGTGCTGAAGCCTGGTGGCGTCTGCATCCTGAGCACGCCGAATATCTTGAATCTGAACTCGCGCCTGCGCTTTCTCACCTTCGGCTTCTGGAATCTCTTTGGTCCGCTACCGGTGAAGCACAGTGCTTTGTATTCCACCGGAGGGCATATCAACCCTGTGTCGTGGTTCTATGTGGCGCATGCTCTGCTGGACGCGGGTTTCCCGAATGTGACGCCACACATCGACCGCAAGCAGCGCTCTGCCTTGCCGAAGCTCGTCCTTCTTTATCCCTTCATCAAACTCTTCGCGGCCTGGGCCATGCGGAAGGAGCGCGTGCGCTTCAAAACACTCGACGAGGCCAACGTGCCACTGGTGCAAGCCATGAATACCACAGACATGCTGCTGGGCCGCACGATTATCACCAAGTCGGTGAAATCGGCGTGATGGCCGCTCAGGAGGGCTGCAGGCGGTAGAAGTCCAGTGTTTGGGCCAGTCCGTCTTTCCAAGAAACCGCAGGCGAGTAGCCAGTGGCCTCTTTCAGCGCTGAGACATCCGCCTGCGAGTGCCGAATGTCCCCCGCACGGGCAGGTTCAAAACGTGGCTGGATGTCCTGCCCGGTGAGGTTATTCAAATCGGCCACGAGCTGCCGCAGCGAGATGCTGCCGCCGGTGCCGCCGTTGAACACCCGACCGGCCACACGCTCCGCTGGAGCCTCGGCTGCGAGCAGGTTGGCCTGCACGATGTTGTCAATGAACACAAAGTCGCGTGATTGCGTGCCGTCGCCAAAGATCACGGGAGTCTCGCCTCGCAGCACTGCGGTGCAGAAACGGGCGATGACGCCTGAATACGGCGAATTGAAGGACTGCCGAGGCCCAAAGACATTGAAGTAGCGCAGCGCCACCGTCGGCAGGCCGTAGAGCTGATGGAAAAGCTGCCCGTAGCGCTCGCTGGCGTACTTTTGCAAGCCGTAAGGGGTGATCGGCTGCGGTGGCAGACTCTCATGCTTAAACTCCGCCTCGGACTCGCCATAAATCGCGGAGGAGGAGGCAAACAGGAAGCGCTTCACGCCCGCGTCACGCGCTGCGATGAGGAGCTTCAGCGTCGAGTCCAGGTTGTGCTGGTTTGTCTCCAGCGGCTGCGCAACGGATTGCGGTACCGATGCCACCGCCGCCTCGTGAAACACCCAGTCGCACCCAGGCACGATCTTGGCGAGCAGGGTCGCATCATCCGCGCTGCCCTGGATGAGTTCCAGATCGTCGCCGCCCGTGCGCCAAGCAAGGTTTTCCTCGGACCCGGTGCTCAGATTATCGAGAACGCGCACTTTGGCCCCCTTGCGGCAAAGGGCTTGGGCGATGTGAGAACCAATGAAACCGGCTCCGCCGGTGATGAGTGCTTGCATGGAAAAGGTGTTTTGTGAGTGGGAATCACCACGAGGAACACTCAGATGGCGAGTATTTTCTACACGGCGCGGCCAGGCAATTTCGTCTCCGACTTCGATCTTGCCAGCGGAAGCCGCACCGCCTAGTATCCAATCCTCCCAAGTATTCAATCCAGCCAGACAATGACTTCTCCGCGCTTTAGCATTCTATTTTTGATGGCCGCTTCTCTGTTCGGCCTGATTTCCTGCAAATCCTTTGAGAAAATGGATTCCCGCAACCCCACTGTCTCGCAACAGGATGCCTATGACGTGAGCTGGGGACTGCCGCCGCGCAAATCACGCGGCAATCCCAAGCACTATTATCAGTACCGCAAAGACGCTTATGACGCGCCAGCGGCCAGCTCTGCTCCAGCCGCGTCCGCTGCTCCTGCACCGGTTCCATCCGCAGCTCCGTCAGCTCCAGTCGCTCCGATCAGTCCGAACATCCCGGCCACACTCCGCTAAGCGCGTTTAAGTTTCATCCCCCTGTTGTTGACGTGAAGACCTCTTTTTTGACCTGCCTGTTTATCCTCGGTTGCGGCGCTCTTTTGAACGCGCAGCAAGTCAAGGCACCTGAAATGCTCAGGCCCGGCATGGCTCCGGTCATTCCCGAATCAACGCCTTCCACCGCCACCGTGGACAAGCTGGCCGAGGAGGCACAGAAATCCCTCTTCCAAGCCGCAGATCAATCTGGCGGCGCGGCTCCCACCACCTCCAACGCTCCCAACACCACCACCGGCCCCATGCGCCTGCCCTCACCCGTAGCGGGCAGTCCGGCGCTGTGGGAAAATGACTCGCAGCACAAGCTCGCCGTCATGGAGGTGGCCTTTGGCGGCAGGAAGGAGACGGTCATGATCGAACTCTTCACCAACGACGCTCCACAGACCGTTGCGAACTTCATCGACCGTTGCGACAGCGGCTTCTACAATGGACTCGCTTTCCATCGCGCCATTGAGGGGTTCATCGTCCAAACCGGCGACCCTCTCACCTCCGACGAGTCTGCTCGCGAAAATTGGGGCACCGGGGGCGAGGACAAGACGCTCCCAGCCGAGATCAAGCGTCCGCATCGCATCGGCGCGGTCGCCATGGCACGGCGTTCTGACGCGGTGAATCCGCAGCGCCGTTCCAACGGTTCCCAGTTTTACATCGCCCTAGGCAACTACGCCAGCATTGACATGAAGCACACCGTCTTCGGTCAGGTCGTGTCCGGCCTGGATGTGGTCAAAAACATTTCCCTCATGCCGGTGGACAGCAATGACTGCCCGGTGGCTCGCATTGAGGTCAAATCCATCAAAATCATCGACCACAAAGGTCCGCTTCAGGTGCAGGAAGTGGCGAATGATGGCACACGCTACTCGAAGCCGAACTCGGCGCGCGGCTTTGTCGGCCGCTTCCTCCACCGCGTTTGGTGATTGAGTAGCTTCGACTGGCAATCGAAGCCGAACATCCCTCGGGATTCGAGTGACACTTGAATCTACTTCCCTGGAATCTCGTAACACACCGCCTCGCGGTCATTGCGCACCAGCAGCCAGCGTCCGGCCAGTGTTGGCGGGTTCCAGGTTTTGGAACTCAGTGCCTCCAGGCGTGACACTTCCTCCAGCCGCTCAGGATTGGCCTTCACCAGCGCCACGAAACCTTTCTCTGCCTGCACGAGCATCCACTGCACTCCCACACGAACCTGCTGGCCGAAACCGTAGCGCCCCTCGCGCCAGCCGCGTTCACCTGAGGTCAAATCAATGCAGCAGAAGGTGCCTTCGTCCGAAGCATAGGCATGTGTGCCAAACACGCTCGCGCTGCTGAACTTCGTGCGAGGGTGGCTGCTGCTCCAGATCGACGTGGCGGCCAGTTTGCCATCCGTCCCGGCCTTGATCTCAATCAAGTGGCCCCTCACGCCATAACTCGACGTCACCAGAAAACGGTCGGGCGTGACCTGCACGGGTTGTCCCACCTTCGGAAACGCGCCTGGCCAGTCAAAGCTCCACAGCACGCTGCCCGTGGCCGGATCATGTCCCGTCACGGAGCCATTGTTCACGTTCACGATCTGCTCACGCCCTGCCAGAGTCATCAAAACGGGTGAGCTGTAGCTCCCGCCATTCTCACCGGCCTTCCAAGCGATCTCGCCGCTATTTTGGCGATAAGCGATCAAAGACGTTCCGCCCTCGCCACCGCTGCAAATCACCACCTCACCCGCCAGCAAGGGCGAGGAACTCTTTCCCCATTGCAAATTCGACTTCGCAGCGGCCTCTTTGAGCGTCTCCCTCTTCCAGCGCATGGCTCCGGTGGTCAGATCGAGGCAGTTGAGCAAGCCTTTCGCTCCCAGCGTGAAAACCACGCCCTTCGTCGCATCAATCGTCGGTGTCGTGCGCGGCCCGATGCCACCCATCGCCTCATCAAATCGAGTTTGATCCGCATGTGACCACAGCAGCTTGCCCGTGGCGATGTCATAACACGTCACACACTCTTCCTCACCACGCTGCTCCTGGGTGATGGCACGATTGCCCGCCACCGCGAAGCCGGACCAGCCATCGCCGACCTCAATGCGCCACACTTCGCGTGGAGCATGCGTTTTCCAGTCCGTCTGCCAGCCCGGTTCCGGCAGCACGCCATCCCCTTTTAAGCCGAGAAAGCGGGGCATGTCTGCCACACCCAACGGGGCGGCAGTGGGAGCTTCGGCTTGGCCCTCAATGTTGTGCAGCTCTGGTAGCGAAGTCTTTTTCTGCCAGCGCCAGGCCAGACTCGGAAAGGCTGAGCCGTCCGCCGAGCCGTCGTAGCGAAACAGGCCAAAAAACACCGCGATGCACACGATCACGACCGCCAGCCGGCTCAAACGCTTCCCCTTGAGCCGCAGCGCCCACCACAGCCCAATGAGTAGCAACCACAACGGTAGGAGGATCATCACCGAGAGTGCGCGCATCACATGATCATTGAGCCAGAGCCACGCCGAGAAGCCGCCGAGGATCAGCGTGAGGAAAAAGGGAAATTTGGGAATCATGGGCTGTAAAATGATGACAAAAGCGCTGCCAGAAGACTACGTTCGCCATTCGGAGTTCGCCATTCGTCATTTCCACCGAAAACGCCTCACCTTCTCCGGCGTACTCACCACCCTCAGCCACCATGAAGTCACTTCTCCTCTCTTTCCTCGCTGCATCCAGCCTGCTCGCTGCCGACCACGTCGTCTATGAACCCGCCGGTGAAGCCAACGGAAAACACATCGTCCTGCTCTCCGGCGATGAGGAATACCGCAGCGAAGAGGCCATGCCCATGCTCGGCAAAATCCTCAGCCAGCGGCACGGCTTCAAATGCACCGTCCTTTTCAGTCTTGGAGCCGACGGTACGATTGATCCCGCCGCCGGTGGCAGCCTCAGCCATCCTGAGGCGCTCGATTCCGCCGACGCCATCGTCATGCTGCTGCGTTTTCGTCATTGGGATGATGCCACGAGCAAGAAATTCGCCGATGCGGTGAATCACGGCGTCCCCATCATCGCCCTGCGCACCAGCACGCATGCCTTCAACGGTTATGCCAAGGACAGCCCCTTTGCCGCCTGGAATTGGAACAACCCAGACGGCGGCTGGGGCCGCAAAGTGCTCGGCGAGACCTGGGTGAGCCACTGGGGCAAGCACAAGATCGAAGCCACCAAGGGCATCATCGAAGCTGCCAACGCCAATCATCCCATCCTGCGTGGTGTGAGCGATCTTTTCGGCAACAGCGACGTCTATGAAGCCGCCCCGCCTGCCGACTCCGTCATCCTTGCTCGTGGTCAAATCCTTCAAGGCATGACCGCCGACACCTCACCCGCTGCCTACACCAAAAAGACCAAAGCATGCATCGAACAGGACGTGAACACTCCCATGATGCCCGTCGCCTGGGTGCGCGTGGTGAAAAATGATGCCGGCACTGAAAACAAAATCTTCTGCACCACCATGGGCGCCGCCACCGACCTCGCCAACGAAGGCACCCGCCGCCTCGTCGTGAACGCCACATTCTGGGGTCTCGGGCTCGAGGTGCCGGAGAAAGCCGAGGTCACCCCCATCGGCGACTACCAACCCACGATGTATGGCTTCAAAGGCAACAAAACCGGTGTGAAGCCGGATGATCACGCTTTGTCAAAGTAGCCCGTTTGTGCCGCAACCGGTGCCACCAAGTCCAGTCGCGCCGCGACTGGACTACTTTAGCTCAAACACAAACGGCAGTCCCTGCGCCGTCATCATCTGCTTCTCCTTCGCCATGAAGCGTTCGGCCAGCTTGCCAAAGCTGCCGTCGCCACGCATGCGGGCGAGGACATCGTTTACCTTCGCCTTCAATTCGTCATCGCCCTGTTTCAGGCCAACGGCCCAAACTTCCTCCCGCAGCGGGGCGAGCAGAGCGCGAGTTTTATCGGCGTGCTTGGAGTGGTAGTTCATGATCGAAAGCTGGTCGTAAACCCACGCATCGACGTTTGCGTTCACCACCTCCATCACGCAGGACACATCAGCGTCGAGAGCGATGATCTTGGCTTCCTTGAGATTCTCGCGTGCCCAATTCTCACCCGTGGTGCCGAGGCGGACGACGATTTTTCGTCCGGGTGTCTTCAAATCGGCCGAGCTTTGCACAGTGGAATCTTTGGCGGCCAAAATGGACAGCCCGGTTTTCACATACGGCTCCGAGAAGTCGATCGACTGCCGTCGCTCTGGCGTGGCGGTCATGGAGGAGATCACGAGATCCACGGAACCCGTGCGCAACGCGGTGATGAGGCCGTCGAAGTTGATGTTGCGAAATTCCACCTCGCGTCCGAGCGCCTTGGCAATCTCCCGCCCCACCTCGATGTCCACGCCGCTGATCTGGCCTTTTTCATCGACATACTCAAACGGCGGATACGTCGCGTCCGTGCCGATGATGAGTTTGTCGCTGCGTGAGCAGGCGCAGAGGGTGAACAAGAGGCTCAGGGCGAGGAGTCGGAACATGTTAGTGTCTTATGAGTTCAAATCACCGGCGTAATCACTGGGCATGCGCCAGTCGCCACGCGGGGAAAGGGCCACGGAGCCGACTTTGGGGCCGTCGGGCACGCTGGAGCGCTTGAACTGGTTTTGCGCGAAGCGTTTGAAGAACAGCGCGAGCCACTTGGCGATGGTTTCGTCGTCGTATTTGCCTG
>JBIKYB010000013.1:0-35436 GCA_044355475.1 Prosthecobacter sp.
AGTTTGTCGAGCGCTTCAAGAACGAGGCGCGGACCATGGCGAAGATGAACCATCCGGCCATCGTGCATGTGTATGACTTTGGCGAGACCTCTGAAGGCCAGTTGTACATCGTCATGGAGTTTATCGACGGCACGGACGTGGCGAAGATGATCCAAAGCCAGGGCAAACTGCCGGAAGACTATGCGCTCTCCATCACCGCTCATGTGTGCGACGCGCTGGGCTACGCGCATAAAAACGGCATCGTGCATCGCGACATCAAACCGGCCAATGTGCTCATCAACATGGAAGGCCAGGTCAAAGTGGCCGACTTCGGCCTAGCGAAGGCCACGGACGGAGCGCAGATGGGCCTCACGAAGACGAACATGGCGATGGGCACGCCCGATTTCGTCTCGCCCGAGGCTTTGACGCCCGGTGTGCCGCTGGATGGCCGTGCGGATCTCTATGCGGTGGGTGTGATGCTCTACAACATGCTCACCGGCACCATCCCGCGCGGTGCCTTCCGCATGCCGAGCACCACGCTGCAAACCGATGCTCGATTCGATAAGATCATCGGCAAAGCCATGGAGATGGATCGTGAGCGGCGCTACCAGACTGCGCTCGATTTGCGTCGTGATTTGGATGTGATCCTGACCACGCCCGCCGCGAAGGCAGGAGGCCAGACGCTGCCCGCCCAGGCCGCCCTCCCGCAAAAGCCGATGGGGAAAAGCCCGAGTGCCCCAGGGCCGAAGCCGGTGACGAAGCCCCAATCGCCGGCCCAACAAGCCACCAAGCCTGCTGCGGGCAAAGCCGCGCCTGCGCCTGAGAAGCCCAAATCCAAGGCACCGCTTTTCATCGGCATCGGCGCGGGCGCCGTGATCGGTGCTGGTGCGTTTTTCATGACCAGCGGCAAAAAAAATGTGCCATCACCGCCTGTCGTGGCAGCCGCTCCGGCGGCTCCAGCAGTGCCGGTCAAAGTGCGGGAGGAGCCGAAACCAGAGTCTAAGCCAGCAGCCTCCAAGCCCAAACCCGCGCCGAAGCCTGCCGCGCCCGCCCGCACTGTGGCAGCAGCTGCCTCCTCAGGTGGAGAAAAATGGGTGGATGGCATCGCTAAATGGTTTGGCGGCTCGAAGACCCATGAGGGCTTCACCCGCAAGCCCGAAGGGACACGGGCGGCACGTTTCGCCTCCATGAGGCCGTTGCCGGATTCGGCACCGCACATGCGTGACATGGCGGTGCGGGCCAGGGTGCGTTTTGAATCTGCTGAAGAAAACGCTCATGCCGTGCTCTCCGTGCGCAGCTTGAGTGCCGCCAGTTACACCCTCAAGATCGAGCCGACGAAGCAGGCCGTGCTTCTGATGCCCTACACTCTTGGCAACGCCAGCAAGGCTTACGTTGAGCACAAGCTACCGGCGGACTTCGACTTCAGCATGCCCCACACTCTCGAACTCCGGGTCGTGGGAGACTTGCTCACGGCGATGCTGGATGGCAGGAAGATTCTCGAACACCGGGACACCCAGATGACCGCCGGGCATCCTGCCCTGGGAGCGCAGAAGGCTTGGATCGAAAGCTTCGAGTATGTAAACCTCGACCCCGGCGGCGCAGCACCCGCTACTTCTCCCGCGCCGCCGCTCACTCGCGTGATCGATCTGCTCTCCCTGGTGGACGTGAAGCGGGACGCGGTGAGCGGAGAATGGAAAAAGACCTCTGATGGCATCATGCTCACACGAGAAAGCGCGGATCGTTTCCTGTGCTTCGATCACAACGCACCGGAGGAATACGACTTCGAGATCGAGTTCACGATCGCCGATGGGAGGAGCGAGATCACCCAGGTGCTGCCCGTGGCGGGGCGCTCCCTTTTGTGGAAGACAGCGACGGGTGGCGGTGTTTCGACTTGGTGCTACTTCGGGCCGCTGCTGGACGAAAAGAAGCCGGATGACCCCACCCGCAAAGAGGCGGCGATCAAAAGCGCCCGATTGAATTTGAGTCAGCGTTATCGCAGCACGGTGGAAGTGAGGAAAGGCTCCCTGCGTGCCTTGATCGATGGCCGCGAGATTCTGAAGTGGAGTGGCGATTTCAAACGCATGAGCCTGCCGCCGGATTCCGGCATCAATGATGGCAGGCATCTCGGCCTGGGTGGCTACAGCACGAACGTCACCTTTCACAAAGCCGAGCTTCGTCCGCCAGCCGCCGTCATCGCAACTGCTCCAACGGCACCAGCCCCCAAGCCAGCCCCTGCGCCGGCACCACCTGCCGATCCGCGCCTCGTCCGGCTCGAAGCCGGTTTCCAGGCCCGCTACGAGGCCGATGCCCAAAAGCCCTTCCTCACCGCCAGCGCCGCGTTGAACCAAAGCTACATCACTAACGGCCTTGCCCGCGCCCGTGCCGCCGCCCAGGCCAAAGGCATCCTTGCGGAGGTCACCACGCTCGACGCGGAAAAAACCGCCGTCGAAGCTGGCAGCGGCGTGCCCGCCGAGGACGCAGCAGACACGCCCGAGTCGCTCAAAACCCTCCGCAGCACCTACCGCGGCGCTTTGGCCAAAATCACCGCCGAGCGGGATGCCAGGGCCGCTCCGCTACACGATCTCTACCTCAAAGCCCTCGATGGCTACGTGGCCGAGCTCACCAAGGCGGGCAAGATTGAGGAAGCCAAGCAGGTGCAAGCCTTGCGTGATGCCAAAGCCGCTCCGAAAGCGGCTGCGGAGACCGCGACGTCGGCCCCAGTGCCCGCCGCCACCACTGATGACCCAGTCACCTCGAAAATATCCGAGCGCGAGGTGGCCGAATGGATGCTTTCCACGGGCGCAGAAATCAGTATCGAAGGCATGAGTGGCATCAAGGACGCGGCCTCCCTGCCAACGGGCAGAATCACCATCACAACCGGTAGCATCAACTGCGACAAGATCACCAACGCGGATCTCGCCCGCCTGTCTGCCTGCCGTGAGATGACCACGCTCAATTTCAACCGCCAGTTCCCGGATCAAGGCGTCATCAACCTCGAACCCATCCGCAAACTCACCCAGCTCAGGTCACTGAGGTGTGATCCGCCACGCGACGACGTCGGCACAGAAATCATCGCTGGTTTGAAAAACCTCACATCGCTCCAAATAGTGAAGACAGAATGGCAGGAGCTTGAAAAATTCACCGCCATCAAAGAGTTGAAGTCGCTCAGGTTTGAGGCGGTCTCATCCCCTCATTTCGCAGCACTCAAAGATTACAAAAATCTCCGCCTCCTGCATGTCTATGCGCGTCCCGTCAACATCGACGATGCGGATGTGGCCGCCCTCGTCGCAGCGCTGCCAGAACTGGAAGAACTTGTCCTGGGTGTGCTAGACGCCCCGGAGCTGTTCACCGATGCAGCACTCGATGAATTAGCCAGGCTCAGAAAGCTCAAGAAACTCGTTTTGAACAAGACCCCGGTCAGCGCCGCGGCCCTGGAGAAGCTGCAAAAAGCGCTGCCGGACTGCCAAGTGACGAAATGAAGCTCCCCCAAGATGTGAAACCGTTTTCTCTTTCATGAGCACCGCTTCCTCCGCTTCCAAACCCTCCGGCCAGTGGCAGCCGCCGACTCTGGAGGACATGCAGGCCATGCTGCCACAGTATGAGTTCATCTCGCTACTCGGTCGTGGTGGCATGGGTGCCGTTTACAAGGCAGTTCAGGTCTCGTTGGATCGCCCGGTAGCCATCAAGGTGCTGCCCGTCGATTTAGTGGACGATGAGGACTCCCAGTTTGCCGAACGCTTCAAAAATGAAGCACGCACCATGGCGAAGATGAACCACCCGAGCATCGTGGATGTGTTCGACTTCGGCGAAACGCAAACCGGGCTGCTCTACATTGTCATGGAGTTCATCGACGGCACCGATGTGTCCAAGATGATCATTTCCCAAGGCAAACTGCCTGAGGATTACGCGCTTTCCATCACCGCGCACGTCTGCGACGCGCTGAACTACGCGCACCGCAACGGCATCATCCACCGCGACATCAAACCGGCCAATATCCTCATCAATCAAGAGGGTACGGTGAAGGTGGCGGACTTCGGCCTCGCCAAAGCGAGCGACGCTGGACAAACCGGCATCACCAAGACGAACATGGCAATGGGCACACCCGACTTCGTCGCACCCGAGGCGTTCATTCCTGGCGTGCCGCTTGATGGCCGCGCCGACTTGTATGCCGTCGGTGTCATGCTCTACCAGATGCTCTCTGGCGAAATCCCACGTGGAATCTGGACACTGCCGGGCAAGAAACTGGGCACTGACCCTCGCTTTGACGCCATCATCACGAAGGCGATGCAGACTGATCGCGAGGTGCGCTATCAAACCGCAGCGGAAATTCGTCAGGAACTCGATGTGATCCTGACCACACCGCGTTCAGTGCTCATCCAGCAGCAGCAAGCCGCCGCTGAGGCTGCCGCGCGTGCCACGCAGGCGCAGAAGCAAGCGGCCAGCGGCCCTCAGCGCGCGGATGTGGCCCGCAAGAGCCAGCCGCAGCGCCGGATGCCGCAACAGCCGGACCATCACCACACTCCGCCACCAGAGCCGAAGAAATCGGGCATGGGCATGATGATTGGCCTGCTCGGTTCGCTGGCCATCGTCGCGGTCGGTGCGTTCATTACGTTCAAGAAGCCGACGCCGCCTGCGAGGGTTGACGCAGCTTCGACGGACGAAGCTGCATGGGTGGACATGATTCCGCTCCTGAAGTCTCCGTTGACTGTCACAGGTTTGCCGAACCGCGACTCGGATGGGGAGTGGAGCCTAGCGTCCGGCGCAGTCTCCGTGAAGGGCGCAGGGCCGCATGTCGCCGTGTCGCTGCCGGTGGATATGCCGGCGTCCTATGATCTGACCCTGAAAATGACCACAGAAGGTCTCGGCATCTCGCACATGGGCGTTTTGGTTCCTGTCGCCGGGCGCATGATCAAGGTGAACACCATTCAGCGGCACGATGGCAGCACGGATGGGATCACGACCATCGTCAAGGTCGCAAAAGACACGCCGAATCCAGAATATTTCAATATCAAGCCTTCCTTTCTCCAGGCCAATGAGGAGCGCTTGGTGGAGATCGCCGTGCGCGAAGTTGGTGACCAGGCTAGCCTATCGGTGAAGGCCGATGGTCAGAGCGTGTTTGAGTGGTCGGGGCCGCAGGACAAGCTCATGGACGACGGCGAGCACAGTCCCAACAGTCCCCGGGGCAAGGTCGCACTCACCGCCAGCATGAGCGCGAACGCCACCTGGCGAGAGGTGCGCTACCGTCCTGTGACCGGTGCTGCGGCGGTGCCCATTGCCGCGACGCCTGTGGCTGCCAGCACGGTGCCTGAACCTACGCTGCCGGTGAATCCACCGGCTCCCATCGCCAGCCTCCCTGCCACCGGCTGGCAGTCGCTCCCGTCCGACGCCGTGCAGGCCGATGGCTGGGGCAAGCTGACCAAGTCCAGTTTCGTTCCCGGCTATCCGCCCGACATCGCCTTACGCGCCCGGCTGCGCTTCGTGCCTAACAGCGCTGGCATTTCGGCGCAGAGCACCAATGCCGCCGGTTCCTACCGGGCACAGATCACTCCCAAAGGTGACGCCGTGATGCTGCACCGGGATTCGCCAGTGGCTGCCGAGCGGAAGCTGCTCGCGCAGGCCGCTCTCTCCGCGCCGCTGACTCCTGGGCAGGAATACGTTCTCGCCGTCGCTTCCGTGGGCGATACGGTTTCGGTCCATGTGGACGGTCGTCCGCTCCTGAGCGAGCGCCTCCCCAAGCTGCCCGGCAGCGTGGTGCTTTGGACGCGCAGCCCCGTGGATGTGCGCGATATTCAGTGGCTGGCCCTTGCGCCCGCTGCCACGCCCAAACCCGTGATGCCCGCAACATCTGCGAACTCGATCAGCCTGCTCGCCGGCCTCGACACGGCAAAAAACACGATCTCCGGCGAGGCGGACCTACTCGCTCTGGCGGATGTCGCCAAAGATGCCGTTGGCGGCATCTGGCGCCGTGAGGGCACGGATTTGCTTGTGGAGCCGGATCCCGCCGCAGACCCCAAGGTGGCGGTTCGCTTCGCTTTCATGTTGCCCGTGCGGGTGAAGGGATCCTATCAAATGGAGGTCGAGTTCACCAAGCGTGGACCTGCGGGGACGGTCACCCTGCTTCTCCCGCTCGCGGCCGACCGCAGCGTGGCGGCGCACTTGCAGGAGTTCACCCCCTTCGCTGGCCTGGTGTTTGTTCGTGGCACCACCACCAAGGATGCAGACAACCCCACGCGCACACCGCACCAACTGGAAAATGGTCGCCGCTACCGAGCCAAAGCGCAGGTTCTTTTGAACGGCGATCAAGCCGACATCGCTGTCACTTTCGAGGACAAGCCACTCTTCCAATTTCAAGGCCCGATGACTGATCTCGACAGCCGAAATTTTGCACTGGAGGATCATGCGCGTCCAGGCATGAAAAGCATCGACCCAGTGACGTGGCACAGGATTCGCATCAAACCGCTGGACGGAGGAATTCTCTCCCCGGTGAGAGCCGGCGATGCACCGGGCGGTGCACAGACTCAAGCAGACCCGTATCTCGCCAAACTCGAGTCCGGCTTCCAGACTCGTTATCAGGCCGACGCACAGAAGCCCTTTGAGCTTGCGGTCGCCGCGTTGAATCAGAGCTACGTCGCCAACGGCATCGCCCGCGCTCGTGCGGCAGCGAAGGCCAAGGGCAGCCTCACTGAAGTCACCGCGCTGGATGCGGAGAAAGCTGCCATCGAGAAAGGCGCGGGCGTTCCTGCCGAAGATGCAGCGGACACGCCCGAGCCTCTCAAGACGCTACGCGGCACTTACCGCAGTGCCCTGGCGAAAATCACCGCCGAGCGCGATGCCAAGGCCGCTCCGCTGCTTGCTCTTTATCTCAAGGCGCTGGATGCCCACGTCGCCGAACTCACCAAGGCGGGCAAAATCGACGAGGCCACCAAAGTCCAGGCCTTGCGCGATGAAAAGGCGGCAAAGAAACCCACCATTACTCCGGTTCAGACGCAGGCAGTCGCACTGCCAACACCAACGCCTGCGGTCAGTGGCGATGCATCGTATACGGCTGCGAAGTTCCTGGTGAGCAATGGCGGCTCGTGTGTCGTCGTGAAGGACGGCGTCCGCGTGGAGGTGAAGACTCCGGACACCATTCCCGCCGCTCCTTTTGAAATCCACGAGCTCTATTTTGACACTTACCAAGGGGCGAACAAGACCGTTACGAGCGCCGACTTCCAGGCCCTGAAGGGCCTGCATCAATTGCGGCGTGTGAATGTCCGCGCTCCGGAGAACAAACGCCTGACGGATGACGCCTATGCGTTTCTTGCCGGCAATGAGGATCTTGATTTCCTCAACCTGGAAGGCGTTCCCGCTGTGACGGATGCGGTGCTCAAGCATCTGGCCGGAGCGAAAAAGCTGCGCGAGCTGGGCGTGCAGTACGCACCTGGCTTCACTGGGGAAGGATTGGTGCCCATGCCGTTCCTTGCCAATCTCAGCCGCGTGGATTTTCTCGCCTCCGGCCTTGATGACAAAGGAATCGAAGCTCTGGCTGCCTGCGTGCAGATCAGCAGCATTCGCATCACGCAGGGCAAGGCCTCGGACAAGGCCTTCGCCATGCTGGGCCAGCTTCCTAAGCTTGTGGATCTGCGCGTGGACCGCACCAGCTTCGGCGACAAGGCAGCTGCCGCCATCGCCAACGCGGGCATCCTGCAGTATCTTGACGCTTCCTCCACCCAGATCGGCAACAACGGGCTTGGAAAGCTCGAAGCACTCACGAGCCTGACCTCGCTCGTCATTTCAAACACCTCAGTCAATGATGCCGCCGTGGCCAGACTGCAAAAGGCCATCCCAAACTGCAAGGTGACGCGCTGAAGCTTTTACGTCATCACATCAACATGAGCACCGCATCCTCCAGTTCCAAACCCTCCAAAGGCTGGCAGCCGCCAACTTTGGAAGAAATGCAGGCCATGCTGACTCAGTATGAGTTCATTTCGCTGCTCGGGCGCGGCGGCATGGGCGCGGTGTACAAGGCGCAGCAGGTCTCCTTGCAACGCAGCGTCGCGATCAAAGTGCTGCCGGGAGATTTGATCGACGACTTGGAGGCGAACTTTGCCGAGCGTTTCAAGAACGAGGCGCGCACGATGGCGAAGATGAACCATCCAGGCATCGTGAAGGTGTATGACTTCGGTGAAACGCAAACTGGGCTGCTCTACATCGTGATGGAGTTCATCAATGGCACCGACGTGTCCCAGATGATCCGCTCCAAGGGCAAACTGCCGCAGGACTACGCCTTGGCGATCACCGCGCATGTCGGTGACGCATTGGCTTACGCGCACAAGAACGGCGTCATCCACCGTGACATCAAACCGGCAAACATTCTCATCAATCAAGAAGGCACGGTGAAGGTGGCGGACTTCGGGCTGGCCAAAGCGAATGATTCCAATCAGCGCGGCCTGACGAAGACAAACACCGCGATGGGTACACCCGATTTCGTGGCTCCCGAGGCGCTCTCTCCCGGCACGGTGGTGGATGGTCGTGCGGATTTGTATGCGATGGGCGTGATGCTTTACCAGATGCTCACCGGTGAAATCCCACGCGGCATGTGGTCGATGCCGAGCACGAAGGTGGGCAGCGATCCGCGCTACGATGCGGTGATCTTGAAAGCGATGCAGACGGACCGCGAGCTGCGCTATCAGGATGCGACGGAAATTCGTCGTGATCTCGATGTGATCATGACGCAACCCTTCACAAAGGAGGAGCCGAAACCGGCCGCCACCCCGGCGCAGCCACCGGTGGCCAGCAAACCAAGTGGGAGTCCGCCGCAAGCAGGGCCACGTGCCTCACAGTCCATGCCACAAGGGCCGGCCCAGACACCTGCACGCCCGATGAAGAAAAAATCCAACGACGCGATGATCTACCTCGTCGCGATGGTGGTGATCGGCGGTCTGGCGGGTGTCTTCATGCTTTCAGGTGGAAAGCAGCCAGCCAAGCCGACTCCCGATGTGACTGCTGACGACGCCGGTCAGACAAACCGCACCCTGCCATCGGCAAATTCATCGCCCCCCACTGTGACGGGACCGGTGAATCTGATCGCCCTCGTGGATGCCAAACGCGACGCCATCAAGAGTGAGTGGGAAGTGCGCGGTCGAGAGCTGGTGCTGAAACGAACTCAAGGGCCGCAACTCCTCGCCTTCCGCCACACGCCACCTGAAGAGTACGACTTCGAGATCGAATTCACCCTCAAAGAAGGCGTCCCGGAAGCCAGTCAGATTATTCCACTGCAGGGCAAATCCATCCTGTGGAAGATGGGATTCGGCGGCGGTAATCCCACGTTGTTCGGTTTTGGCCCATTGTTGGACGGTGTGTCAATGGATGCTCCGACTCGCAAGGAAGCTCTGATTAAAAGACCACGACTGTTGTCAGGTCAGCGCTATCGCAGCCTGGTCGAGGTGCGTAAAGGCTCCCTGCGCGCCCTGATCGATGGTCGTGAAGTGCTGAAGTGGAGCGGTGATTTCAAACGGCTAGGCGGCAGCACCGACTACGTCATGCCGGATCCCAAGTGCCTCGGTGTCGGCGGTTGGAACGGCGGCATCATCTTCCACAAGGCGGAGGTGCGTGCGCCGGGTTCCGTGCCCATAGTGGACACGACGCCAGCGGTACCTGCTCCAGGAGCCACACCACCATCTGGCGGCACATGGCAGCCCGTCTTCACCGAAGCGCTGAAAAAAAATCCCAACGTCACCGTGCTTCCGGATGGCTGGATGCGCGTGGAAAAGGCTTATCTTGATGCTCCACGTGGTAGGCACATGGCCATCCGTGCACGCATGCGTTTCAGCGGCGGTACTTATGTCTGGCCCATTCGTTTTCGGGATACTCCAACCAACGGACTGATGCATTACGGGTTGAGCATCACGCGCGATGGCAAATTCCTGCTCTTTCGCCGTGTCCTAAATGGTAGCAAATCTACGAGTGATGAAAAATCACTCATGGAGGTCAAGGCCCCGCGTCCATTCGCTGAAGGCACCGAGTTTGATCTCGAAGTCTCGGCTCAAGGAGATCGCCTCCAGGTGAAGCTTGATGGTGCGACGATCATCGACGTGCGCGACACGTTTCATCAGGGCGTACGCACGCAGTTTGGTGGCGACACGGCTGTCGTTGAATTCAAGAACCTCGAGTGGCGCGATCTGAGTGGGGAGACGGTGAAATCCATCATGCCAACAACCGCAGCATCTTCGCGGCCGTCATCTCCTCCCGCAGTTGTTTCCACCACCAGCATGAGCCATGCCGAGCGGCAGAAATCCCTCGCTGCACCGCTGGCACCTGGAGTCACCGATGTGTTGTCAAAGGTGGAACTCAAATCCGACGACACCTTTGCATGGACGAAGACCACCACAGGAGTCGAACTCAAACCACTGAAGGATCCTGGCCCCTACAAAAGCTGTCTGGACTTTCCGGTGGTGGTTGATCCCGATTATGTGATCGAGGCTTGGTTCACCAATGTCGAGCATCCTGCCAACGATGTCGGCCTCACCATCCCGGTAGGGGATCAGCGGCGCACCACCTGCTGGTTCTGGCCGCGAAAAGGTGGCTGGGCCGGTTTCGGCAAGGTGGATGGCAGAGATCCACAACAACCCGACATCGAGAAAGGCTGCTCCACCTCGTTCGAATTGGTTCCGGGCGAGCTGATTTTCATGCGCACGGAGGTGCGCCGTTCATCCGGCAACGTTGACCTGCGTTTCATGGTCAATGGCAGGCTCATGGGTGCCTATCGCGGTCCGACCAGCCGTTTGAGCACGAGCTCGGCCTGGCTCATCGGAAATGATCCTGAGCAGGCGAGCATCGGCGGACGAGCAATTACTTTTCACCGCGTCACCGTGCAGCCGCTGGGGCTGGAAGCTGAGAAAAAACCGGTGATGCCAGAGCCAGTCATCCCTGCCGACCCGCGGCTAGCGCAGCTTGAAGCTGGTTTCAAAGCTCGCTACGAAACCGATGCCCAAAAGCCCTTCCTCACTGCCATCGCCGCCTTGAACCAGAGCTACATCGCCAATGGCATCGCCAAGGCCACCGCGCAGGCAAAAGCGAACGGCAAGAGCGATGAAGTCGCCGCGCTGAATGCCGAAAAAGCCGCTGTCGAAAAAGGCGCAGGTGTTCCCGCCGAAGATGCCTCCGATGTGCCCGAATCGCTGAAAACATTGCGCAACACTTACCGCGCCGCCTTGGCAACGATTGAGGCGGACCGCACGAAGGCTGCTGCGCCGCTCTATGACATCTACCTCAAGGCGCTGGATGCCTATGTGATCGAACTCACGCGGGCAGACAAGATCAAGGAAGCGCAGGAGGTGCAGGCATGGCGGGAGCGCATAGCCACACAGAAATAGCGGCTCGTCGCAACTGCCAGCCCTGGCATCCTGCTTGCCGCCACGGAACAAAATCTGCTATTTTTTCATTGGTTTTTCTCAGCCCCTGCAATTCTCATGAGCACCTCCTCCTCCGCCTCCAAACCCTCCGGCCAGTGGCAGCCGCCGACACTGGAAGAGATGCAGGCCATGCTGCCGCAGTATGAGTTCGTTAGACTGCTCGGTCGGGGTGGCATGGGTGCCGTTTACAAGGCCGTGCAGGTCTCGCTGGACCGGCCCGTGGCCATCAAGGTGCTGCCGGTCGATTTGGTCGATGATGAGGACTCCCAGTTCGCCGAGCGCTTCAAAAACGAGGCGCGCACCATGGCGAAGATGAACCACCCCAGCATCGTGGATGTGTACGACTTCGGCGAGACGCAGACCGGCTTGCTCTACATCGTCATGGAGTTCATCGACGGCACCGATGTGTCCCAGATGATCATTTCCCAAGGCAAACTGCCCGAGGATTACGCGCTCTCCATCACCGCGCATGTCTGCGACGCGCTGAACTACGCGCACCGCAACGGCATCATCCACCGAGACATCAAACCGGCCAACATCCTCATCAACATGGAGGGCGCGGTGAAGGTGGCGGACTTTGGCCTCGCTAAAGCCAGCGATGCGGGCCAAAGCGGCCTCACCAAGACCAACATGGCCATGGGCACGCCCGATTTCGTGGCCCCCGAAGCGCTCATCCCCGGCATTCCGCTTGATGGCCGCGCTGACTTGTATGCCGTCGGCGTGATGCTCTACCAGATGCTCACCGGTGAAATTCCGCGTGGCCTCTGGACACTGCCGGGCCTGAAGCTGGGCACCGATCCTCGATTTGACGCCATCATCACCAAGGCGATGCAGACGGATCGCGAAGTGCGCTATCAAACCGCAGCAGAAATTCGTCAGGAACTCGATGTGATCCTGGCGACCCCGCGTTCTGTGCTCATCCAGCAACAGCAGGCCGCCGCTGAGGCTGCCGCCCGTGCCGCAAAGGAGCAGAGGCAGGCAGCCAGCACTCCGCAGAAACCCATGGCCAGCGGGCCGCAAAAGCGAATTTCGGAGCAACCTGTTCGCCATGCGCCCCCCCCGGTCAAACAAACCAGCTTCGCTCCCATCATCGGCATCGCTGCCACGGTGATCCTCGGTGCAGGCTTGGTTTTCTTCCTTTTGAGCAAAGAACCAAAGCTGGTGCCCAAGACCCAAGGCCCCGTTACGGCGAAAGCACCCGAAACGAACCCCAGCAAGCCTCCAGTTCGTCCCAAAGACACTCCAGCAGCTTCTCCTGCGCCGACTATGCCAGCAGCGCCGCCCACCGTGCCAGCACTCGAATTCGGCGGCCATCGATACCAGATCATCACCACCAAAGCCTCCTGGGCTGATGCCGCCAAGAAAGCCGAGGAACTCGGCGGCCACCTCGCCACGCTGAACAGCCGTGAGGAATATGAGTGGCTGAGGCAAATCTGCTTTCCCACTTATGCTGGGAGCAAACTCCTCCTCGGCGGCATCCAGCGGGACTCTCGCTCCGCTGTATGGGAGTGGATCACTGGCGAGCCCTTCACGACGGAGCCTTGGATGGGTGATTTCAGCAACGACGGGGCGAACGGCAAGGCCCATGTCCTCTCGCTTGATCAGAAAGGCCTCGATGATGTCATCCTCGAGTTTCACCCCTGTATTTATGTGATCGAATGGATGTCCTCCCGCCTGCCCACCACTGCCAACGCACCAGCCACCGCGCCGAAGCCGCCGCTCACTCCCGGCACCATCAATCTCCTCGCCGGTCTCGATGTGGCAAAAAACAAGCTCTCTGGAGATTGGCAGCTCGTGAATGGCGAACTCGTCAGCGATACCAGTACCGCTGACAGTGAGATCACCCTGCCCGTGGCCTCCGTCCCGGCTGAGTATGACGTCCGCTACCACCTCACACGGTTCAACGGCTTTCAAATGCAGTTCCGTTTCGGCACCCGCCAGCGTGGGGCGAACTTCATAACCGATGGCGCAGCCAGCAGAGACAACTCAAAAGAAGTTCAGGTCAAATGGGGTGGCCCCAACTCCGGTGTCATCGTCAAACCGACGCCACTGCTCCGCAATGGCAAGCCTCACGACCTCGTCATGCAGGTCCGCGCTGACCACATCACGGCGCTGCTTGATGGCCAGGAAGTGCTCCGCCGTGATGTGAGCGACGTCACAGCGAATGACATGGACGGCTTCAGCCTCAGAGTCGCCCGTGGCAAAGTCATCTATCACGCCATCGAGATCATCCCTGTCCAAGCAGCCGCCTCAAGCATGACCACCGCCGCCACAGCCGATGAAGGCTTTACTCCTCTTTTCAGGTCACCGATGGATTTTTCCGGTTGGACCAGCCTGGATGGGGCGGCCCCCGAGACGAAGTGGGACTTTCACGAGGGTGGCTTTTCCACCAACAAGCGTGGTGCCACCCTCTTGTCCCCGGAGGAGCATGAAAACTTCGAGTTGCGTCTGGACTGGAAAGTCGCCCAAAGGGGTAATGGAGCCATCGCCTACCACAGCGGCCCGGTGCAGTATCGCGATGTCCTGCGGCTGCGGTTGTGCTCCCCCACCTTGAAACCAGACCGCTGCGGGGAACTCATGGGAATCGGCCTGCCTGTGACGGACTCGGAGGTCAAAATCAACGAATGGAACACCGCCCGCCTCATCGTCCGTGGCAATCTCCGCGAGCACTGGGTCAATGACGTCAAGGTGCTGGAGTATGATGTGAGCAGCCCCGCTTTTCTGCAGAGCCAGAAGGCAGGCTCCCAACTCAATCCCAACATCCGCTCCGGCGCACCCGGCACCCGTGGCCGCCTTGTTCTGATCCACAACGACGGCATGGTCTGTTTCCGCAACCTGCGCCTGCGCAAGCTGGAACCTGCACCGCCCGGTGCTCCGCCAGCACCGCCCCAGCCTGCCACCGTCGCCAGCACCACGCCCACGATGCCCGCAGCCGTTCCTGCGACACCTTCGCCTGCATCGCCCATCGCCCCTTCTCCGGCTGACCCGCTGCCTCCCGGCTGGACGGACCTGCTGGCGAAGGCGGACCCCGCTCAGGGTGCCGTCACCGGCCAGTGGCAGAAGGGGCCTGACGGGCTCGTTGTCAAGGCGCAGCCGGGCGTCTTGCAGTTCGACCTGAACCAAGTCCCTTCGGAGCAATATGACTTTGAGATAGACTTCACCGTGCACAGTAGCGAACCCGATGTGGCGCACATCCTGCCCCTGCCCGGTGGTCACTGGTTCATCGCACGGCTCTCGATCACTCACTGCTATCTCGGCCCAACATTGGATGGCCAGCAGCCCATCGGCCGGAAAGAGGCCTATACGCCTGATGCAAAGCTGGCTCAGGGGCGCCGACACCGTTCGCTCGTGCAGGTCCGCAAGGATTCAGTGCGGCTGGTGCTCGATGAAAAAGAAGTGATCCTCTTCAACGGTGATCTCAAGCGCCTGACACCGGATGGACAGTTCGCCTTGCGCAACACCGCACACCTCGGTATCGCCAGCCACCAGGCAGACGTCACCTTTCACCGCATCGGCTTCCGTCCCCACGATTCTTCGAGGATGGACAAAAGGGACAAGGATACGTTGCTAGCCTCTAACCCACGCCTCGCCCAGCTCGAGGCAGGTTTCCAGACACGCTACCAAGCCGATGCTGAGAAACCTTTCCTCGCATCCCTTGCCAAGCTCAACCAGAGCTACCTTACCAACGGCATCGCCCGCGCTCGATCCGCTGCGCAGGCCAAAGGCAGCCTCGCTGAAGTCACCGCGCTTGATGCCGAGAAAGCCGCCCTCACGAAAGGCGAAGGCATTCCCGCCGAAGACGCGGATACCATACCCGCCGCCCTCAAAACGCTACGCAGCACCTATCGCACCGCCCTCGCCAAAATCACCGCCGAACGCGATACCAAGGCCGCACCACTTTACGATCTCTACCTCAAAGCCCTCGACACCTACATCGCCGATCTCACCAAGACTGAAAAACTGGACGACGCCAAGAGGGTGAGTGCTCTGCGTGATGAAATCGCACAGCAAAAGCCACAGACCGCTGCCGCGCCCGTTGCAGACGCGAAACCCGTGACGACGCCAACCGCCGCGCCGGTAGCCCCACCCAAACCTGCCGCTACCACTGGCAGCACCTGGCGGACTGCCGCCGAATACCTCGTCAATAACGGCGGAAGTTTCGTCGCATCAAAAAACGGCACCAACTCACAGGTTCTCACCGCCAAAGATATCCCCGCAGGCCGCTTCGACATCATCGAACTCAACATTGAGCGCCTCAACTCTGTGCTGCCCCCGCTCAAAAAAAATGACCTGCAGCCGCTCGTCGGCCTTCGCGATCTCCGCCGTGTGATGATACGCCCGATGGTGCCTGGCCTCAGTGACGCTGACTTCGCCTTCCTTGCAGGGAATAACGAACTCAACTGGCTCAATCTCGAAGGCGTGCCAGATGTCACCGTCGAAGTCTTGCCTTATCTCACCGACGCTAAAAAACTCGACCATCTTGCCATCCAGCATGCCCCCAAGTTCACCGGCAAAGGACTCGATAAACTTCCCTTCAAAGACACACTCACCGTGCTCGAACTCTTTGGCTGCCGCACCACTGATGAAGGCTTGAAAGCCATCTGTAACTTCAAACAGCTACGCCATATTCGAATTACCGCAGGCACGGCCTCCGATGATGATTTCGCACTCTTAGAGCATTTTAAATAATAATGTGGAACATTTTGACGGACGGTGTACAGCTAAGGATGGCCGCACTTTCCCTTGATCTCCGTCAACGCATCATCAACACCTGCGACCGGGGTGAAGGCACCCAGGAACAGATCGCCCAGCGCTTTGGCGTCTCCTACGGCATGGTCAAGAAGCTGCTCCAGCAGCGGCGCAAGACCGGCTGCATCAAGCCCCGGCATCACCTCGCCGGGCGCAAAAAGCTCATCGTGGCCGAGCACCGCATTGCCATCCGTCAGCATCTCAAGCGCAAGCCGGATATGACGCTGGCCGAGTTGCGAGACGCCCTCGGACTGAAGTGCACACTGCCCGCGATCCACTACGTGCTCGTGGACATGGGGCTGACATATAAAAAAAGACTCTCCGCGCCGCCGAGCAAGATCGCGAAGACGTCCGCAAGGCGCGGCGGCGGTGGGAGCGCAAGCAGGGCGCCTTAGAGCCTTGGAGGCTGGTCTTCCTGGATGAAAGCGGAGCAAAGACCAACATGACCCGGCTGCGGGGCAGAGCCCCCAGAGGCAGGCGGTTGCATGCGGCAGCCCCCTGCGGACGCTGGCAGAGCACGACGATGATCTCCTCCATCCGGCTGGATGGCACCACGGCCTGCATGCACCTGCCGGGAGCGGCGGATACAGAAGCGTTCGTCACCTATGTTGGCGAAGTTCTCTGCCCGACGCTGCGGCGCGGTGACATCGTGGTAATGGACAACCTCGCCGTGCATAAAAGCCCACGGGTAGCCGCCCTGGTTGAGGCAGTAGGAGCCGAGGTAAAGTTCCTGCCGGCATACTCGCCGGATCTCAACCCGATCGAGAAAATGTGGAGCAAGATCAAGGCACTGCTGCGCAGCTACGAAGCGCGCACGCCCGAAGAACTCGATGAAGCAATCAGCAAAGCGTTCTCAAAAATCACAGCCAAGGATGCGATGGGTTATTTTGCCTCTTGCGGTTATAGTATTATTTAAAATGCTCTAGGCGGCTTGAAATCACTCACCAACCTCACCGTCTCTAACACCGCCTTTGGCAATAAGGCCGCTGCGGCGATCGCAGAACTAAAAGGACTTACCCGCTTGGACGCAGCCAACACCAAGCTTACGAATTCAGGATTGGAAAAGCTCTTCGCCCTGAAAAACCTCACGGAACTCATCCTCAACGGCACTGAGGTCAGCGCGAAAGCCGCCGCCGAGTTCCAAAAAGTCATGCCCCAGTGCCGCGTGACCCGCTGAGCCGCCGCTTTGCGCCAAAAGCCTTTGTCAGAAGGAACCACCCGCCTCCGTCGTTCCCACGAAATGATTCGTCTTGGATCGGCCCTCATCCTCTTCGCCCGCAGTCCTGCTTTCCTCATGCCCTCCATGGCCTTGGCGAAGGAAGGCGCTGAGAATCCCGACATCGTCGCCAAGCTCACGAAACAACTCGAAACCAGCATCGCCAATGGCCGCAGCACGAATGGGGCAAGGCAGGCCAACGATGTCGAGATCGTCATCTTCAAAACCAAAGCCTCCAAAAAATAGCCATGCTTCGTCACTTCATTCTCGCCCTCTTCTTCAGCGCCTCACTGCATGCCGCGAAGCCCAACATCCTGTTCCTATTTGCCGACGATCACTGCTATGAGGCCGTGCGAGCGTTCGGGCACACGGACATCGACACGCCGAACCTGGACCGACTCGCCGCGCGAGGCACGACGTTTACACGGGCTTACAACATGGGCTCGTGGAGCGGTGCGGTGTGCGTGGCCAGCCGCACGATGCTCGTCACGGGTCGCAGCGTGTGGGACGCGGATAAGGTTTACAACAAGACCAACGCCGAACGCGAAAAAGGCGTGCTCTGGCCGCAGCTTATGCAGAAGGCTGGCTACAAGACCTACATGACCGGCAAGTGGCACATCCAGACCGATGCGGCGAAGTGCTTCGACGTGATCAAAGATGTCCGCGCTGGCATGCCGAAGACGGTTCCTACCTCCTACAACCGCCCGATCGCAGACCAAACGGATGCCTGGAGCCCGTTCGACAAAACACTTGGCGGCTTCTGGGAAGGCGGCACGCATTGGAGCGAGGTCGTGCGAGACAACACCGTCGGTTTCCTCGCCGATGCGAAGCAGCAGGAGAAACCCTTCTTCATCTACGCCGCCTTCAACGCGCCCCACGATCCGCGTCAGGCACCAAAGGAGTTCATCGATCAATATCCGCTCAGCCGCATCACCATGCCGCAGAATTTTCTGCCTGAGTATCCCCACAAGAACGACATCGGCTGCCAGCACAAGTTGCGGGATGAAAACCTCGCCCCCATGCCACGCACGCAGCTTTCCGTGAAGACGCATCGCCAAGAATACTATGCACTCATCAGCCACATGGACGCTCAGATAGGCAAGATCCTAGATGAACTCGATGCCAGCGGTCAGGCGGAGAACACCTGGATCTTCTTCACTGCGGACCATGGGCTCGCCGTCGGACACCACGGTCTGTTTGGGAAACAAAACATGTATGATCACAGCGTGCGTGTGCCCTTCCTCGTCGCCGGCCCCGGCGTGGCAAAGGGCGCGAAGAACGATGCCGCGATCTACCTTCAAGACGTGATGGCCACCGCGCTCGATCTCGCCGGAGCCGAAAAGCCAAAGCATGTCTTTTACAACAGCCTGCGCCCACTGCTGAGCGGCGAACAGAAGCAATCGAGCTATGAATCTGTTTATGGAGCCTATCTGGAGCTTCAACGCTCTGTCACGCATGAGGGCTGGAAGCTCATCGCCTATCCCAAAGCCAAAGTGCTCCGACTCTACCACCTCACCGAAGACCCTCAGGAGATGAACGACCTCGCCGCAAAGCCCGAACATGCCGCGATGAAAAAGGCAATGTTTGACCGCCTCGCGAAGCTCTCCGCCGATCTCAATGACAGAGTGGACCTTCGGAACGCATTCCTCCAATAGCCTCAGGCGCTCATGAAGTTCATACTCTGCCTCCTTTCGTCATTCGTCCTTCAGCATGAGTCATTTTCGGCTCCGCCGAACATCCTTCTCATCATCACCGATGATCAGGGCTACGGCGATTTCTCCATTCACGGCAATCCGCATCTGCAAACGCCGCACCTCGACAAGCTGGGTCGTGATGGCGTGCGCTTTGATCGCTTCAATGTGAATTCCTTCTGCGCTCCGACTCGTGCTGCGGTGCTAACGGGGCGTTGGCCGTTACGCACAGGTGTGCATGGCGTCACCCACAACAAGGAGGCGATGAAAGCGTCCGAAATCACGTTGGCGGAGGCTTTGAAGCCGCAGGGCTACCGCACCGCCTGCATTGGCAAATGGCACAATGGCGAGCAGTTCCCCTTCACACCTGCTGGGCAGGGTTTTGAGCATGTTTTCGGCTTCAACAACGGCCACTGGAACAACTATTTCGACGCCACACTGCTGAGCGGCTCAAAGCACGAGCCGACTAAGGGCTACATCACCGATGTGCTGACGGATGATGCGATGCGATTCATCAGCGAGAGGCATAAAGAGCCGTTTTTCTGCTATCTGGCCTACAACGCGCCGCACTCGCCCTATCAGGTGCCGGACAGGTACTACGACAAATTCAAAGCCAAGGGCTTCGAAGACAACGTGGCCGCCTTTTACGGCATGTGTGAGAATATCGACGACAACGTGGGCCGCCTTCTGACACATTTAGATACGCTGAAGTTGACCGAGAACACCCTCGTGATCTTCCTCACCGACAACGGAGGCACCGCTGGTGTAAAGACCTACAACGCTGGCATGCGCGGTGGAAAAACCAGCGTGCATGAGGGCGGCACCCGCGTTCCGCTTTTCATCCGCTGGCCTGCGGCGAAATGGGCACCGCATGTCGTAAACGAGATCACTTCACACATCGACTTGTTCCCAACCATCATGGATCTCTGCGATGTGGAAGTCTCCGATGCAAAGCTGGATGGGGTGAGCTTGAAGCCGCTGCTGCAAAACAGCGGAAGCTGGCCCGAGCGCGTGCTCTTCACCCACAACCCCATCGACGAGACGAACAAATTCCCCGGTGCCGTGCGCACTCAGCACCACCGCCTCGTCCGGGAGATCAAGGGTTCCGGCGGAGGCTCCAAGGCGAAGGCAAACGATGCCAGCGCCAGCTCGTGGCAGCTCTACGACATGGAAGCCGATCCCGGTCAGAATCAGGACATCGCAGCCGAGCATCCTGAGTTCGTGAAGCAACTCGCTGCCAAGTATGACGCATGGTTTGCCGAGATCTCCAGCGATGGCTTGCAGCGTTTACCCATTCCCGTCGGCCATGCGGAGCACAACCCCGTCGAACTGCACGCACCACAGGCCTATGCGGACAAACCGCTGACCTTCGCCAACGGCCCCGGCTTTGCCAACGACTGGCTCACCGGCTGGACGGACGTGAAGGCGAAGATCGCGTTCGATCTCGAAGTCGTCACTGCTGGCGAATACGAAGTCGAGCTCAGCTACGGCGCCCCGGCTAGTACCAAGCTGCGCCTCAGCGCCGACAAGCAAACGCTCGAAGCCTCCATCCCCGCCGCCTCAGCACCCGAGATTCCCCTTCCCCACCGCGACGAAGCCGGCAAGGCCCGCTACCGAGACCGCGAGTGGACACACTTGAAACTTGGAACCCTCTACTTGAAACCCGGCCCCGCGACTCTCACCCTCGAAGCACTTTCCCTGCCCGGCATCGACTTGAAGCATCTCAAGCTCACGCGCCGTTAATTCCAGTCCATGAAGCGCCTGATTCTGATCCTCTTTGCCCTCTGCCCTTCGCTCTTCGCGGCGCAGCCTAACATCCTCTTCGCCATCGCCGACGACTGGGGAGCACATGCGGGTGTTTACGGCACGCCGTGGGTGAAGACGCCTGCGTTTGACCGGATCGCGAAGGAAGGCGTGCTTTTCACGAAAGCCTACACGCCCGTGGCGAAGTGTGCGCCTTCACGCGCCATCGTGCTCACCGGCCGTCATGCGTGGCAGAACGAGGAGGCGGGCAATCACATGGCCTTCTTCCCCGCGAAGCTGAAAAGCTGGCCGGAGGTGCTCACTGAAAAAGGCTGGCACATGGGCATCACCGGCAAGGGCTGGGGTCCAGGCATCGCCAATGACGCGAATGGCAAGCCGCGCCAAATCACCGGCAAGCCCTTCAACCAGCACAAGGCCAAACCAGCAGCCACCGGCATGGGTAACAACGACTACGCGGCCAATTTCACCGATTTCCTCAATGCCGCGCCCAAGGACGGTCCGTGGTGCTTCTGGTATGGCAGCCTGGAGCCGCATCGCGGCTATGAATTCCAATCTGGCGTGAAGAAGGGCGGTAAAAAGCTCTCCGACATCTCGCAGGTGCCGGATTACTGGCCCGATGACGAGATCGTGCGCCACGATATGCTCGATTACGCCTTCGAAGTCGAGCACACGGACAACCACCTCGCCCGCATGATCGCCGAGCTCGAAAAACGCGGCCAGCTCGATAACACACTCATCATCGTCACCGCTGATCACGGCATGCCCTTCCCGCGCTGCAAAGGCTACGCCTATGAGGACAGCAATCATGTGCCGCTCGCCATCCGCTTTCCCGGCGGCATGAAAAAAACCGGCCGCGTGGTGGATGACTTCGTCAACTTCACCGACATCGCTGCCACCATTCTAGATTACGCGGCCATCACCGAGAAGGACAGCGGCATGATGGCGATCACCGGCAAGAGTTGGCGGCCCATTTTGGAGAGTGAGAAAAGCGGTCGTATCGTCGCGGAGCGTGATCACACCCTCATCGGCAAGGAGCGCACCGACGTGGGCCGCCCGCATGACTGGGGCTATCCCATCCGCGCCATCGTCACCGCCGAGCACCTTTATTTGAAAAACTACGAGCCCACGCGCTGGCCTGCGGGCAATCCCGAAACCGGCTACCTCGACACCGACGGCGGTCCCACCAAGTCGCTCATCCTCGAAATGGGCCGCAAGGATCGCAGCGACAAGTTCTGGCAGCTCAACTTCGGCCAGCGCCCCGCCGAAGAATTTTACGATCTCACCGTCGATCCGCACGCCGTGCGCAACTTGGCCGCTGAGTCCGTCCACACCGACACGATCCAAAAACTGCGCGTGCGCATGGAATCTGAGCTCAAATCCCAAAAAGACCCGCGCATGGCCGGGAGCGGCAAAATCTTCGACGACTACCCCGCCACCAACGGCGCAGGATTTTATGAGAAGTTCATGCGCGGCGAGAAGGTGAATGCTGGCTGGGTTTCACCCACCGATTTTGAAAAAGAGCCGATCAAACAGCCATGAAATCCTTCGCGCCGATTCTTTTTTTCGTCATTCGTCACTCCGCATTCGTCATTTTGGCGTAGCCAAACGTCCTCTTCATCATTTCCGACGACCTCACGTCCACCGCGCTCGGCTACCACAGGAACAAGATGTGCCAAACGCCGAACATCGACCGACTCGCGGCAAAGGGGATAGGCTTCATTGCGATGAACTGGCCTAAAACCATCATCCGTCCTCGTGCAGCTACCGCTTTGTAGCCACGGAGATGATCATCACCGCACAGTTTCGCCTCGGCACCGCGACGCAGATCGCCTTCCCCTGACGCGACACCGTGCCGCCGAACAATCATCTCGGGCGCACCTTCACTAGCAAGGACGCCAAAGGCATCGTAGCGCTCATCAACAAAGGCCAGGGCGCACCGTTACAGAACGTCGCCATCTGGCACGCCACCCCCTCCCTCTCAGCCCGTCCTTGAAGCTCCACCTTGCGATAGGCAGCTGACGCAGATTTCACGGGCTAAAGCACGGTGGAAGCAGACAAACCTCGCACGCCGAATTTGGAATCGGCAGTGACTCCCCTGGCTAGTGACCCAGAACCTGGGTTTTCATGTAAGCGTTGCGCGCTATTCTGAAGGGCCGTCCATCTGCAATGGCCAGATGTCTGGGACAACCGCTAGGCCGCCATCGGTCGGTCTCGATGCTGGAGGCACTGCCACCGCCAATGACGCAGACATGGCCAAGAACGGCGGCCTGCACCCCGCTGCCTCTCCACAGTGGCCTTTGGCCGTGGCACGCAGGAAGGGTTGCCCTCATTCCACGATCTGGGCAGGGATAAGGGCGCTCTGAAATTAGGTTAACTCAGAAACAAATTTGATAATTAATCAAAAATAAGAAAAAACTGATTTCGAGTGAGTATTGATTTTCTGTAAATAATTTTTATTAAAGCTTAGATTCAATTTTCACAAATATTATAAATCAACACATCCTAAAATTAGTTCTCGGCTGCTGATCTAATCAGCACCCAACCAAGGTTAAATTTATTCTGATTATGAACACAGATCCCGTTTCCCAACCCGTTTCCACAGCAAGCCTAGATCGCCGCTCTTTAATTCGGAACTTTGGCGGAGCCGGACTCATCTCTACCTGCCTCGGTTTATCATCCCGCCCAGCCAGTGCCGTGGAGGTTGGGCCTGAAGAAGATAAGAAGCGGCTGGCCAACGCCTTTGGCATCAGGAAGGATGCCGCCGACGCTCAAAGCAACCTGCCTTGGCCGAGCCACCCGACATCGCCGGACGATACCGCTTACCCCGCTTTCATAGGCTCCTTCACCAAAGGCTTGCCGCACGATTCGTTCGGTGAAGTGTCACCGTCTGCCTACCTGGCCCTTCGTAAAGCTTTGACCACCAGTCAGGAAGCAGACTTCAGTGCCGTCCCCCTGGGTGGCAGGGCACGGCTGGCCAATCCTCAGGCGGCGTATTCCTACAGCCTGGAAGGCGGGGACTCCCACCACATGGCCATTCCTCCCGCCCCGTCGCTAAACAGTGCCTGGGCCGCCGGGGAAATGACAGAAGTTTACTGGCGCGCTTGGACCCGGGATATTCCTTTCATCAACTATGGCACGGACCTTACCATCGCCACCGCCGCTGCAGACCTGACGGCCTTACCCGACTTCCGCGGCCCCAAGACCGCAGGGACGGTACATCCCGCCAATCTTTTCCGAGGTCCCACCGCAGACGACCTTGTCGGACCCTTCATCTCCCAATTCCTCTATCAAAAGATCCCGTTCGGAGCCACCACCATTCAGCAGCGCTACCGCACCACCGCCTCCGGAGACAATCACCTCACCACTTTCGCGCACTGGTTGGCGGTGCAAAATGGTGCTCCTGCACCCGTAGCCGCCACGCCTGAGCCCGTTGACCGCTACATCGCCAATGGCCGCGACCTCGCCGAGTATGTCCACGTGGACTTCTCGTATCAGGCCTTCCAATCCGCCGCACTCATCCTGCTCGGCTACGGAAGCGCGGCATTGGACGACGCCAATCCTTACAAGACCATCACTAACCAGGCAAATTTCGTGACCTTCGGCGGCCCGATGATTCTGGACCTCGTCGCCAGGGTCGCCATTGAGGCGCTGAAAGCGGCCTGGTATCAAAAGTGGCTCGTTCACCGGCGGCTGCGGCCGGAGGCATACTCCGGCCTTGTTCATCATCACCTCAGCGGGACTCGGACATACCCCTTGCACAGCAGCGTCTTGAATTCTGCAGTGCTGCCCCTGATCGCTGGCGCCAACGGTTCCTATCTCCTGCCTGTCGCTTACCCAGAAGGCTGCCCACTTCACCCTGCCTATCCATCTGGGCACGCCACCATCGCAGGAGCCTGTGTCACAGTCTTGAAAGCATTCTTCAAAGAGAGCTTCGTGATTCCCGCGCCTGTCGAAGCCTCCGCAGACGGCATGTCACTCCTTCCGCACGCTGCAGCGTTGACCGTGGGAGGCGAACTCAATAAACTCGCCGCCAACATCTCCCTTGGTCGTGATACCGCCGGCGTGCATTGGCGGACCGATGGTGAGCAGGGAATGAACCTCGGCGAGGAGGTCGCCATTCGTCTCCTGCGCGACCATAAGCGGTTGAACAACGAACCCTTCACCGGTTTCAGCCTCCGCAGGTTCAACGGCAGCACCGTCGTCATCTGAGAGTGATGAGTTCATCAGCCCTTGCGCACCGCGTCCATTGCCACGCGCAGGGGCAATCCCACTCGCATCTAGCAGCCCTTCTCATACAGAGCGTCGCATGAGAGATGCGAGTGGTCACAAACGGTGACTGCCTTCTGAATGAACGAGCATCGCCGTTTCTAGCGCCCGCTTTGACACAATGGCCCCGGGGCTTCGTTTGAAACACGACACCCGCCCCAGCCAATCTGTCATGAAAGCCATCCTCACACTCCTCTGCTTCGTCACCTCCGCCTTTGCCGGGCCGACCGTCATTTACGTCTCCGAAAGCGGCGAGAAACGCATCGCGGTGTGGTCGCTGGATGAATCATCGGGAGAATTGACGCGTTTGGGCGAGGCGGTGCTGCCGGGAGCGCCCGGAAGTCTCGCTCTCAGCCCAGATCGTCAGCATCTCTACGCCTCAGTGCGCTCGGCAAAGCAGTTCGCCACGCTCGATGTCGATGCGAAGACCGGAGCGCTCTCGAATCCGACCTTTGCGGATGCGGGCTTCAATGCGGCTTATGTTTTCACTGACAAAACAGGGCGCTGGCTACTCGCGGCGTCCTACAGCGAAGGCGTTGTTGGTTTGTCCACGATCAAAAATGGTCGTGTCGAAGGTCTGCCTGTCGTCACGCTCGACACGGGCAAAAAGGCGCACTGCATCCAGGTCGATCCGGCGAACCGATTCGCCTTCGTGCCGCATGTGGGCGAGCTGAACAAAGTCGAGCAACTCCGCTTCGATGCGCAGGCCGGCACGCTCACGCGGAACACACCGCCGCACCTCCCCGGTGGCGAGGGCGAAGGGCCGCGGCACATGCAGTTTCACCCGAACGGCAAGTGGGCCTACTTCGTGAACGAGCAGGGAAAAAGCGTCACGCTGTGCGATTACGAGGCAGAGAAAGGCACGCTCGAAGCCCGCCAGAGCGTGCCCACCGTGCCTGAGGACTGGCGCGACAAAGGCTCCTGCGCTGACATCCATGTCAGCGCCGACGGACGCTTCGTCTATGCCTCGAATCGGGGTCACGACAGCCTCGCTATCTTCTCCGTGAATGCGCAAACCGGCGAACTCACACCGCACGGCCAGACGCCGACGGAAAAAACGCCTCGCTCCTTCTGCCTCGTTCCGGGCGATCAATTCATCGTCTCCGCAGGTGAAGGATCACACAAGCTCATCGTCTTCCGCCGCAACGCCGAAACCGGCGCTCTCAACCCGCTCAAAACCTACGACTGCGGCAAAGGCCCCGCCTGGGTGGTGAGCGTGAAGTTTGACTGAAGCATTCTCTTCTCATGAAGCTCTTCACCCTTCTCATCACCGCTGCATTCAGCGCTTCAAATGCCTTGGCCGAGACGCCGCAGACGCTGCGTGTGCTTTGCTACAATATTCACTACGGCCAGGGCATGGATGGTCAGTACAACATCCAGCGGCTGGCCGATGTCATCAAAGCAGCCAAGCCTGATCTCGTGGCGCTGCAGGAGGTGGATGTCGGCGTGCTGAGGTCCGGCCGCGTCCATCAGTTGCAGAAGCTCGGTGAGATGACCGGCCTCACGGCGCGCTTTGGCCCCACACAGCACTACGAGGGCGGGCTCTTTGGCAATGCCGTGCTCACGCGTCTGCCCATTCTCGATGAACACATCCAGCCACTGCCCTACACCGATGCCACGCCGGGGCGGCAGACCTATCCGCGTGGTGCGCTCGTCATCACCGTGCAGGCTCCCGATGGCAGGCCGCTGCGTTTCATCAGCACCCACTTCCAGCACAATGTGCCCGAAGATCGGGTCGAAGAAGCGAGGGCCATCAATAAACTCTTCGCTGATCCGGCCGACAAGCTGCGCACCATCCTCGCGGGTGATTTCAATGCGAAGCCGGAGGATGAGCCGATCACGATGCTGGAACAAAGCTGGACCCACGCCATCGACACCGCCCGCGCCCCATCTGCGCCCTCGGTGAATCCAAAATCACGCATCGACTACATCTTCTACCGCGCGAAGAACCAGTTCCGTCTTGTAAGCAGCGCGGTGCTCCCGGAATCCATGGCCTCAGATCACCGGCCTGTGCTCGCCGTGCTTGAAATCGCCCAACCCTAAGGCATCCCAGAAATGGGGGCTGGTGGAATCGTTCGCACCGAATCACGTCCCTGTTGGAGGTCTGAAGATGCAAAATCTCAGGATTGTCCAAAGCCAATGCATGCACGTTGCATGTTCAGCCGCGTTGGTCTGTTCATGTTGCCCCGCATGACCAAACCCCTGCTTCTGCTGCTCCCTATGACGACTTCTGCTTTCGCGGAGCCGGTGAGCTTTAGCCGTGAGGTGCTGCCACTGCTCTCCGACAACTGCCTCTCTTGCCACGGCCAGGACGCAGGCCATCGCAAAGCCGATCTCCGTCTCGATACTCCAGAAGGTGCCCGCGAGGTGCTGAAGTCCGGTGATTTCATCAGCCGAATCACCACCGACGATCCCGATGAGATCATGCCACCGCCGAAGTCTCACAAACCCAAGCTCAAGCCCGAGCAGATCGCTCTTTTGAAGCGCTGGATCGCTGAAGGCAGCGTGTGGGGCAAACACTGGTCCTTCGAAAAGCCCGTCAAAGCGAAGACCGAAGGACATCCCGTGGATTTCTTCGTCAAAGCCCGCCTCGCCAAAGAAGGGCTGAAGATGTCCCCGAAGGCTCCAGAGCATACGTTGAGGCGCAGGCTCTCCTTCGACATCACCGGCCTCCCCCCTGATCCGTCCGATCAGTCCGATCCGACCGATCTCATCGACAAGCTCCTCGCCTCCCCCCACTACGGCGAACGCATGGCAATGTTCTGGCTCGATGCCGGGCGCTACTCCGACACGGATGGCTTCCAGTCGGATGCCACACGCACGAACTGGCCTTGGCGGGACTATGTGGTCGAGTCGTTCAATGCGAACAAGCCCTTCGATCAGTTCACGTTGGAGCAGTTCGCGGGGGATCTGCTGCCGAATTCCACACCCGAGCAAAAAATTGCCACCTGCTTTCACCGCAACCACATGACGAACGGCGAGGGCGGCCGCGACAAGGAAGAGAGCCGCATCGACTACGTCATCGACCGCGTGAACACGATGGGCACCGTGTGGCTCGGGCTCACGCTCGGCTGCACGCAGTGCCACACGCACAAGTTTGATCCCATCTCCCATCACGACTACTACGCGCTGAATGCCTTCTTCAACAGCATCGACGAAGACGGCGCGGCGGGCCCGGGTGCAAAGCCGCATCTGAACTACCAGTCACCGAACGCGAAGCGGGCGGTCGATGAATCGCAGAAGCTCGTCGATGCACGCAAACCCATCGAAGCAAAGGTCAAAGCCGACGCGGAGAAGCCCTTCGCGACGTGGTTGGAGGAGCAGAAGAAGCGCATCAAGCCCGATCACAACGCGTGGCAGGTCGTTCGCGGCGCGGTGGAGTCGCAGGAGGGCTCGAAGCTGGATCAATCAAAGGACGGCATCGTCACCGCGAGCGGCCCGAACCCGAAGCAGGATGACTACCGCCTCATCTCCACCATCAAACTACCACGCCTCGCCGGTTTGAAGCTCGAAGTGCTTCCGCAGAACGGCGTGCTATCCCGCGGCAAGTCGGGCGAGTTCATCCTCACCGACATCAAGGTGCAGGTGCGCCGCAAAGGCAGCTCGCAGATCCGCGACATCCTCGTCAAAAGCGCCGTTTCCGACACCAAGATCGAAGGCAAGGCCCGCGAGTATGGCGATGTGAAAGGCACGCTCGACGACGATCCGCGCAATGGCTGGACCACGAAAGGTTTCCCCAAAGATCAGCCTCACACCGCGCTTTACGGCTTCGCCGAGCCGCTGGTGCTCGAAAGCGATGAGGAGCTGATTTTCGAGCTGCGGCATCGTTCGACGAATGGCGACGCGAACATCGCGAAATTCCGCCTTTCCGCGACGGATCAACCCGGACCGGCCGTGCGCGAGCTTGGGCCCACGCCGCTCGAAAAGCTCGCGAAAGGTCAAATCGACCGCGAGAAGCTCATGGCGCAGTTTTTGGAAGATTATGAGCCGTATCAGCTCGCGAAGGCCTCGCTGGATCGTGCGAACGCACAGCTCAAGGAAGTGCAGACCGCCGCAGGCAAATTGAACGTCATGGTGCTCGCCCAGCGCAAGGAACCGCGTGACACGCATGTGCTGCTGCGCGGCGTTTGGGATAAAAAGGGCGATGTGGTGCCGCGTGGCGTGCCTGCGGCCATCGCGCCCTGGCCGGAAGGGCTTGCGAAGGATCGCATCGGCCTCGCGAAGTGGATCACGTCGAAGGAGAACCCGCTCACGGCCCGCGTGTTCGTGAATCAGGTGTGGCAGATGCTCTTCGGTGCCGGTTTGGTCCGCACGCCAGATGATTTCGGCCTCCAAGGCCAGCGTCCCACTCACCCGGAGTTGCTCGACTGGCTCGCCGTCGATTTCATGGAAAGCGGCTGGGATGTGAAACGACTCATCAAGACCATCGTGACGAGTGAGACGTATCAACAATCATCAGATCGGGCCGATCCGTCTGATCCGACGAATCTTCTTTTGTCGAGAGGCCCGCGCTTCCGCCTGCCCGCGTGGATGATCCGCGATGCCGCGCTCGCATCCTCCGGTTTGCTGAATCCCGCACTCGGCGGGCCACCCGTTCGCCCACATCAGCCCGAAGGCGTGTGGGAGGAGATTTTCATGGGCCGCTACACTTACGAGCCGAGCCAAGGCGCGGCGCAGTATCGCCGCACGCTCTATGCCTTCTGGCGTCGCAGCAGCGCACCCACCTTTTTGTTCGACAGCGCCCAGCGTCGCGTCTGTGAAGTGTCGATGTCACGCACCAATACCCCGTTGCAGGCCCTCACCTTGCTCAATGACCAAACCATCGCCGAAGCCTCCCAAGCCCTCGCGAAGCGCCTGCTGGCCGCAAAAGTCGAAGAAAGGCTCCCCATGCTCTACGAGGCCGTTTTGAGCCGAAAAGCGACTGCCAAAGAGCTTGCTGTCCTCCAACGCGAACTGGACCGCGCTTTGACCCACTACCGCGAACATCCCGAAGACGCTCGCAAACTCAAAACCACGCCTGAACTGGCCGCGCATGCGCTCGTGACCACTTTGGTGCTCAATCTCGACGAAGCCATCACCCATGAATGAAGACAAAAAGATGACAGACAAAAAATGGTCTGATCAGAAGATATTTTTGTCTGTCATTTTTTTGTCTTTCCAAACCGAACCATGAAAACCCGCCGCCACTTTCTATCAGCCGCTCTTGCAACGCCCTTTGTCCAAACGTTCGCGAAGACCGCGCCGGAGTTTCATAGCGCGATCATTGGTCATGGCACGCATCGCTACCGCGTGGATAAGCTCTGGAGCCAGGCGGACGCGGCGAAGACGCCGGTGAAGGATTGCCATGAGATGGTGCAGGTGCCGGATGGTCGCTTGTTCCTGCTCACCAATCACAAGCAGAACAACGTGCTCATCTACGACGTGAAGGGCGCTCTGCTCGGCCAGTGGACGCTCGGCATGAATGGCGCACACGGTTTGACCTTCCACGACGGTCATCTCTACATCTGCGATACGAGCGGGCGCGTCGTGAAAGCCACGCTCGATGGCCAGATCGTGCTCGAACTGCCTCACGCGGTCAAAGCAGGCATCTACAAGCCGAGCGAGGCCTACGCGCCCACCGAAAGCGCCGTCGCGCCGAATGGCGACATCTACGTCGCGGATGGTTACGGCTCGCAGTTTGTGCTGCGCTTCGACAAGGACGGCAAATTCATCTCGAAGTTCGGCGGCAAGAGCACGCAGCCGACGAATCCGGGCAAGTTCATGCAGGCACACGGTGTCGCCATCGACTCGCGTGGCGGCGAGCCGCTGCTCGTCGTCACCGAACGCGTCCGCAACGAGTTCAACTGGTTCAAGCTCGACGGCACGCATGTGCGCGGCGTGTATCTGCCTGGTGCCTATGTGAGCCGTCCCGTCATCCACGGCACGAATCTGTATTCCGGCGTCTGCTTTGGCGCGAAACCGAACGACTACCGCATGTGGCAGAGTCGCGGCTTTGTCACGATCCTCGATGCCGAAGACAAAGTGATCTCGAATCCCGGCGGTCATGCCCCCGAGTATGAAAACGGCAGCCTCAAAGTGCTGCTGCAAGACCAGCCGGTCTTCAACAACTGCCACGACGTCTGCGTGGACACGCAGGGCGACCTGTATGTGTGCCAGTGGAACAGCGGGAATGTGTATCCTTACAAACTGCATCGCGAAGCATGAACGACGGACCTCTCAACACCACCCGCCGCTATTTCCTCGGCCAATGCACCGGCGTTTCCGTCGGCGCGATGGCGCTGAATTCGATGGCGCAGCAAGACGTGCTCGGATTGCCCTCGCTGCCGCATTTTGCGCCGAAGGCGAAGCGGGTCATTTTTCTCACGCAATCGGGCGGACCGTCGCAGATCGAGCTTTTCGATCACAAACCGGGTTTGATGCCCTGGGCGGGCAAGGAACTGCCGGAAAGCGTGCGCCAAGGGCAGCGGCTCACGACGATGACTGCGAACCAGAAGCAGCTCATCTTGCCGGGCATCACGAAATTCTCCCGCTGCGGCCAGAGCGGCGCGACGATCAGTGAGTGGCTGCCGCACTTGCAGGGCGTGGCGGATGACTTGTGCTTCATCAAGTCGATGACGACGGATCAAATCAACCACGCGCCGGCGATGACGCAGTTTTTGACCGGGCATCAACTTCCGGGCCGGCCAAGTATGGGCGCGTGGATCAGCTACGGGCTCGGTAGCGTGAATCGAAACCTGCCGGACTACCTCGTGCTCATCTCGAAGATGCAGCGGCCGAGCGATCAACCGCTCTACGACCATTACTGGGGCAGCGGCTTCCTGCCGAGTCGCTATCAAGGCGTGAAGCTGCGGAACTCGAAGGACCCCGTTTTGTATCTGACCGATCCTGAAGGGCTGCCGAGACACTTGCGCCGTGGCATGCTGGATGGGCTGGCGGAGCTGAATCAGATGCGTTTTGAGCAAACGCAGGACCCGGAGATCACCACGCGCATCCGCCAGTATGAAATGGCCTACCGCATGCAGGCCAGCGTGCCGGAGCTGACGGACCTCGGCGACGAGCCGGATCATGTGTTCGAGATGTATGGACCGGATTCGCGTCGTGCAGGCAGTTACGCGGCGAACTGCATCCTCGCACGTCGGCTTGCCGAGCGCGGCGTGCGCTTCATCCAGCTCTTCCATCCAGATTGGGATCATCACAGCCGCTTGCCAAGCTGGTGCACCGCGCGTTGTCGCGACACCGACCAGCCGAGCGCGGCGCTGATCAAAGATTTGAAGCAACGCGGCCTGCTCGACGAGACGCTCGTGATTTGGGGCGGTGAATTCGGCCGCGGTGTTGCCGGTCAGGGCAAGTGGGACAGCCCGGAGGCGGGTCGTGATCACCATCCGCGCTGCTTCACCATGTGGATGGCCGGTGGCGGCATCAAACCCGGCACCACCTACGGCGCGACCGATGACTTCAGCTACAACGTGGCCGAGAAACCCGTCCACGTCCGCGACTTGCACGCCACGGTGATGCACCAACTCGGCATCGACCACGAGCGCTTCACGTTCCGTGCGCAGGGCCTCGACTTCAAACTCACCGGCGTGGAGCCGACGAAGGTGGTGAAGGACATCCTCGCGTGATCCAGATCACGCTGCGGGCAACCGCACGGTGAAGGTGCTGCCATGGCCGACTTCGCTGCTGACACTCACGCTGCCACCGTGAGCTTCGACCAGCGCTTTCACGATCGACAAACCGAGCCCGCTTCCGCCGTGGGTGCGCGAGCGCGCCTTGTCCACGCGGTAGAAACGCTCGAACAAATGTGGCAGATGTTCTGGAGCGATGCCGCCGCCGGTGTCGATGATCTGGATTTCGATCCACGGTGGTGCTTTGGACACGCGCACGGTCACGTTTTCACCCGTGGGCGAGTAGCGCACGGCGTTCTCGACGAGATTGAACATCACACGCTCCAGCGCGACGCGGTCGCCATTCACGCTGAGTGGTTCGGTGGTCGTGTCCTCGTGTTGGATGATCATCTGGCGCTCGGCGGCGAGGTTTTGCAGGCGATTGATGACCGTGGAGCAGACCTCGCTCACGTTGACGAGCTCACGCTGCGTGATGGCATCGCCGACATCGACATGCGCGAGCGCGAGCATGTTCTCGGTGAGGCGGGAGAGGCGCTCGATCTCTTCCTTGTTGCTCACAAGCACGTCGCGGTATTCCTCGGCGCTGCGAGGTTTGCGCAGGGCGACTTCAATCTCGCCGCGCAGCACGGTGAGCGGCGTGCGCAGCTCGTGCGAGGCATCCGCAGTGAAGCGCTGCTGGGTCAGGTGCGAGGCCTCAAGGCGGTCGATGAGTTGATTGAAGGCTTTTGCCAACGCAGCAAGCTCGGCGTCATCCGAGGGCACGAAGAGTCGGCGGATGCCAAGCTCACCGCTGGCCAGGCCGCGTGCGGCTTCTTCCAGGGAAGCCACCGAGCGAAGCCACTGTCGGCTGAGATACCATGAGGCAATGCCACCAGCGATAAGCATCGCTGCGCCACAAGTCAGCAGCCACGCAAGCAAGCGGCGCTCGCGAGCGAGCACGTTGTCCAGCGGCATGAGTGCTTGGGCATAGATCACGACGGGATCGCCCCACATTTCACGGCGTGGGTGCGTGGCGGCACGGTAGGAACGGCCTTCCCACTGGATCGTCTCAACCACTGCATTGCCAGCAGGATGCTCGGAACGCTTCACCTCGTCGCTGAGCGGGATCGACGCGGCGAGGTTGCTCGACTTGCCTCGGAAGGTGCCGCTGCCATCAAACACCTGCAGCATAAAATGGCGCTCCTGCACCTGCATTTCCTGCTCGATCCACGGCTCCATCCGCAGCCGACCGACAGACACCAGCCGCCCTAGAAGCATGGCCTTCGAACGCAGAAAATCATCCACATCATTCGTCATCGCCTCCCGCGCCACGAGCCACACGATGACGCCAAACATCAACAGCGCTGCCGCCAACAGCGCGGTGAAGCTGAGGAAGAGCCGGGAGCGAAGGGATTTCATGTCTTTTGCAGCAGGTAGCCCGCGCCACGCACGGTTTGGATGAGCGCGGGAGTAAAGCCACGGTCGATCTTCTCCCGCAGATGGTAAACGGTGACTTCGATGACGTTGCTCGGCGTGTTCGGCAGATCTTCCCACACCGTTTCCGCCAGTTCGGCACGTGTTACCACATTCCCAACACGGCGCAGCAGATGCGCGAGCACGCCAAATTCTTTGGCCGAGAGCACAACCAACTGGCCGCCACGCGTGACACGCCGCGCACGCACATCCACCTGCAAGTCGGCGGCGTGGAGCAGCACGGTCTCCTCTGCAATGCTGCGCCGCAGCAGCGCACGCACGCGGGCGATCAGCTCGGCGAAGGCGAACGGCTTCACGAGGTAATCATCCGCGCCGAGATCGAGCCCTTGCACGCGATCACCCACGCCATCGCGGGCGGTGAGCATCAGCACGCGTGTGGACATGGCGGAAGCACGCAGCTCGCGCAGCACGGAGAAGCCATCGCGCTCTGGCAGCATCACATCGAGAATGATGAGATCAAAACTGCCGGCTTTGGCTTTCTGAAGCCCCGATTCACCATCGGGAGCCGTTTCGACCGTGAACCCTTCCTCGCGCAGCCCGCGCTCGATGAAGCGGGCTACTTTGACTTCATCTTCGATGACTAGGAGGCGCATTAAGGCCAAGAAAGGCGGCAATCGGGATCGAGAAACCCGTTATTTTTTCTCCAGCACCATCAGAAACTGGCCGGCTTGCGGATTGGTTTGCAGCTTGCTGGGGCGGCTGGAGTTGGGGTTATCGTTCGCGGAGCACCACTTCAGCGTTTTGCCGTCGAGATCGAAGATGCCTTCGTATTTTTTTCCGGAGAACTGGCCTTCCGTGCCCGTGGCGTCGATGCGCTTGCCTGAGATCTTGTAGGTGCCCGCGCCCATCGCACGATTCCCCTGCGGGTTCGAGGCGGTGATCTTATCTTCGGTGATCTCGAGGCGGATATCGCCATGCTTCGAACCATCGCTGTCGGCCATGTAGCCGTCCCAGGTGCCGAGCAGTTGCTTCTTTACGTCATCTTTGCCGCTGCTCTGGGTGGCATCGGTTTTCACGACTGATGCGCTGGTGGTTTTGGTGGAACTGCCGGCCGGCGCACCGGCCTGCTGCTTGATGAATTCCTGATCCGCCGCACTCAGCCGGGCGATGGGGAATTGGGACGTAGAGCCATTCGACATGCGCATGACCACAGTCTCAGCGTCCACGCGGACGAAATCCGCCTCGACCGAGCGACCGGAGGAGGCTTCGGTCCAAGTGCGAGCTTGTAGAGTGGAACCAAGGAGAAGACTGACGAGAAGGAGAGTCGTTTTCATGACAGT
>JBIKYB010000429.1:0-3950 GCA_044355475.1 Prosthecobacter sp.
CGAAGCCACGGGCGGTAATAATGAAAATCATTTCATCTTCACCGCATCAGGCCGCCAAAGGTACGCCATAAGGCAGCTCCTCTGGAATCGGCGCAAACTCCCGGATCTTGGCCCAAAGCGAGGTGTAGTCTTTGTTCACGTCGCCGCTGAGGCAGTCGGTGATTTCGCCACCGGCCTCGGGATATTTCATCACCACCTCCTTGAAGGAGAAATTCGGATTGTAGAAGGCATAGATCAGCTTGCGCATGTTATCGAGTCCCTGGCGCATGGTGCCCGCATACCCTGCGAAGCGCTGCGGAGAGAGGTCGCCTGCCAACAACGCCTCATGCACGGCGTCCCCGGCCAGGACGCCGCTCTTCAGCGCCAGCAGCACGCCGCTGCTGAAAACGGGATCAAGAAAAGCGTACGCATCACCCACGAGCAGTAGGCCCGGTGCTGCGCCATACTTCGCGTAGCGGGTGTACTCGCTGGTGATCCAGAATTCACCGGTGCAGGTGCCTTCCGACAGATGCTCCTTGATCCATTGGTTTTCGCCGATCTCACGCTCGAACATCGCCTTCGGGTCCTTCACGCCATCTCGGCTCAAATACTTGCCCTCGGCCACGACGCCCACGCTGACCCTGTCGTTGTGCATGGGAATGTGCCAGAACCAGCCCTTGTCTGGCACGAAGGCAATGGTCGTGGCACCTTCGTCGATCCCGGCCTCACGCTTGGAGCCTTGGTAGTAAGTCCACACGGCCACCTTGTTCAGGTAAGGATCGCCGACACGCCAGCCCTCGCGCACGGAGGCAAAGGCTTCCTTGCCTGAGGCGTCGATGACGAGCTTCGAGAGCAAGTGCTCTTTGGTTCCATCCTTGTTCACCACCTCGACACCGATGACTTTGCCGCTGTCGTCTTTGAGAAGCTGCGTGACGGATGTCTCCTCGCGCACTTCTGCGCCCTTGCTCCGCGCATGATTCATGAGCATCTGGTCAAACTCGGAACGCATCACCTGCCAGGTCTGCGCCACGGTCTCGCGGTCGTAGCGGTTGAAGAAGTAAAACGGTTGTGAGCGGCGACCGTCTGGCTGCACGAAGCTGACACTGTACTTTTTCGTGAAGTGGGATTTTTTCATCATCGGGATCAAGCCCAACCGCTCCAGCGGCCCGAATGTGAACGGGATCAACGACTCGCCGACGTGGTAGCGAGGAAACTTCTCGCGCTCAATGACGAGCACCTTGTGGCCGTGTTCGGCGAGGATGGCCGCCGTGCTGGTGCCGGCCGGACCGCCGCCGATGATGATGACTTCGTGATCGCAATTCATGTTCATGTTAACGACAATACGAGGCCAAGCTGTCCGCTGATACTCGCCATCGCCATACCATTTTGGCATCGCTTCCATGCCCGGCGGTGATAAGCCGCCTGCAAAACAAAAACTTCCCCTTTCGGGCCGTGTTTGATACAACCCAGCCATGAACACGCTCCATTCTTCCCTGTCCCGTCGTGAAATGATCACCCGTGGCGCACAAGCCGTCGCCGCAGGCTTCCTCGGTTCCGCTTTGGCCGAAACCAAGGCCGCTGCCTCCGAAACGCTCGTCCAGCAGCTCTACGGCAGCATGGACGAGGCCCAGCGCAAGACGCTCTGCTTCGGCTGGAGCGATCCACGCCGTCTGAAGGTCGATAACAACTGGCACATCACCCCGCAGAAAATCCGCGATGTGCTCAAGCCCGACCAGCAGGAGCTGGTGCGCGAGATTTTCGACAAACTGCATAGTGACGAGTACAAAACCGAGGTCTGGCGTCAGTTTGACCAGGACAACAAAGGTGACGGCGGCTTTGGCAGCGCCTCCATCGCGCTCTTTGGCGAACCCGGCACCAGCCAGTTCGAGTTCGTGCTCACCGGTCGTCACTGCACACGCCGCTGCGATGGCGACAGCGAAAAAGGCGCGGCCTTCGGCGGCCCGATCTTCTACGGTCACGCCGCTCAGGGCTTCAACGAAAAGCCAGACCATCCTGGCAATGCTTACTGGTACCAGGCGAAGCGTGCGAACGAAGTCTTCCAAGCGCTCGACGGCAAGCAACGCGAAGCAGCCCTCCTCGCCGAATCCCGCGATGAGGACGGCAACGACACTGTGAAGCTCACCGGCAAAACCAAAGGCCTCGAAGGCATTCGTCTTTCCGAAATGAGTGCCGACCAGAAAGACCTTGTGCGAAAGGTGCTCGCCGACCTGCTGAAGCCCTTCCGCCAATCCGAGGCCGAGGAGTCCATGAAATACATCGAAGCCGGTGGTTTCGACAATTTGCACATGGCCTTCTACAAGAACCAGGATGTCGGCAAGGACAGCGTCTGGGACGTGTGGCAGATCGAAGGCCCGAACATGATTTGGTACTTCCGTGGCGATCCCCACGTCCACTGCTGGGCGCACATCCGTGCGCCGAAAGCGGCGTGATGAGAGGTCATGTGTGTATTTTACTGGCAGCAGACTGCCGCACAGCGACAAAGTAGGAGCATTTTGCGGTGGGACGGGACACATAGCGCGAGCCCATCCGTCTATGTTCACCGCCAGCAAACGCCCACTGGAAAGCGTCTGGTCTTCTCATGACTCAGCACCTGCTTCCCTTCCCGTGTAACGACAAGCTGCCCCGCGCTCTCCCCTAAAACGATTCCCCCGAGATTCAGGCAAAAGACGCTGCAGTTTCGCGTTCCACCTTGGCATGACCACTCACCCGCTCTCCCGTCGCCATTTCCTCGGCACCGCCGTCGCCGCCGCCACTGGCATCTCGCTTCCACGATTCGCATCGGCAGCTGAGAAGCCGAACTCCGTTTTCAATGGCGTGCGCGTCGGCTGCATCACCTACAGTTATCGCAGCATGGCGAAGACGGCGGAGGAAACGCTCAAGGCGCTGGTCGAAGATGGCCTCAGCGAGACCGAACTCATGGGCGGGCCGACCCAGCTTTTCGCAGGCATCAAAGGCGGTAAGATCACCGATGCGGAGCGGGAGCAGCAGATCGCCAAGTGCGTGGAGATGCGGAAGATGTTCAACGACGCGGGCGTGAACATTCACATCCACAAGATGGGCTTTGGGCAGTCGAATGAGGAAATCGAATTCAACTTCCTCGTGGCCAAGGCGCTCGGTTGCACGGCCGTGACCACGGAGCGCAATGCCGTGCTCGCCGCGCGTGTCGCGCCGTTTGCGGACAAGCACCAGATCTGGGTCGGCTTCCACAACCACACGAACAACCTGCCGGAGATGGACACGTTCGATTCCATCCTCGATCTCGGCCAGTACATCGGCTTCAACCTCGACATCGGCCACTACGTCGCCGGCACGAAGGGCAAATCGCCCATCCCCGTGCTGGAAAAGTATCACAGCCGCATCACGAACCTCCACCTCAAAGACCGCACCGCCGACGGCGGCAATGTGGAGTGGGGCAAAGGCCAGACGCCGATCAAGGAAGTGCTCCAACTCATGAAAAACGAGAAGTGGACCTTCCCCGCCGAGATCGAGCTCGAATACAAAATCCCCGAAGGCTCCACCGCCGTCGCCGAGGTGAAGAAGTGCGTGCAGTATTGTCGCGAGGCGCTGGCGTGAGTGAGCCTTGCTCCTTTCAGTAAGTCATGGTCACGGAATCTTGAGCAACTCCTGTTCCGTCCAGGAATCCGTGCGTCGTGCTTCCTTTTCGCGGACCGCTTTGAGGACGTCCGGCGAGATCGGCTCCGCGCCATGCTCCCACTCGCGCCGGAGATACGTGAGAATGGCCGCCAGAGGTTCATCGCCCAAAGCGCCCAGCGGAGGCATGTCGAGCTGGTAACGCCTCTTTTTGACCGTGAGGTAGCCGCGCACGCCGTGGAGGACGATACGGCCGAGCCGTTCGGGCGAGCCCGTGACCCATTCGGAGTCAATCAGCGGCGGGGCGATGCCATCGAGGCCTGAACCATTCGGCTGATGGCAGCCCGCGCAGATGCCGG
>JBIKYB010000433.1:0-3850 GCA_044355475.1 Prosthecobacter sp.
TCCGGTCATACGGCGGCAGGATCTTCGTGGCGATGGTGATACCCTCCGGCTTTCGCGAGGCCAGCCACTTGCCGAGGATCATTTCCGAAGCGCCGCCTCCGTAAGCTGCGGCGGTGTCGAAGTGCGTGACGCCGCGCTCCAAGGCGTGATCGAGCAGCGCAAAGGATGCTGTCTCGTCGATCTCACGACCAAAGGTGACGCAGCCGAGGCCGATGCGGGAGGCAGGTGGCATGAATGCGCGAAGCTCTATTTGGCCTGCTGCTTCCCTAGTTCAGCGAGGAAGGCTTTCTCGCGATCCTGGACGTAGCGGTGGAAGCCTTCTGGGTCGATGAAGGGATTGGCGCTGTTGGTGCCGAGGCGGGCGTGCTTGGCATTCATGTCGTAGTAGCCGCCGTGGGCACCGAGGAAGAGATCGACAGGAAGAGCCTTCAACACTCGGAAGCAGCGCTCATAGTCGGTGGCGATGGTCGGGTAGTCCTTGTTGCCGACGAGGATGTAGCCGGGGTTTACGTTCGGGCTGCCGATGATCACTGCGTGGAGCCCTTCGACCTTCATCGTCCATGTCGTGCAGCCGCGGGTATGGCCGGGCGTGAGATTCGCGATGAGGGTGCTGCCGCCGAGCTTCACTTCGTCGCCATCTTTGAGCCGACCATCCACTTTGGTAGGCGTGAACTGGAGGTAACTCGCCTTGAGCCGAGATTTCCGCTCGCCGCCACTCTCCACCGCATCTGCATCCTGCTCCATGACGAAGTATTGCGCCTTCGTCTGCTTGATGACTTCCGCACTGCCAGCACAGTGATCCGAGTGCGCATGGCTGATTAGCAGGATCTTCACGTCGGTGAATTTGAAGCCGAGTTTCTCGATGCTGGCCCGGATGAGCGGAACGGACTCCTCAAAGCTGCTGTTGATGAGAATGTGTCCCTCAGGCGTGGTGATGAGATAGGACGCGAGATCCTTCGATCCCACGTAGTAGAGATTCCCCGCGATCTTGTGCGGCGGAAACGGCTCCATCCATGCCGAGGGCTGAGCGTTAGCCAAGAGTGCAGAGCCGAGGGCGAAGAGGGTGAGGAACAAGGACTTCATGAGCGCATCAATACGTTTTGCCTTCAGGAATCGCAGGCGCACCAGCGACTTCGCTGAGGATGGCATCGAAATCGGCGGAGCAAGCAGCGAAGTGGGCGCACACAGCGCTGAACTCAGCTCCGTGCACGATGAACTGGGCACCGAGGTCGATGAGCGTTTTGGCATCGGCGGCGGTGCCGACGGGTCGGCCCCAGGCTTTGCCGTGCTTTTTGCAGGCGGCGGCGATTTGCTTCTGCACGTCCATCATGATGGGATCATTCACGCCGGGGGTGCAGCCGAGGCGCAGGGACATGTCGCCAGGGCCTATGAAGAGAATGTCCACGCCGGGGACAGCGGCGATGGCTTCGGCGTTGGCGAGAGCTTGTGGGGTTTCGATTTGAACGGTGAGGAAGGTCTCGTGATTGGCTTGATCGGTGTAGTCGGCGGGCTTTCCGATCCAATAATCGGCGTCGCGGCCGCCGCCGCAGAAGCCGCGGTCACCGAGCGGGGGAAATTTGATGGCTTGGACCAAAGCGCGGGCTTCATCGGCGGTGGCGACATGGGGGATCATCAAACCAGCCGCGCCGTCTTCGAGGAGGCGGTAGAGGCCGTTTTTTTCCTTCGTGGGCGGACGCCACATGCTGTCGATGTCGGCGGCGTGATGACGGCCGAGCATGGTTTCGATCTCGCGAGCCTCCCAGGCTCGATGTTCGCCATCGAGCCAGATGCCGTCGTAGTGATAATGCGCCGCGACGGCTGGAAAGAAGGCGATGGGCGAGCCGCAGCAGCAGATGCGGGCGACTTTGCCAGCGCGGAGCTTGGCGAGGACTTTGGAGCGTCTCATGAGGAATCAGTTTTGGGGCTTGAGGTGTTGGGTGAGCAGAGTGGTCAATGCGGAGGCATCACCGGCGAGCATGTGGAGGTCTTGAGCTTCAATCAAACGGCGGGCGAAGGCTTCATGCTGCTGTCCTTCGGTGGTGAGCTTGGTTTTCGCAACGGAGGGCAGCGCGACGATGACATCCCACCCCTGCGGGCCGAAGCTGAGGGACCAATTCATGATCCAGGAGTAGCTTTTGTGGAAAGCTTCGGGCTTTTGCAGGGGGAGTATGCCCGGAACGGCGATGAGAACGAGGTCCTGGGCCATGGAGCGGACTTTTTTGGCGGATTCTTCAAGCTGGGCGAGCGTCTGGCCTTCCGTGGGCCATGAGGTGACGTTGATGATGGCTTTGGGATAGAGCTGCTGAATCGCGGGAGCGATGAGCGTGTCGTAGGGCGGCATGGCGAGCACTTTGACGGGCTTGCCAGCTTTGAGGAGGGTCAGCGTGTGGCGCAGCGCGGGCAATGGTGGCTCGATGTCTGCGAGCGACGTTTTCTGGCCGCTGATGGTCTGAGCGATGGTTTCGGCGAAGAGTTTGTGGCCGGCCATGTTCGGATGGATGGGATCGCTAAGGAGCAGATTCCATTCGAGAGAGTCCTTGCCGTGAACGGCTTCAAAGGCAGCGAAGCAATCGGCGACGGGGAGCGATTCGGCTTTGGCGATGTCGCGGATGGCTTGCGTGAACTCGGCGAGTTTGGCTCCAGGACGCTGCGGGGATTCGACGATGGAGTTTTGCGTGCAAAGGATGACCTCGGCGTCGATGGCTCGGCAGCGGCGGATGATTTCGCGGAGGTTGTTTTGGAAATCGGCGACGGGTGTGCGCACGACGTCGTTCATGCCGAACATGACGGTGACGAGATGCGGCTTGTGAGCGAGGACGTCGCACTCCAGGCGCTTCAAGCCGCCGGTGGTGGTGTCGCCGCTGATGCCGACATTGCGCACGGTCACCTGGGCCTGTGGATGAATTTTTTGCAGGGCGATTTGCAGCATCTCGGGATAAGCACGCAGGCCGCCAGTGTGGTAATAGACGCCGGTGATGCTGTCGCCGATGCAGACGATGCGAACGGGTTCCTTGCCTGAGGCGAGGCGTTGCGCGGTTTTCAGCGGAGCTGCTGAGAGCAGGCTGACGCAGGAGAGAAGGAGGAGGATGATGCGCATGATGGGTTCAAAGAGTATCGAGGCTGAGGCGGGGCGCTCTGCCGAGTTGTGGAAGCAGGCTGTGATTGTCGAGGCCGAAGTGGCGCTCGCCCTCGCTCATCTGTGGCTGTTTGATTCGAGCGGCAGCGAGCTTTTCGGAGACGGCGGCCGCATCGGCGAGATGTGAAAACAAGGGGCCGAGCAAGGCTTTGAGCGCAGGATCAAGGACCGCTGCGTCGGTTTGGAAGAGGGCGATGCCGTCCACGCCTTCATCGTAGTTTCGGGCGATCCTTTCGAGAAAGCCGCGTTCGTTCGCCGTGACGCCTTTGCCGGTGACGGTGTTGGCTCCGCCATGGATTTTGACACCATGGGATCGGGCCAGTTCGACATAGTGGCTGGCGCTATCTGGGTAGTCGAAGTCCCAGATCCACAGCGGATCGAGGGCGATCTCATCCACCCAGACCTCTTTGAGCCAGGTGCGGAGATCGAGGCCTTCCATCACGTTCAAATCGAGCGTGGCCTCGGGGATGCGGACCATCACCGGCACCTTGCGCTTCGTTTTCTGCTCCAGTTCGCGGAGTTGGGCACGGAGATCGCGCATGAAAAGATTCACGAACTCCGCGCGATGCTGCGCCCATTCGAGAAACTCGGGCGAGCCGGTGCGCATCTGGCGCGGATCGGCGTGACCTGCCTTCAGCCAAGGATCGAGGATCTGCGGATGATAGCGGGCGATGGGCGGCTGGCGGCAAAAGTCGAGGCACAGGCCATGCGCAC
>JBIKYB010000026.1:0-27952 GCA_044355475.1 Prosthecobacter sp.
ACCTTCCAGGGGGCGGCCAACCCCAATGCCAAACCAAACAACATGTTCTGATCCATCCCGAAGCTTTACACCACGCCCACATCACTGCCACCTGCGGCACCCATTCAGTTCAGCGAACCCGCAAAATCTCCGACGTGGGATTCACCGCATCCGAGAGCCGCGCACGGTCCCTGATCGCCGTGCCATCGACAAACACGACGACATGCTTGCGCACCGCGCCCTGGTCATCCAGCACATAGCCACGCAGAGCCGGATGCAGGGCAAAGACGGCGTCCAGACATTCGAGCACCGTCTCGCCTGCGACCTCACAGGTCGGAGCCGTCGTCTGGCGGGCGAGGTTCGCGGTGAATTGGACGGTGGGCATGGGGCTAAGCGAATGACGAATTCAGAATGACGAATGAAGGCCGAAGCCGCAATGCCGAAACTCTGTTTCACGCCTCCGGCAGTTCTTGTCCTTTTGTTTCGGGCAGCAGTGAGAGCACTAAAATGCCAATCACAAACAATCCTGAGAGCATGGTGATCGCCACGGGCAGATCGAAGGCGGCCTTGAGCTTGCCGGAGGTGAATAAAATCGGTGCGGCGAGCAGGCGGCCGGTGTTGAAGCAGAAGCTCGATCCTGTAGCCCGCAGGTGATCGGGGAAGAGTTCAGGAAAATACACGGCGAAGCCGGCGTGGATGCTCAGCGTGACAAATCCCATCACCGGCAGCGCGATGAGCATCTGCCAGTGCGTTTGCGGCAGGAAGCAGACGATGGGAATCACGATGAGCGATAGGATCTGCATGAGATAAAAGGTGCGTTTGCGGCCGATGCGCTCGCAGATCGGCCCGAAGGCCAGCATGCCCAGGCCGCCGCCCGTGGCCTGCACGATGCCGTAGGCGAACTTCGATTCTGTCTCGATGGCTTCCTTCGCCCAGCCAAGCTTGGTGAGCAGATGGCTCATCAAATCCTGCCCGGCCACGGTCACTCCCCAAAAGGTGCCGAGGCCCACCGCCGCGAGCGTCATGCCGCACAGCGCCCGCAGCCGCCACGTCGGATGACTGAACAGCTCACGAAAACTGCCCACGCGATCTCCCATGGACTTCTGAGCCGCTTGCAGACGCTCGGGTTCTTTGATGGAAGCACGCACCCACAGTGTGAGCAGCGCCGGAATCACGCCGATGAGATAACCGTAGCGCCAGTTCGCGCCCACCCACATGCCGGTGATGCCCGCCATCCAGGTGGCGAGCACACTCGTCGAGTGGAAGATACCGGAAGCACGCGCCCGGGCCTCTTTGGGGAACACTTCAGCCACCAGCGCCGCCGCCACGGCCCATTCGCCACCCACGCCCATCGCCACCAGGAAACGCAGCGTGCAGACGTGCCACAGATCGGTCGCGAAGTAGGTCAGGCCGGAAAAGATCGAGTAAAACAGGATCGTGACGATCATCGTCGGACTGCGGCCCCAGCGATCCGCCAGCATGCCGAAAATCCATCCGCCCAAGGTGCCGCCGACAAGGAAGAAGCCGAGCACGATGTCCCCCCATTCCTTCACGCCCGCTGAATCTGGCGACTGTTGCAAAATCTCCGCCAGCATCGCTTTCCTCGTGATGTTGAAGATCTGGCCCTCAAACGCATCGAACACCCATCCTAGTGAAGCGACGACGAGCACGAGCCACTGGTAGCGGGTGACGGAGGCGTGCCATTTGGCGGGAGCGGCGTTCATCGGGCGGTGGAAAAAGAATGACGAATGAGTAAATCCGAATGACGAAGGAATGTCGAAACCAGAACGCCGAAAAAGAGCCGCTTTCTCCTGCCTATGCATTCACCTGCCTTTTTGTCCGAGTCACACGTCCGCTTGGTCGGCAGTTTTGAGGAACTCATCACCACGCCTTTCCGCGATGGTGTGAACGCTTTGTGCTGGCCGCGTGCGCTGGATGGAGATTTCGGTGAAGTCGTGGCCCGGCTTGGTCTGGGGCAGGGGATCACGACTCTTGATGCGGAGATGCTTCACTCGTTGCCTTTGAGTGTCGCAGGTCAGGCGGCGGTCGAGGCGATGCTTGCCGATCATCGCCTGCTTAGCGAACACGGGCTCGAACCGGTGTTGAATGGCATCAACGGCTACGTGCAGTTGGAGGAAATTGGTCCCGTGCGCACCGATGTCTGCTCCTGGCATGCCGACAGCGCCACTGCCGAGGTGGACACCTGGCTCTGCACTTATCACGGCGCGTCTTCTGAGGGCCTGCCCAACGAACAAGCCATCCGTCGTGTCGATGTGCCGGAGACACGAGCGTGGCTTCTCAAAGCGTATGGTGGTGTCGATGATGAAGCCTTTCGCGAATGGTTGAACGACCATTTTTATGATCTTCACTACGCACCACTCTTCGGCGCGAAACCCTACTCTTTTGGTGTCGGTTATCTTTGGCGTGTCGCCACGCTGCATGAAGGCTGCCTAGTGCCGCCCTGCATCCATCGCGCGCCTGATCCGGTGCCGGGACAGATGAGGTTGCTTCTTATCTCATAAGGAGTGGAGACGAGTCGTCGTCATCCACGACAAGCTGGAAAAGCTTGCTCTGATTTCCATTCTTTCTGCTATGGCGACGACTCGTCGCCACTCCATAGGACTCACCCCGGCGTCGTCGTCCCCGGAACTGCCACGGGATACCAGCCTTCATCATCCGGCTTCACTGGCGGCTCGGTGTTCCAGGTGAGATTGTCCGGCGCGAGGCTCTCTTGCGAGGCCATCACCTGCTCCCAGGTGATCACCTGGCCCGTGTAGGTCGCCATGCGGCCCATCACTCCCATCAGCGTGGAATGCGCCGCGTATTCCGCGTCGATGCGCACCTTGCCGGTGCGGATGTTCTCGAAGAACGCGTCGTGCTCCAGTTGATACGGATCCTCTTTGTTGCGCGTGCGCTTCCCTCCCGGTGGCTGGCCGTTGAGGAGGAATTTGCCGCCGTTCGCCAGATCCGCCGCGCCTTTCGTGCCGTGGAAATGCTCGCTCACATCCCGTGCGCACTTGCCGCCGATCTGGCAGCACTGGCTCAGGATACGCATGCCATTCGCATATTCGAACTCGACGGTGTGATGGTCAAAGATCGTGCCGTTCTCTTTCGCCCGCCGCACCTGCCTTCCACCCTGGCCGGTGGCTTTGATCGGCATCTCGCCTTTCATGACCCAGTTCGCCACGTCCAGGTTGTGGCAGTGCTGCTCCAGGATGTGGTCCCCGCTCATCCAGGTGAAGAAGTACCAGTTGCGGATTTGGTAATGCAGCTCGCTCTCCCCCGGCTCACGCGGAAAGCCGGGGCGCGAGGTTCCGTTCCAATACACACGACCATAAATCAGATCGCCGATCTCACCCGTATGGATGCGGTGGATCATGTCGATGTAGCTTGGCTGGTAACGGCGCTGGAAACCCACGCACACATTCAGGTTCTTCTGCTTCGCTTCCTGCGCCGCCGCGATCACCCGCTTCGCGCCCATGGCATCAACCGCCACCGGCTTCTCCATGAAGACATGTTTTCCCGCCTTGATCGCCTGTTCAAAGAGAAACGGCCTTGGCCCCGGTGGCGTGGTGATCAGCACCACATCCGCCAGCGCAAAGGCCTTGATGTAGTCCTCGAAGTTCGTGAACACCTGATCCGGTGGCACATCGACCTTCCCCTCATGCTTCGCCTTCAGGATGTCCAGCGCCGCCTGCGCCTTCCCTTCCAGCGGATCGACGACGGCCACGAGCTTGATCGTCGAACCTGCGTTCAACGCTTGATTGCAAGCCCCGGTGCCGCGTCCACCACAGCCGATGAGGGCAATTTTGATGTCATGGTCCTGCGGCGCGGCAAACGCATGCGTCGCGGCGGTCAGAGAGGTCGTGGTTAGGAAGCTGCGGCGTGTCGTCATGGTGGTGGGTGGTGCAGTTCACTGAGTGCGGTAAAAACGGAGAAGTAAGACGTTAGTAGGGATGTCCACGCGCCGTTCACTCCTGACTTTTCACCTCTCACCGTTTTCTTTTCAGATGAATCCCACCCGCCGCTCCTTCCTCGCCTCTTCCGCCGCAGCGCTCACCGGCTGCTCGCTGCTTCCTTCATTCAAGAAAGGAGACTGGATCGACGCGCATGTGCATGTGTGGACGCCGGACGTCGAAAAATACCCGCTGGCCCGTGGTTATGCTGTCAGTGACATGCGCCCGCCGAGTTTCACGCCGCAGCAGTTGTTCACGCATTGCCAGCCGGAGGGCGTGCGGCGCATCGTGCTCATCCAGATGAGTTACTACCAGTTCGACAACCGCTACATGCTTGATGTGATGCGCCAGCATCCCGGCACTTTCAGCGGCGTGGCCATCGTCGATGAAAACGCGCCGGATCTGGCAGAGACGATGATGCAACTGGTCAAACAAGGCGTGCGTGGCTTCCGCATCTATTCTGGCAAGGCAACCAACCTCTCCGAGTGGATCGGCTCACCCGGCATGGCGACGCTTTGGAAAACCGCCGCCGAACTCAAGGTGAGCGTCTGCCCGTTGATCAACCCAGACACGCTCCCGCTCATCGACAAAATGTGCGAGTGGTATCCTGACACGAGTGTGGTGATCGACCACTTTGCCCGCATCGGCATGGCAGGTGGTTTCAAAGAAGCGGATGTGCGGAATCTTCTGCGCCTCGCCCGTCATGCGAAGACGCATGTGAAGGCATCCGCGTTTTATGCGCTGGGCGGCAAAAAAGCGCCTTACCTCGACATGGCACCGCTGATTCGTCAGGTTCGCGATGCCTTTGGGGCACAACGAGTCATGTGGGCCAGCGATTGTCCATTCCAGGTCGATCCTGGACACAATTACCGTGATTCCATCGCCCTAATCCGCGACCGGCTCGATTTTCTGAGTGAGACGGACAAGGCGTGGATGCTGCGTGGCACGGCGGAGCGGGTGTTTTTCTCCCGTTTCCAGACGGCATGAAGCCAGCCTGCACAAACGCGTGTGTGAGATGGCATTATGGGGCATAAGCGTAGAACGAACTTCCGAGTTCGTTCCCTGGATGGGTGACTCAACTGGAGAGCGAATTTGGAAGTTCGCTCTCCAGTTGTGCGCCCACTTGGGGGCAAAAATCACACCACTTCGGGGACGACGTAAGGCTCGCGATACTTGTCTTTGAGCATGCCGTTAGCGGCCTCGTGGTCGATGAACCGTTCGGTTTTACCGTCCATCTTCAGCACCGGGCCGAGGGTGAGCATCTCCTTGGTCAAGTCGATCTCGTTTTTCGCCAGATGCTCCTTCATGCGCTCGAAGGAATCGGTGGCAAACTTGTCGCCTTTGATCGTCTCCAGGATGGCGTCGGGGTGGTTCTTCTTGCCCAGGAGGTGGGAGATGTTGCCGGTGTGGCAAAGGGCGCTGGAGAGGTGTCCTTCCAAAATGTCGGCGTGCAGATCATCCACGCGGCGGCTGCGGCAGGCGTTGATGAAGTTTTTGAAGTGATCTTCGCTGCCCTCGAATTTTTTCACCTCCTTGCCATCGTTGTCGAAGACGATGGCACCGGAGTAGTTCGGCACGACGACGGTGCCGCCCTCGCACTCCACGATCACGCCCACCCCCGCGCCGTCCACGCCTTCTTTCCCGTCCTTGCCTGGCTTCGGCTGGAATTTCACGCCTTTGCTGGTCTGCATGAGCTTGTCCATGTTCTTGCCTTCCTTGCTCTCCGCCAAACCGCGTACTTCAAAGATGAGCGGTGCCTTTTCGTAGCCGTGATAAATGATCTGCGTGTTCGCGGTCTCGCCATCATCCTCATAACCGAGGCGTCCGCCGACACTCCACACGCTGGGAGAGAGTTCCATCTCACCGAGAAACCAACGGGCGATGTCCATTTGGTGAATGCCTTGGTTGCCGAGGTCGCCGTTGCCGTAGGCCCAGGTCCAGTGCCAATCGTACTTGAGCTTCTTGCGCATCAGCGGGCCTTTGGGGCCGGGACCGCACCAGAGATCGTATTCGACGGATTCGGGGATGGGCTGCTCACCTTCGCTCTTGCCGATGCTGGGACGGCGCTTGTAGCAAAGGCCGCGTGAGAGGAGGATTTTGCCGAGATTGCCTTCCTGCACATACTTGACTGCTTCGGCGATGCCCTTGCGGCTAGAACGCGACTGCGTGCCTGTTTGCACGATCTTTGAGTACTTCCGCGCCGCGTTCACGATCTGGCGTCCTTCCCAAACGCAATGGGACACCGGTTTCTCGACATACACGTCCTTGCCGGCCTGAATCGCCCAGATGGAAGCTAGCGCGTGCCAGTGATTCGGCGTGGCGATGCTCACCGCGTCGATGTCCTTGTTCTCCAGCAGCTTCCGCAGATCGGTGTAGCCGGTGACCTTTTGTTTGTCCTTGTCGAAGGCTTCCACCTCCTTGCCCAGCACGTTGCTATCGACATCGCAAAGTGCCGCGATGCGCACGCCTTCGTTTTTGAGGCCTTTGTAACCACTGATGTGCCCTTTGCCACGCCCCCCAAAGCCGATGACAGCCACGTTCATGGTGTCTCCCGGACTTTTCTGCGCCCAGGAGGTTTTGGCGATGTAGAAAACGCCGGTGGAAGCGGCGACGGACTGTTTGAGGAAGGAGCGGCGGTTGGTCATAGCGCTGAACAAACGCCTACGGCACGAAGGACTTTCCTTTTAAAACACACTCTCCGACACAGGCGTTCAAGGGCCAAGTCCGCATGGCAAAATTCGTGATTGAAGCCATGCCGCATCCGCAGCATTCTTCCCCCCCATGAACCTGCTGGATCGTATCACCATTGAACCTGGAAAATGTGGCGGACGGCCTTGCATCCGAGGTTATCGCATCCGGGTGAGTGATATTCTTGACCTTATCGCCGCCGGAGCCAGTCATGAGGAAATCCTCCAGGACTACAACTTCCTCGAGGCCGATGACATCAAAGCCGCTCTGACCTACGCCGCGCGCCAGACTGATCACGCGGTGCTTGCCATCGCCGCGTGAAATTTCTCGTGGACAACCAATTGCCCTCCGCGCTTGCGTCCTGGCTGAGCGCCAAGGGACACGATGCCGTGCATGTTTTGGATCGCGGCCAGGGGCAGGCAGATGACCGCCAGATCTGGTCAGAGGCTATCGCTGAAAGCCGTATCGTTGTTTCCAAGGACGAGGATTTTTTCATTCTCGCCACACGACCTTCTGATTCAGGCCGCCTCCTGTGGCTTCGGCTTGGCAACTGCCGCACGCAGCATTTGCTGACAAAGCTGGATGAAGCCTGGCCTGCGATTGAATCCGTTTTGGCCTCTGATCAAAGAATCATCGAGGTTCGTTAGTTCATTCGTAAACGCGCTCGCAATTTTTTCATCAGCCTCTTCCCATGACTCGCCTCCTCGCACTCTTGTTTTCGTCATTCGTCCTTCTGCATTCGTCATTGTCGGCGAAGCCGAATGTTCTTTTCATCCTCTGCGACGATCTCCGTCCCGACGCCCTCGGCTGCTACGGCTCAAAACACGTCAAAACGCCGCACATCGACCGCCTCGCCAGCGAAGGGGTGCGTTTTGCGAACACGTTTTGCACCACCTCTCTGTGCTCGCCGAGCCGCGCTTCGATTCTCAGCGGCCTCTACGCTCACACGCACGGCGTCACGAACAACTTCACCGAGTATCCGGCCTCCATGGCCCATTTCCCCTCGGCGCTTCACGATGCTGGCTACGCCACCGCCTACTTCGGCAAATACCACATGGGAGAGGAAAACGACGAGCCGCGCCCCGGCTTTGACAGGTTCGTGACGCACAAAGGTCAGGGCAAATATTTCGACACCGAGTGGAACCTGCACGGCAAGGAGCGCAAGGTCATCCCAGGCTACTACACCACCGTTGTCACCGACCTCGCGCTGGAATGGCTCAAGCAGCAAAGTGGCGACAAGCCATGGTGTGCTTTCATCGGCCAAAAGGCACCGCACAGTTTTTACACACCGGAACCGAAGTATGAGCACACGTTTGACGACGTGCGCGTCCCATACCCGGCCACCGCGTTTCAGCTCGATGACAAACCTGCGTGGATGAAGCAGCGCCTGCACACTTGGCATGGCATCTACGGGCCGCTCTTCGAGTGGCGGAAAAAATTCCCCGATGACCGCCCCGAGGCCGTGAAGGATTTTGAAAACATGGTCCACGGCTACTGGGGCACCGTGCTCAGCGTGGATGACAGCGTCGGGCGCATCCGCCAGTGGCTTGAGGAGACGAAGCAACTCGACAACACCATCATCGTCTTCATGGGAGACAACGGCCTGCTCGAAGGCGAGCACGGCATGGTGGATAAACGCACCGCACATGAGGCCAGCCTGCGCATCCCGCTAGTCGTGCGCGCCCCACAGCTCACGAAAGAGTCCAAGATCATCGAAAAGCAGGTGCTTACCGTCGATGTTGCCCCCAGCCTGCTCGAACTCTGTGGCGCTCCTGCCTTGGAAAAGATCCACGGCAAATCCTGGGTCAAGCTGGTTCAGGGAGGCGACAGTCATTGGCGCACAAGTTGGTTCTACCACTACAACTACGAAAAGCAGTTCCCCTACACGCCAAACGTCCGCGCCATTCGCACTGATCGCTGGAAGTATATCCACTACCCACATGGCGATGGCAGCCCTGACAAGCATTTGGCGGAGCTTTACGACCTGGCCAACGACCCTGGCGAGACCAAGAATCTGATTCATGATTCAAAGCTCTCTGGCACCATCAGCGAATTGAAGATCGAACTCGCCAAACTCATGCTCGCGACCGGATTGAATGCCGAAACCGACAAAATGCCGCTCGACGAAGGCGTGAAGAGTGAGCTTCCAGACGCAAAAATTCGCTGAGGCTCAGATAAACTCTTGTAAACGGCTCAGGAGATGAGACAGCGTCTCATCTCTTGGTCATGAACCGTTTTCACGTCGCTTTTCTTTGTTATGCCAGCCTTCTGAGTGCTCGGACTCCCCCTCCGAGTCCTGAAGCCACAGCACCGTCAAACCCACCTGCCACCGCTTCTTCAGCTGCGCAGCCATCGAGCACTTCGCAGGCCGCCCCTGCTGACACTCCGCCAGCGGACGCTCCTTTGCCCCCGATCCAGCCGCCGCCCGTCAAAGTTCCGGTAGTTCCGCCGCTGCCCGCAGGGCCGCCGCCCAACATCATCGTCATGCTGATCGACGACATGGGCTGGACGGACCTCGGCTGCTACGGCTCGAAGTATTACGAGACACCGCACATCGACCAGCTCGCGAAGGACGGCATGCGCTTCACGCAGGCGTATTCGGCCTGCACGGTGTGCTCGCCGACCCGCGCGGCCATGCTGACGGGTAAATCCCCGGCACGGCTGCATATCACCGACTGGATCGCCGGGCATGTGCCGGACAACAGCCGCCTCGTGATCCCCAAGTGGACCCTGCAACTGCCTCTGGAGGAGGAAACACTCGCTGAAAGGCTCAAAACGCGTGGTTATACCACGGCGAGCATTGGGAAGTGGCATTTGGGCAGTGAGGAGTTCTCTCCGACCAAGCACGGCTTCGATGTGAACATCGGCGGCACGGATAAAGGCTCCCCTCCGAGCTATTTTTCACCTTACAAGATCCCCACGCTCCCGGACGGCCCGAAGGATGAGTTTTTGAGCGACCGCCTGACGAGCGAGGCGGTGAAGTTCATCGAGAAAAACAAAGCGAAGCCGTTTTTCGTTTATTTACCTCACTACGGCGTCCACACGCCAATCATGGGCAAACCGGATGTCGTGGCGAAGTATCAGGCCAAAAAGGCGGATCGTGGACACAGCAATCCGGTCTATGCCGCGCTGGTTGAGAGCATTGATGACAGCGTAGGTGCAGTGCGGGCGAAGCTGAAGGAACTGAGCCTCGATCAAAACACGATCTTCATCTTCACCAGCGACAACGGCGGTCTCAGCCATCAAGTGCGGCCTGAAGGCTGGTCGCGTGGCCCTACTGACAACAGCCCCTCACGTCTCGGCAAAGGCAGCGCCTATGAAGGCGGCGTTCACATTCCACTCATCCTTTCCTGGCCCGGCTTGGTGAAGCCCGGTAGCACCTGCGATGTGCCCGTCATCACTTACGACCACGTTCCCACGCTGCTCGCGGCCACCCAGACACCGCTCAAGAAAGATCAAGTCGTCGATGGCGAATCCCTGCTGCCGCTGCTCGGACAGAGCGACACGCTCGCGCGTGAGGCGATCTACTGGCACTACCCGCACTACCATCCCGGCAGCGCCACGCCTTACAGCGCCATTCGTGAAGGCGACTGGAAGCTCATTCAGTTCCACGAGGACAACCACGTCGAGCTTTACAATCTCAAGCTCGACGCTGGTGAGAGCGACAACCGCGCCTCCTTCGACGCCGTGCGCGCCATGCAACTGCGCGATAAACTCAACGCTTGGCTCAAAGACACCGGAGCACAGATTCCCGAGCACAATCCGAAATACGATCCCGACAAGCCGCTCAACGAGCCGAAAAAGGGCAAAGGCGAGGCCAAGAAGAAGGCGGAGTAAGTTCCAAGTTTAAAGTTTCAGGTTTCAAGCTGGTGTGCAGCGATGCCAAACTTTAAACCTGAAACATGAAACTCATGCCGCGAAGTGCGTTGTAATGGCAACCATGAGTGCCAGCCAACCCGTTTCGTCCCGTCGTCAGTTCCTCACCCGCAGCGCCACGGCGGCTGCGGCCTTCGGATTTCCCGCCATTGTCAGCTCACGCTCGCCGAATGCGAAGCTGAACCTTGTTTTCATTGGCGTCGGCGGTCGTGCCACGGGAAACATCAAGGAGCTGACGGGTGTCACGCTTTACAATCCGAAGACTGCCGCCAAAAAAGACCCGAAGAAGGCAGGTGAAGCCGTGCAGCCTCCGCCGCCGGTCGAAGCGCGTGAAAACGTCGTCGCCCTCTGCGATGTGAACGGCGAGAACCTCGACCTCGCAGCGGAGGCATTCAAAGGGGCGAAGAAGTTCCGCGACTTCCGCAAGCTCTACGATTCCATGAGCGCCTCGGAGATCGACGCCGTTATCGTCAGCACCACCGAGCACACGCACGCCTATGCCACGCTCCCAGCGCTGCTGATGAAGAAGCACGTCTATTGCGAAAAGCCGCTCACCCACAACGTCGCGGAAGCACGCCTCATCACCCAGGCCGCCGCCGAAGCCGGTGTCGTTACGCAGATGGGCACGCAGATTCACGGCATGCCGAACTACCGCCGCGTGGTCGAGCTGATTCAAAGCGGAGCCATTGGCAAGGTGACCGAGGCGCATGTCTGCGTGTCGCGCGCCTGGGGTTTGCAGAGCAAGGAGGACGCGGAAAAGAATGGCGACATTGTTTTCGTCACCGAACGGCCTACCGTTGCCGAAACACCGCCGCCCTACCTCGATTGGGATCTGTGGATCGGCCCAGCGCCGATGCGCCCTTACAACAGCGTCTATTTCCCAGGACCGAAGTGGTATCGCTGGTGGGATTTCGGCAACGGCACCATGTCTGACCTCGGCAGTCATTGGAACGACCTACCTTTCTGGGCGCTGAAACTCGACGCGCCACTCAGTGTGGAGGCTTTCGGCCCTGAGCCGCATCCTGAGATCGCTCCTGCTTCGATGCATGCCGTGTATGAATACGGGCCACGTGGAGAAATGCCTGCGTGCAAGGTTCACTGGCACCAAGGTGCCAGCAAACCGGATGCGTGGAAGAACGATCCCTACATCAGCAAGTGGAACAGCGGCGTGCTATTCATCGGCGACAAAGGCATGCTGCTCTCCGACTACAGCAAGCACGTCCTGTTGCCCGAGGCCAATTTCAAAGACTTTCAGCGTCCGAAACCCTTCATCGCCGACTCTCCAGGCCACCACGCCGAATTTTTGGCCGCCATCAAGAACGGCACGCCCACTGGCAGCCCCTTCAGCTATGCCGGCCCGCTCACGGAAGCAAATCACCTCGGCAATGTGGCGCATCGCGCCGGTGGGAAGATCGTGTGGGACGCTAAGGCCATGCGCATCACGAACAATGAGTCGGCAAACCGTTTTCTGAGCCGCAAACCGCGAGATGGCTGGCATCTGGGCTGATCAAACGGCTGGCAGTGGCGAAAACGTGGGGAAATCCACGGTTGCGATGCGGACACACGAGGCTAATCATCGGCCCTATGTTTTCCCCCAGCATGACGCGAGCAGGCTGTCGCGCGTTGATCCCAGGCCTTGTCTTTTCCCTTCTCACGGCGGCTCCGGCGCTGCTGGCACAGTCCTCTGTGCTCGTGGTGGACGCTTTTAATAAAAAGGTCCATGTGGCCGGTAACGCGCAGGCCAAACGGCCTGTCGGCGGTCTGGCGAAGATCGCCACCGCGATGGTCACACTTGACTGGGCTGAGGCGTCCAAGGTGGGCGTCGGTGTGCTGGCCACGGTGCCCAGCTATGCCTTCCAAATCTCCTCTCCAGGTAACATCGGCCTCCAGCCTGGAGATCAGGCAACTGTGCGTGATCTGATCTACGCCACCATGATGGGCAGTGACAACATCGCCGCAATCACGCTGGGAGATTTCGTGGGGCGTGATCATCTCGCGCGTCTCGGACGCAGCGGGCATCCGATGGAAGAGTTCGTGAAGCAGATGAACCAGCTCGCCAAGCGTGAAGGCGCACGCGGCACGCGCTTCACCAACCCGCACGGCCTCGAAAACTCGCGTCCTTTGCCCTATTCCACCGCCGCAGACATGGGTCGTCTGTCGATCTATGCCGTGTCTCGGCCTGCCATGCGCTTTTACACGAATCAAAGCACCCGCAGCATCACCATCTATCGTGGCGGCCAGCCAATCAATGTGCCCATCGGCAACACCAACCAGCTTCTTGGCGTGGACCGCATCGACGGCGTGAAAACGGGCAACACTCCACAGTCGGGTGGATGCGTGGTGATCTCCGCTGAAAAACCCTCAAGCGTGCAAGTGCAGGCGGACAACAGCAGCGTCATCTACCGTCATCGCATGGTGGTCGTCGTGCTTGGCTCTGCCAGCCCCTTTGCTGAAGCTCGCACGTTGCTGCACCAGGGGTGGGCGGCGTATGACCGCTGGCTGGCCGCAGGACGTCCCATCACGGACAAAAAGCAGATGCTCGACCACTTCTAAACGTCCTCCGGCCTCCTTCGTGCGTTCTCACTCACACATTCATCAACACACATGCGAATCGGAATTCTGAACAGCGGCGGCGACTGCCCCGGACTCAATGCGGTCATTCACGGCGTCGTCGGCGCGGCACACACGCACGGCTGGGAGGTCGTGGGGTTTCGTGATGGCTTTGAAGGCCTCCTCCCGCCCGGTGACTACATGATGCTGGACCCCGACAAGACCATCGGCATCATGAAGCTCGGTGGCACGATCCTCGGCACCACGAACAAAGGCCACTTCGTTGCCAAAGTTGGCGAGGGCAATGTTTCTCAGGTGCCGGTCGAGATCGTGGAGAAGGCCAAAAACACGCTGCGCCACCTGGAAATCGGTGCGCTCATCGTCGTCGGCGGTGATGGCAGCCTCACCACCGGCCTGCAATTATACCAGATGGGTATTCCTGTCATCGGCGTGCCCAAAACCATCGACAATGACATCCAAGCCACCGCAATGACCTTCGGCTTCGATTCTGCCGTGGCCGCAGTCGTTGATGCGCTGGACCGCCTACACACCACGGCGGAAAGCCACAAGCGCGCCATCGTGCTTGAAGTCATGGGCCGTCATGCCGGTTGGATTGCGCTCTACGGCGGCATGGCTGGTGGTGCGGACATCATCCTGCTGCCTGAAATTCCCTTCCAGCTCGAACAAGTGGCCCAAGCCGTCCGCAAACGCGACGCGGCCGGACGTCACAGCACGCTCGTCGTCGTGGCCGAGGGCGCACGCCTCGAAACGGGTGAACTGCTCACAAAAGAACGCGTTGGCGGCAAAGGCGAGGATCGGCTCGGCGGCATCGGTGATTTTGTGGCCAAACACATCGAAAAAGCCACCGGCAAGGAAACCCGCGCCTGCACGCTCGGCCATTTGCAACGTGGTGGTGCGCCCACCGCGCTCGACCGCATCCTTGGTGTGCGTTTTGGTGCCAAGGCCGTCGATCTTATCGAGCAAGGCAGATTTGGCCGCATGGTCAGCTACCAGCACTACCAAGTGGGGGATGTCTCTATTGAGGAAGCGGTCAATCAGCTCCGTCTGGTCAGCAAAGACAGCGAGATCGTCAAAGCAGCCCGCGCGATCGGCATTTCCTTTGGAGACGTGTAAGCGCAGTCATCGGCGAACAGCACAAAAAACGGCGGCTGGTGACAGCCGCCGTTTTTTTGGGATTGAGATCAAACCAAGGCCGCAAGTCGCTTGGCGAGTGCATCCTTTGATTGCACGCCGATCACGGTGTCTTTGGCTTGGCCGTCTTTGAAGAACACCATCATCGGAATCGAGCGCACGCTGAACTTGGCGGCAAGATTGGGGGCGTCATCGACATTCACTTTGGCGATTTTAACCTTACCGGCATGCTCCTGGGCCAAGTCGTCAAGGATCGGCCCCAACATGCGGCACGGTCCGCACCACTCAGCCCAGAAATCCACGATCACTGGCACGGTGGAACTGGAGATTTCGGCTTCAAAATTTGCTTCGGTGAGAGTGATGACTGCGTCGCTGGCCATGATAGTGAGTGTGTGGGTTTGGAAGAGGCTACGAGCGCACGCTGGCATCGGTGACAATCGAATCAACGAAAGTTTTCGCCAACTCCGCACCATGACGGAAAAAACTGAGTCCAGACAGCTTCTCGACTGATTCCAGCGGCTCAGACAATTCACAGCCTCTGATGACTTATGCCCACAACATGCGCACGAATGTGAAAAACTCTTTCTTGCTGTTTGAGAGGCCGCCGTGCTCAATACCAATGTTATGAAACGCCATCGCGACTTCACAGACCTGTCCGGTCGGCGATTGAAACGTTTGCTGCATCATTTGTGTGAGCGCTCCCAGGAGGATGTCTCGCGGCTTGAGCGGTATGAGGAGGTGGCCACGCATCAATTGCGCGTGCGCATGAAGAAAATCCTGGCTCTGCTGCGTCTGGCGCGCGCGGGCATTGAGCCTGAGACGAGGCAAGCCCTGCGGTTGCACATTCGAGCCGTTAAGCTCGCCTGTGCTGGCAACCGGGAACGCACGGTGCGGTCAAAGCTCATCGACAAGCTCGTGCGCCGCTTTCATCTCTCTCCCAAACATCGGCCACATGCAGCGGGAAAGCCGCCCTGCGTTCCTCCGTGCTCGTATCTGCGTCATCAGCTTCACGCGCTCGGGTTGCTCATCGACAGCACCTGCATCGAGTCACTGAGTGCCGGGCAAGTGCTGGAGCAACATGCCCGCTGCTACCGTCAAGGCCGCCGCCTGATGAAACAGGCCTGCGAAAACACGGACAACGAGGTGCTGCACCGCTGGCGGCACCGGGTGAAAGACCTGTACTTCCAAACACTGGCTCTGCGGCACCTGCCTGGAGCCTCGCGCCGCATCCACCGCGCCAAACGCCTCGGAAACCTCCTCGGACGTGACCAAGATTTGGCCAACCTGACGCGTGAACCCGCGTTTGCTATCCGTCGCAGCCCTTGGCGGCAGGTCATTGGCGAGCATCGCGAGAGCCTCCGCCCGCGTTATTTAGCGCTCGGCCACAAGCTCTATGCGCCGCACGTCTCCCGCTTTGGTGGCGGAATTTTCGCCCACGCTTGAGTGGGCCGCAAATCAAAGTCCGGCCACGCGCTGCGCTTCTTGAACAAGCCGGACGAAGCGTGCGCGTTCACCGGTGGTGTCTGCGCCTTTCGCCTGTTTTGACAAATTCAACACCAGTTCATGGTTCAGCACACCAGTCTGCTCCGCGCCACGCATCAGCAGGCCGAATCCGACCACTGAGGCCTCAAACACGAAGTCCTCGCGCGCGTTTTGCAGTGAGAAACCGCGATCAATGACCTGCAATTTGCTGCTGTCGAACGGTCCGACGGTCTGAGAGGTGAAATGCGCGTTCGGCAGCGTCACACTCGCGATCTGGCGGTCACGAACACCTTCAGAGCCACCATTTGGCTGAAACTCATACCAGAGTACATGCGTGCCTGCGTTGCGCAGCTCTGTGGCGGCAAGATGACGCTCGGAGAGCATGCGGAACTGCTTTACCCGTGTCTGATCAAAACTGATCTGCACTGGAAAGACCGCGTCTGGCCGCATGACTGCGGCCTGGTCTGCCGGGAGCTGGATCACGACACGCAGGAGGCGATGCGCCGGATTCCATGGGCAGTCCGCCATCTCTGCCTTCCAGGAATGAATGTACAATTCAGGATCACGCGCCGGTTTAGCCTCAGGACTGTCCTTGACCAACTGTGGTGAGGCAAACATCTCGCCCTTCGCCTTCGGGGTGGCGGGTTTGATCAAGGAAGGGCGCAGCTTGAACTGGTCGTTTGACTGCTTTGCAGTGTTGGCAAACACACCGCGTCCGTGCGGCATGATGAAGCCCAGATTTGGCGAATGGGCCTCCACCGGCTTTGCAGCAGGTGCTATGACCACTGCCACCGTTGGCTGGGGCTTGGCCGGGGCTGCCTGTGCCACTTTAACCGGCTTCGTCTCAGCGACCTTGACCGGCTCTGGCTTGACGACGGGGGGCGCTTTGGCGGCGACAACCGGCGCTGAAACGACCGTGGTTTGATTTTGTTCTCTCGTTTCTTCCGGTGGATTCGGGCGCGTGTCCGCCACTTGCTCATGTGCTTCAGGACGCACGGACCAACCGGCCAGGAAGGCTGCCCCAGTGAGGGTGATCAATGCAGCGCTGCGCAGAAGCACTTTCACCACCGGCCAGAAGGTCTGCGGGCGTGGCACCGGCTTGCGCGGCATCATTGGCTGCATTCTGCGCGGCATGTTCGCCGGATGCAGCACCGCATGGCGTTGCTCATGCGTGAGACGTGGCTGGGGGATCGGCGCGCCATGACGCAAGGCGTCGGTGACAGCCTCAATCTGCTCCAGCTCATGCGCGACGGCCGGTGTGGCAGCCAGAGTGGCGTGAAACTCACGCGCCTCCTCGGCGCTCAGCTCGCCAAGCGCGTAGGCGGTGAAGTGGGGATTGTCCTGTGGGTTCATAAAAGTTGAGTGTGGGAGGTTTCTTCGGCCATGTCGCGACTTAGCAGCTCGCGCAGTTTTTTGATGGCATGGTGCATGATGAAGCCGACGTTGCCGACGCTGAGGCCGGTAATGCCCGCGATTTCCTGGTAAGAGCAGTCGTGGATGAACTTGAGCCGCACGACCTCGCGCTGGTTCGGTCGCAGACGATCCACGCAGCGCCAGATGCTCTCGTAAAGCTCCTGCTGACCGGCACTTTGGGCCGGATCGAGCTCATGGTCCTGGGCCGCGCCGATGACTTCGTCGTTGCCAATATCGAGGCGATGGTCCTTGCGCAGGACATCGAACGCACGGTTGCGGCAGACGGTGAAAAGCCAGGATTTGAGATTTTCACGCACCCGATCCGGGTCGGTGAGATAGAGCTTAAGCAGCGCGTCCTGCACGACGTCACGTGCTTTCTCGGTGTCTCCACCGAGAAGGCCGGATGTGTAGGCGATGAGTGTGCTTTCATGCTGGTCCAGGGCGCGTCGCACCAGCACGGAGGCTTCATCCTGGACGTGTGGGGCGGACATGCTTCAAATCAACGGTTGGAACGGGCAAGCACAGGGAAAATTAGGCCGTGACGCAAACTTGCCGCCAATTAACGCCTTGGAAACCGCAATTTTTTGGCCGCGCACTTCAGCGAAACAGGGAGGCGTGGTCGAATGGCGTTCTATGAAACTACTCCTCGGCAGTCTCAAAGACGTCAGGCACTGGGGCGTGTTGTGCGATCCACGCTAGGGCGTCTTGCTTGGTTTGGAGCGTGCCTTCGAGCTGGAGGGTTTGAATCGTGGTCAGCAGGCGGCCCATGGCTTTGCCAGCGTGCCAGCCGAGGGCGATGAGATCGGCTCCCGTGATGATTCGTGGCGGAAGCATCGGCTCGTTGGCGAGTTCTTCCCGTTTCGCGAGGAGGAAGTCGTAATTGTCGGTGAAGCCGTTGGAGCCGAGGCAATCGACGCGATGGAGGGCCATTTCGTCATCGAAGGAAGGACGAGCCATGAAGCGGCGCAGCTTGGCGGTGCGCATCTTTTTCACGTCCTTGAAGATCATGTGGTTCTCCACGGCGATGACGGTGGGTTCGATGACGTCGTTGGGGAACTTCAGGCGGCGCAAGATCTCGCCGGTCATTTCTGCGCCGAGCTTGTCATGGCCGTTGAATCGGATGCGGCCGGTGTCGGCATCGCGTGTCTGCGTGGCGGGTTTGGCAATGTCGTGCAGCAACACGCTCATGACGAGCGGCAGGGAGGCCTCGGCGGGCAGCAGGCTGAGCATGAGACGAGTGTGGATGAAGACATCTCCCTCGGGATGGAATTGTGGCGGCTGCTCGCAGCCTTGCAGCACGAGGATTTCAGGCAGGAACTGCGCCATGAGGCCGCTGTTCACGAGGAGGTCGAAACCGCGCACACGGTTCGGGCTGAGCATGATTTTGACGAACTCATCGCGGATGCGCTCGATGCTGACGCTCTTGATCTTCTTCGCCAGACCGCAGATGGACTCCCAGGTGGCGTGCTCGATGTCGAACCCGAGCACGGTGGCGAAACGCACGGCCCGTAGCATGCGCAGGTGATCCTCGGAGAAGCGGTCCTTGGCCACGCCGATGGCGCGGAGCAGGCCCATGCGTAGGTCAGCCTGACCACCGACGTAGTCGATGACGCGCTCGGTGAGTGGATCGAAAAACAGGCCGTTGATGGTGAAGTCGCGGCGCTGGGCGTCGAGTTCTGGCGTGGAGTAGGTCACACTGTCGGGCCTGCGACCGTCGCTGTAGCTTCCATCGCTGCGGAAGGTGGCGACTTCGAGGTGCTCATGGTTCATACGCACGATGACGACGCCGAAGTGAGCGCCCACGGTCTGTGCTCCGGGAAAAAGCCTCACAACCTGCTCCGGCGTGGCGCTGGTGGCCACGTCAAAATCTTTGGCATCGCGCCCCAGCAGCATGTCCCGCACGCACCCGCCCGCCAGGAGTGCGGTGTGGCCTGCATGCGTGAGTTTTTCGATGATCTGGATGGCAGTTTGTCGCATGAGTCGATGTTCCATGGGCCGGGTTCAAAGTTCAATGTTCATTCTGGTTTCCGCTGTTCAAACCAGTCTCTCGCGTTACAATCGCTCCCCTCATCATGGACCCGCTCATCGAACTGCTCCGCAACAACTCCAACCGCAGCCCCAAGGAGCTCGCTCTCAGCTTGGGCGTCGCCGAATCTGAAATCGCCGCCCGCATCGCTGCGGCGGAGGCGGATGGCACGATCCTGGGGTACAGCGCCGTGGTGGACCGCTTGAAGGCAGGTGACCGCCGCGTGACGGCCCTGATCGAGGTACGCATCTCGCCGGAGCGTGACGGTGGCTTTGACCGGCTGGCTCGTCGCATCTCGAAGTTTGACCAAGTACGCGACTGCTACCTCATGAGTGGTGGCTACGATCTGGCTGTGATCGTGGAAGGCAAGGACCTGCTCGATGTGGCTACTTTTGTGGCTGAAAAACTCAGCACCCTCGGCGGTGTGCTGTCCACGGCCACACGCTTTGAACTGAAAGCGTATAAGGAAAACGGGTTCCTCGCGAACGGGGGCGGCGATGAAGAACGCCTGCCAGTGAGTCCATGAGCTGAGAGGAACCTGAAGTCATGGAATACGACAACAAAATTTCCCACATCATCCGCGATCTGCCGCGTTCTGGCATTCGTGACTTTTTCGAACTCGTCATCGGTCGCAGCGACGTCATCTCGCTCGGCGTTGGTGAGCCGGACAAACCGACGCCGTGGCCGATCCGCGAGGCGGTGATTCGCTCCCTGGAGAAAGGCCAGACGAGCTACACCTCGAATCTGGGCCTCGAATCACTGCGCATCGCCATCAGCGAGTATGTGACGAAGCAGTTCCGCGTCACCTACGACCCAAAGACGGAGATCCTTGTCACCGTTGGCGTGTCCGAGGCGCTGGACATCGCCTTTCGCGCCGTGTTGAACCCCGGCGACGAGGTGATCTATCATGAGCCGTGTTATGTGAGCTACAGCCCGAGCATTAAGATGGCCTATGGCGTGCCCGTGGTGGTGCAAACGCGTGAGGAGAATGAGTTCGCGCTGATGGCCGCCGATGTTGAAGCTGCCATCACGCCGAGGACCAAGGTCATCGCGCTGAACTTCCCCACCAACCCCACCGGCGGCATCATGCCGCATGAGGAGCTGGCCAAGATCGCCGCGCTGGCGGTGAAGCATGATTTGCTGGTCTTCACCGATGAGATTTACTGCGAGCTTCTTTACGACGGTCGCCAGCACAAAAGCATCGTCGAGTTTCCTGGCATGCGGGAGCGCACGGTGCTGCTGCACGGCTTCAGCAAGGCCTTTGCCATGACCGGCTGGCGTCTCGGCTATGCCTGTGCTCCGGCCCCGCTGCGCGAGGCGATGATGAAGATTCACCAATACTGCATGCTCTGCGCTCCCATCATGAGCCAGATGGCCGGCCTGGAGGCTCTGAAGATGGGCGCGAGTGCTTATGAGGAGATGCGTCAGAGCTACGAGCAGCGTCGCAACCTCATCGTCAGCCGTCTCAATGGCATGGGCCTGCATTGCTTCAACCCCGGCGGTGCGTTCTACGTCTTCCCTGACATCCGCAGCACTGGTCTTACGAGCAAAGAATTCGCCATCCAGCTTCTGGAGAAGAAATGCGTGGCCGTCGTCCCCGGCAGTGCCTTCAGTAGCGCTGGCGAAGGTTTCGTCCGCTGCTGCTACGCCACCGCACCCGATCTGATCGCCAAGGCGATGGATTTGATGGAGGAGTTTGTGAACGAAGTGCGCGGGAAGTAGAACGAGTTTTTCAACTCGTTCACCACCGTTGACGATCACGCCACCCTTGCCATTCTCGCACTCATGAAATCCATCTTGCTCGCCGTCCTTGCCCTCGTTTTCACCATGACCACCGCCACCCTCGCTGCAGACGCCCCTTACCGCCACGTTGTGTTCTTCAAGTTCAAAGACAGCGCCACGGCGGAGCAGGTGCAGGGGCTTGAAAAGGATTTCATCGAGCTGGCCAAGAAGATCGACACGGTGAAAGCCTTCGAGTGGGGCACCAATGTGAGTCCGGAAGGCCTGAATGACGGCTTCACTCACTGCTTCTTCGTGACCTTTGCCGACAAGGCCGGACTCGAAACCTATCTACCGCATGCTGCGCATCAGGAGTTCGTCTCCAAGCTCAAGCCGCAGCTCGATAAGGTCTGCGTGCTCGACTACGTCGCAAAATAATCAGCTGCACGCGGCGCAGTCATCTCGACGAGGCACACGCACTTTGCGGAACTGCATGGTCGCGAGGTTCATGGACAGCATCTCGCCCTGCAACGTCGTGCCGAGGCCGGTGATCAGTTTGATCACTTCCATCGCGCCCACACAGGCTGCCGTGCCAGACACCGCGCCAAAGACGGGAAATTGCCGTGTCCAGGTTGGCGGCACCTCGGGCACATAACAGGCAAGGCAGCCGGTCTTGCCGGGCACAAAAGTCGTCACACTGGCCTCCAGCGTGTGCATGGCGCATTCGACCATCGGCTTGCGGGCGCGGAAGGCGGCCACATTCAGCGCCAGCCGCTCCTGAAACAGCGGCGCGGCATCCACCACGATATCCGCCTGCGCCACCAGAGCGTCCGCATTGTCAGCACTGACGTTTTCCGGCACGCCGATGATGTCGCAACGCGGATTCAGCTCCCGCAGACGGCGCACGATGGATTCGATGCGTGGTTGGCCGATGTGATCGTGCGTTTGCAAAAGCTGGCGATTCAAATCGGAAGGCTGCAAGTTACCAGCGTGGGCCAGGATGAGTCTGCCGACACCGGCGGCAGCCAGTTCCAACGCCACCAGCCCGCCCAGACCACCGACCCGGGAGATGAGCACCGAGGCGGCCTTGAGCTTGCGCTGCCCCTCGTCCCCCATGCCAGGCACCCACATCTGCCATTCGTAAACGGCTTGTTCTTCAGTGGTGAGCGCAGGGAGGTCGGGCATGGTCGGCGGTCAGGACAAACGAGGTGAAGATTTTTTTCTCAACATTTTTCAACATTCGCCCAACAGTGCGCACTAACAGGGATGAACAGTTCGTGCGGGGCTTTTAAAACGCCCTCCATCGACTGGGTCTTGAGAGTGATTGGTTGTTAACTGAAACCCTGCCTCACCGCAGGCCTTTAGTTGAGGTTGATCAAACCAGGGGCCGGACGGAATCGGGAGCCGTCCGGCCCCATTTTTTTACGTTTAAACTGCAGTCGTCGTGGTCTGCACCCAAGCGGTCTCTCCGCACCATTCGCGGGCTTTTTCGGCCATCTCGCCAGCTTGCTCCAGAGTCTCGGTCACAGAGAACATTGTGCTGCCAGAGCCGGACATCAGCGCAGCGCGCACCTCTCCATGCTCCAGCAGCCAAGTTTTGAGGGAAGGGAGTAGCAAGAATTTTTCAAATACGGGACGTTCGAGGTCGTTCACCATCGCTCCCCAGGGGCAGAGCTGCGGAGCGTAAAGCACCCCTGGAATTTCCTTTGAGTCTGCCCAGCGCTTGTAAGCCCAGGGCGTGGGGATGGGAAACGGCGGCTTGATCAGCACCAGCGGCAGATGCCAGGGAAACTCGGCGGGCGTCACCTGCTCGCCTCGCCCTGATCCATCGGCTGCCGGAGTGTCGAGCAAAAAGCACGGCACATCTGAGCCGATCTGCGCCCCCAGCTCGATCAACTGCTCAAGCGAGAGCGGATTCCCGGTCAGTTCGTTGCAGGCCTTCAAAACGGTGGCCGCATTCCCACTGCCGCCGCCGAGGCCAGCCCCAGCGGGGATTTTTTTCTCCAAATGGATGCGCCAGGAGGATTGTCTGCCCGTGCGGCTCTCGAAGGCGCGGAGGGCTTTCATGGCCAAGTTTGACTCATCCAGCGGCACCGTCGGCGCCGAGCAGGTGAGGCTTACATCCGTGCCCGTGCCGCGATGCTCGACTTCGACGAGATCGCCCAGCGCCAGACGGCACAGACGAGTTTCCACCTCATGGAAGCCGTCTGGGCGTTTGCCCAAGACACGCAGCCAGAGATTGATTTTGGCGGGAGAATGAAAAGTCATCGCAGATCAGCTTTTTCGGCCCAGCAGCGCGAGCATGCGCCCGGTGCGGCCCTTTTCCATGCGGTAGGAATAAAACCGGCGCAAATCCGAAGACGTGCAAATGCCCGTGTCATGCACCTGTCCGGCAGGAACACCAGCATCGAGTGCCTGCTGCCGAATTTGCGCTGCGAAGTCGGTCTCGTAAGCCGGCGGACGGATGCACGGGCTGAGCTGGACGACCAGATCGACCGGATTCGTGCCATAATGCTGCTGCATGCGCGCAATGGCCTTCGACGTGATGCCGAGTTCGGAGCCTTTCTTGCCCGAATGCACCACTCCAAACACTCCGGTGCGGGCATCCGCCAGATAAACCGCGCAGCAATCCGCCACATAGATGCCGATCACGAGTCCGGGCACGTTGGAGATGATGCCATCCGCTCCTGCCGCCACTTCGCTTTGAGGTGACTCCACTACCGCCACCTCGCTGCCATGCACCTGCTCGGCGATGCACAACGCGCTGCTGAAGCCTAGTTCCGCCGCCTGCTCATGATGCCAAGCCCACAACCGCTCCACCACCACCGCCCGCTCCGCGTCCACGTCGATCTTCGGGTGTCGCAGCGTGAAACGATGCGCAAAACCAGGCAGAGCCTCAAGGGCGGGAAAGGACATCCAGGACATGGCCGCTGAGTCTCACGCTTTGGCGAGGGATTCAAGCGGGGATCGAGATCCAGCCCCACGCACATGCCTTTCTGCTTCGACATGCTGGCTTGACCGCAGGGAGCAAGTCGAGACACTGGGCCGCCTGAAGCCTCACCATCTTACCATGATCAAATTCGCCTCCCTCGTCATTCTTCCATCCCTGCTCCTTCTCGGCTGTAGCCAACCGACCAAGCCTGAGCCCAAAAAAGCTCCTCCTGTAGCCTCTCTCCCTTCCACACCCGCTCCTGCGGCGACTTTAAATTTCAACGTCGGCGGTGGCATGCAAACCACAGCGTCAGGATTGCAGTTTGAGGTCTTGCAGCGCGGCAGCGGCACGGTTTCACCCAAAGCCACTGACACCGTCAGGGTCCACTATCACGGCACCTTACTTAGCGGCGCGGTCTTCGATAGCTCGGTGGAGCGCGGTGAGCCGATCAGTTTCCCTCTGAATGGCGTGATCCGCGGTTGGACTGAAGGCGTGCAGTTGATGAAGGTGGGGGACAAGTTCCGGTTCGTGATTCCCAACTACCTCGGATACGGCGGCAGCAGCCCCACCCCCAAAATTCCGCCCTTCAGCACCCTTGTCTTTGTGATCGAGCTGCTCGACATCAACGGTCTCACCAACTGAGTGAGCCGCGCGGCTTTGCTCAAATGGGTGACGGCTGACTTGCTGGCACGTTCGCCAGCACATAGGTCGGCACGCGCATTCTGGCGAATGCGCCTACTTGCGTTCAGCGTGAGGCGGTTTTCGCACTGCGTTTGCCGAGGCAGATGAGGCTTTTGTCGCCACGGATGAAGATCTGGCCTTCGCTGAGGGCCGGAGAGGCGAAAACTTTCTCACCCAACTCGCTTTCGGCGATAGCCTGATAGCTCTTGCCCGGCTTCACGGTGCGGAGCGTGCCGAAGTCGTTGATGAAATAGACGAGGCTCTCAGCGCTGGCTTGGGAGGCATGATGCTCGCGAAGGCGCTCCTCCCAGAGGATCTTGCCGGTCTTCGCGTCGAAACAGTGGCCGATGCCGCGTAAATGGGGGCAGGATGCAACAGGCTGACAAATCGTCAGTGGCAATAGCTTTAATCCATTCTGTCATGCTGTTGCAGCCTCGTTTCCTGTGGCTCATGGGACGGAATACTCACACATGAATTTTACCCTCCTATGTTGGAGCAAATCCACATTTTTGTTGTCGTACTCCAACATAGGAGGGTAAAACGACACCCATGAACGCTTAAGCCCGTACTTTTCCCATCAAACTGTCGGATATAAAGCTGCTGACAAACCTCACGATCTGTGAATGATCTTCAATGTTCGCTGAAGGAATGAAACACATCTGGAGCATTATCGGACTGATAGCACTCAGCGCCATATTTCTTCCGCTCCTGGCCGCGCTTCTCTTTGCCATGCCACTGGAATTCGGGGTCGCGACATGGCACAACTTAAGACTTGATGCCACGACCGACGGTTCGATCACTCATTCGGAAGTGACAAGACAGCGCGGTTCGAATGAGGGATCTTCGATTGCATACTCCTATGGCGTTGATGGATCATCATACCTGTCATCGAGATGGAGAGCTGGCCTGTTCAGTAACTCAAGCCGAGAGGATGGCGGAGGTGAGTTTGCGAAGAATCATCCCGTGGGAACTTCCGTTCAGGTGTTTTACGACTCTTCCAACCCAGAGTTCAGCATGCTTGAACGTGGATGGCCGAAATGGAGCTTGGGATTCTCAATGGCTGTTTGGGGGATACTTAGTTCCTATTACTTCAACCGGAGTGATCCGAAGACTCGACGGCTGTTCGTCGCATACCCCCTCTCTAGGGCACTCACCATTACAGGATTTTTCACAATTGTCCTCCTTCCTCCCACTCTTGACCACGAGACGATGCAGACTGTCATGATAGGCTTCGTCGTTATTGCTCTGGGTGCGCTGGGCTGGCTGTTGTTGCCAGTCGCCCGGAATACTAACAGCGAACAAGACGTGGGTGGACAACCCGCTACCCCGCCGCGAGTCGGAGATTGAACCGTGACTAGAACCCATTACTATGAGTCGGCGTGGCGCTCCCGGTAGCGGGTGCCACCACTTCGACGTTCGCCTAACAACTGAATCCTCCACCATGGCCCACGGAAGAAAGTGCTCGTTTATCGTAGGCGTTACGATGACCGTTGCCTGTTCGTTGGCTTTGATCTATGGCCTCGACATCACATTCGGCCCTCCCGGTTACCCACACTTTACCGAGAAGAGCGCAAGGGCCGCCACAATAGAGTGGGCCAGATTGAGTCCCTTTCCGGCGGAGGCTCAGAGCTTCACCATTGTTACGGGTGGAGGTATGTTTAGCCGCGAGTTTCGTGTTTCCTTTTTTGGTGATCCTACGGCCGTTGCGGCTTGGGTCCGCAGTTGTCCAGGCATCGCTGATCCCAAGACGACAAGGACCGAGTCTCCAGACGGAAGCGTCACGTTTGAAATGCACGGCGGAGGCGGTGCAGAGTTTGCCGAGCTAGTTCATCATCCTGCCCGAGGCACCATCTTGATACGGACTTACTGGAGCTAGTGATCGCCACCGAATGAACTCCACCATCAATACCAAGACGAACGAACATGGTTATCATTGCGCGAAGCCGCGTGGAAAACGGTTGTTGGACGATTCGCGGTCGAGGTGTCTTGATCCTACTCCGTGGGGAAAGCTTTTCCCCGCTTGTTCGACGGTGTTTGGTCTGCTCGCGCAGTGTTTTGGCTTTTCGGTCTCGACAAAACGGATGCAGGCAATGGGTCGAAGGCTATCTGTCGTGTCATCAACGTCCACTCCTCGCCGTCGCCTGATCCGAGCCGTTAACAAGTCCGGAGTGTGGAGCGGCGTTCAGTGTGAGGCAGTTTTCGCACTGCGTTTGCTGAGGCAGATGAGGCTTTTGTCGCCACGGATGAAGATCTGGCCTTCGCTGAGGGCTGGAGAGGCGAAAACCTTCTCACCCAACTCGCTTTCGGCGATAGCCTGATAGCTCTTGCCCGGCTTCACGGTGCGGAGCGTGCCGAAGTCGTTGATGAAATAGACGAGGCCCTCAGCGCTGGCCTGGGAGGCATGATGCTCACGCAGACGCTCCTCCCAGAGGATTTCGCCGGTCTTCGCGTCGAAGCAGTGGCCGATGCCGGAGTCGGAGACGATGAGGAAATGCTCACCTTGAATAATGGGCGATGGAACATAAGCCACGCCTTTGTTCGTGCGCCAGACGATGTGGGTGTTGGTGACGTTGCCGCTGCCGTCGGGCTTGATGGCCAGGAGGTGATGCTCAGGGAAACCACCAGTCATGTAAAGCAGGCCGGTCTGCTCGCTGAAGACGAGCGAGGCGACAAACTGCTCGGTGGGGCCGTCGATGATCCACAGCAGCTTGCCAGTGCGCGGATCGTAGCTGGTCACGCACATCGTGCCGCTGAGCACCATCTGCGTGCGCCCGCCGATGTCGCGAATGAGCGGCACGCAGTAGCTGCGGGTATGATTCGGACGCTCGATGCGCCATAGCTCTTTGCCGTCGGTTTTGGCCAGGGCGACGATGTAGCCGTCGCCATCGTGGTCGCAGTTCACGATGACCTTGTCCTCAAACACTACCGGGCTAGAGCAGAAGCCGTGCTTGCTGGAAAACAAACCCGGACGCACCTGCCAGAGCGGTTTTCCGTCAAAATCATGCGCTGAAATGACGACCGTGCCCTTCGGCACCTCGCCTTTGCCGATGACGCGTCCGCTGTTGGCTTTGCGCGTGGCTTCGGTTTCGGTGTTGTCCAGGAAGGCGGTGAAAACGCGCTCGCCGTCGGTGGCTGGCGTGCTGGAGGCTTGGCTGTTGAGGCGATGGATGCTCTCGATGGGCGCTTTGAGCACATTCGACTGCCAGAGTGTCTTGCCCGTGGTGCGGTCGAGGCAGATGAGGACACGCTGCTCTGATTCAGCCACAGCCGCAGCGATGAAAAGACGATCATTCCACACAATCGGTGAGGCATGTCCGCTGCCGGGCAGCTCGACTTTCCAAGTCATATTCCCATCCGCCGAAACCGGAAAGCCTGTGTCCTGCGAAGTGCCGTCGAGCCGAGGCCCACGCCACTGAGGCCAGTTTTCAGCGAAGGACAGCGTGGGGCAAAGGACAAGGACAAGGAGAAGAGAAAGAGAGCGCAGAATCATGCGCGAGG
>JBIKYB010000157.1:0-11750 GCA_044355475.1 Prosthecobacter sp.
GGATCACCCCGGGCTGATATTTCGCGGCCTCAGGAAATTCCTTCGCGATGGCTGAGACGCGACCACAGAAGGCATCGACCTGCTGCGGGGCATCTCCAGCGTTGGCCTTGCCGGCCTCGACGATGCGCTGCATGTCGGCCTCGGTGAGTGTCAGGCGCGCATCATGCACCAAGCGGACGAGGAGATCGTTTTCGCGGACCTTGCCGGTGCGCATGTCCTTGGCGACCTGCACGGCATGCTCCTTGATGACCTCGTGAGCCGTCTCGCGGCCCGCGCCGGATTTGACGGCCTCCATCATGACCGTCGTGGTGAGCAGGAATGGCAGGTAGCGCATGAGTTCCTGCTCAATGACGGAATCGAAGACCTCCATTTGATCCAGGATCGTGAGGAAAGTCTCCAGCAAGCCGTCGAGCGCGAGGAACGCGTCCGGCAGCATCACCCGGCGCACGACGGAGCAGGATACGTCGCCCTCGTTCCACTGATCCCCCGCCAGACCGGCGGCCATGGCGAGGTAGCCTTTCAAAATGACGTGCAGGCCGTTCACGCGCTCGCAGGAGCGGCTGTTCATCTTGTGCGGCATGGCGGAGGAGCCGACTTGGCCTTTGGCAAAGCCTTCGGAGGCAAGTTCCTGCCCGGCCATGAGACGCAGCGTGCGGGCAAAGCTGGACGGGCCGCTGGCCACTTGGCAGAGCGAGGCGATGACCTGCATGTCAAGACTGCGCGGATACACCTGGCCGACGGCCCCGAAGGCCGCAGGCATGCCCAAGTGATGCAAAATACGGCTTTCCAGCTCGCTGGCCTTGGTGGCATCCCCGTTGAAGAGTGTGATCTGGTCCAGTCGTGTCCCGACCGCGCCTTTCAAGCCACGCGCCGGATAGGTGGCGATGACGTTTTGCAAATCGCCAAACGCGAGCAGCATTTCCTCCCCAAACATCGCTAGGCGCTTGCCCAGCGTCGTGACTTGCGCGGCGACGTTGTGAGTGCGCGCCGTGAGCGGGATGTCACGCGTTTCAGCCGCCCGGCGGGAGATGCCAGCCAGAACCGCGACGCTTTTGGTGCGGATTTCCAGCAGGGACCGGAAGACCTGAAGCTGCTCCACATTTTCCGTGAGGTCACGGCTCGTCATGCCCTTGTGCAGGTGCTCATGACCAGCGAGGTCGCAGAACTCCTCGATGCGCGCTTTCACATCGTGCCGGGTGATGCGCTCCCGCTGCATGATGGCGGCCACATTCACCTGATCCTTCACCTTTTCATAAGCCTCAATCACTCCCTCCGGCACTGGGATGCCGAGATCCCGCTGGCCTTTCAGCACTGCGATCCAGTAATCGCGTTCCAATCGGACTTTGCCCTCCGGCGACCAAAGGGCGCGCATGGGGGCAGTGGCATAGCGTTCAGCAAGGACATTGGGGATCGAATCAGACATGGGGCCGTTGATCTAGGCCAAGCGGTGGCAAATCGCAAATCAGATGCCGAACTGGCTTGTCTGAAATTCTATTCTCAAAAATCCAGATCCTGCATCCCCTGCCTTTCAAAACAGTCATCGTAGCGGCCATGATGCAATGCGGACGGAAGTGTACAGTGGCTCTATTTGACTCGACTGTTTGTTTGGGTTCTGGCTTGAATGCTTTTGTATGAAATTCTTCAGGATTTCCGAAGTTTTTCGTTTGATGTGCAATTTTGGTTTGCAATTTTGATTCCAAATCGCAAATCTACCAATTATCTGAAGTCCGTGTTTCTCCCGAAGCCGGAAAAAGACCTTGTAATAATGGAATTTATAAGCGAATCTTGAATTATCCCCAATTCAGCGACTCATTTTCACTTTCTAACGACCCGAACCTCTCAGTCCACTCCACTAACCATATGGCCGATCTAGCAGCACCAGAACTCATGACCGTGAAAGAGACTGCGGAATACCTCCGCATTCCTCTTCCCACCGTCTATTATCTTGTGCAGCGTGGGCAGTTGCCTGCGGTTCAAATCGGTGGTCGCTGGCGCATCAAGCGCAGCCTCCTTGATCGTGATGTGCTGCGCAAAGAAGAGGAATCTGGGCAGCCGACCGTCTTGGTCGTCGATGACGATCCTGCGTTGCAGGCGCTCTTCAAGCAGTTCCTCAAAAAGGCAGGTTTCGGTCGCTTGGTCGTTGGCACGGGTGCCGAAGCCATCGCCATGGCGAAAAAGCAGAAGTTTGACTTCGTCTTTCTCGATCTCAAGCTGCCGGACGTTCCTGGAGACGAAGTTTACTCTCAACTCAAGGCGCTTTATCCCGACCTGCCCATCGTGGTGATCACCGGTTACCCGGACAGCGAAATTCTCAGCCGCATCCTCGGTCACGGCCCCGTCACGGTGATCAAGAAGCCGATCGAATACGATCAGCTCAACCTCGCCGTGAAACAACTCGGTCACAAAGGTGCCGAAGCCAACGCGGCGTAAAACCGTTCTCTGCCAATCTTTCCCGAAACCCGCCCCGTCAGTATCCCTGACGGGGCTTTTTCGTGTTTCAGACGGTTGCGGAAGACAAGTCAGGGTTTGACCATCCGTTTTTGTCTCACGCGCCACACATCGCGTGCCATGCGGAAGGAGTCGCGAATGAGATGAACGTGGCCGCCTGGGGTCTCGTGCCAGGCGATGGGGATTTCCTGCACCGGGCAGCCGCTGTCGTGCAGCGCGGCGAGGAGTTCCACATCGAAGGCAAAGCCGTGGATGCGCAGGGCAGGGGCGATGCGCTCGTAATCCGCGCGTGGCACGAGCTTGAGGCCGCACTGGCTGTCGTGAATGCGGATGTCCAGCAAGGTGGAAACGAGCAAGCCGAAGACACGACCGATGAGTTTGCGCTTCCATTGGCGACGAACTTCACCGCCAAACTGATGCAGACGCGAGGCAAACAGCGCGGCCTGGGGCGTGGGTTGCTCTCGCGCGAGGCGGATGAGCCGGGCCACCTCTGCGGCGGAGCATGAGCCGTCGGCATCCACGAAGGCGAGCCATTCGGCGCTCTTTTCCAGAGCCCAGGCAGCGTAAACGGCACCGCCTTTGCCCAAATTGTCGGGCAGAAAGAGCGGATCGAGCAGGTGTGGGTGCCGCTGGCATAGCGGAGCGAGGATTTCGCGCATGCGGCGCACCTCAGCCGCGTCAGAGCCGTCTTCGACGACGCGGATCGTCACGCCGCCGAGTTCCTGGGTCACGGCGCAGAGTTCCGTGAGAAAGGGGCCGATGCGCCCGCTCTCGTGGTAGCACGGAATGACGAGATGGAAGGTGGCAGGCATGTGGTTGGACAGAAAGGAGGAAACCGAAAAATGAAAATTGGAAATCGACGGGCTTGTGTCTTTGTCATCACGCGTCTCGTCATGCGTTTTCCGCATTTTTTATTCATCCTGCTGCTCTCATTCACTGTGGCGGCATGCTCTTCAACCCAGCGTCTGCTCAAAGCGAGGCCAGCGGGACTGTCGCCGTTTTTTGAGCAGCCATGGCTGGCGCAGGAAACGCGGGGGCACCTGCCGTTTCAGGCGGTGTGGACCACGCCAGACAAGCGCATGCTGGCGGAGGGCATGGCGAAAAGAAAACTTCACATCGCGCCGGTGACGCTGGCATATCTGAGACCGGTGAAAAAAGCGCTAGCCACGCAGGAGATCTCGTGGGGTGTGCAGCGGCAGGAGCAGGCGGTCGCCACGCGACTGCGGGAGGAATTTGTGGCCGCGTTTCGTCGCTCACCGAGGCCGCTGTATCGAATCGTGGACAAGCCGGGTGCTGACACGCTGACGCTGCGGCTGGCGGTTATCGAACTCAGTCCCACCAGCCCCAAGGGAAACGCGGTGATGACGCTGTTGAAATTTGCCGTGACCCCAGTCGCGGCGCTGGGGCGCTGGTTCACGAAGGGAAACTTGGCGATTGAGGGCAAGGTGGTGGACTCCAAAACAGGCCGTGTGTTTTTCCAGTTCGCTGACAACGAGTCTGACAAGCTGACCTTCCTCAGCACCCGCGACTTCCAGCCCTACGGCCACGCGGTGAACTCCATGCGTGACTGGGCCGTGCAATTCGAGCAGATGACGCGCACGCCGAGTGGTTTGAGGGTGGAGGACTCGAGTTCGATCAGGCTGCGCCCGAATTGAGCGTCTCACTTGCGGAAAATGAAGTACACCGCGCCGCACATGCAGAGCGCGGCCCATAGGTAGTCCCATTTCAGCGATTCCTTCATATAGAACACCACGAAGGGCACAAAAACCATCAGCGTGATGACTTCCTGGATGATCTTGAGCTGCGGCAGCGTCAATGCCGTGCTGCCGATGCGGTTCGCTGGCACCTGGAGCATGTATTCAAAGAACGCGATGCCCCAACTGATGAGGGCGGCGATGAACCACGGTTTGGCCTTCAAGTCCCGCAAGTGCGCGTACCAGGCGAAAGTCATGAAAATGTTCGACGCCACCAGCAGTCCGACGGCTTTGATCACAGGCCAGTTCATCGGCGCATCAGAGCGCGGCAAGCTCCAGGTGCCAAGCCTGACTTCGCGCTTGTTTCGCAGGTGGCTGCGGCTAGCATCCAGCCGCTTTTACCTCACTCATCTTCCCATCGTGAAACCCGGCCTTGTCCTCGCCTGTGCGTTCGTTTTCGCGGGGCCTGTTTTTCCGGCCCCAGCAGAGGAGACGCGTGCGGATGATCCCGGGGCCAGTTCAGAGATCGCCCTGCTGCGCCTCGGCTATGAGCGTGGCCTCATTGAAGCCAGCCTAGCACCGGTCAAACAGCAGATCACGACCCTGGCTGTGCTGGAAAAGCAGTTCGCCGCCGCGCGTGATTATGATGCCGCCATCACCGCGCGTGATGAGCGCAAGCGCCTTCAGGGCGAGCTGGCTCGGCTCGACAAAGATCTGCTCCTGCTGCAATCCCGCGAGCAGGCACTCAAAACCGCCTTGCTGCCAGATCGCATCAAGCTCCCGCTTGAATCTGCGACCTTGAAGGAGCTGCGGCAAGAAGGCGGTGCCATCACTGGCTGGTCAAAGATCGGCGCGGCAGCCACCTGGAAGCTGCCAGCGCTGCCCGCCGGTGGCTACGAGGTGATGCTGCGCTACCGCTGCGGTGCGGCGGAGGGCGGCGTTCTGCTGGTCAAAGAATCACGCTTCAGCCTGACGGCACCGATTGAGACGACCATGAAAGGCCCGGAAGAGCGGAACGCGGGCACGCTCAAAATCAGCGACGGCTCCGGCACGCTCACGCTTGCAGTAGAGTCACTCGTCACCAACAACCTCATGCAACTGCTGGCCGTGGAGCTCGTGCCTGCTTCGAGATGATGAGCCGCTGCCTCCCAGTCTGGATCGCCGCCCTGCATGCCTGCGCCTGCTTGGGGCTGCATGCGCAGACGACACCCGCCGCGCCTGCGGAGCCGGAGGCGCTCGTCACGCTTCGCTCATCTCTTCTGCGCCAAGTCATGAGCGATTCTCAACTCCTCACCGAGCAGTATGAACGCGCCCTTGCCAAAGCTGAGGCCGAAGTGGCCGCTTTGGGCGACTACGAGGAGGCGCGGGCAATCCGTCAGCGCCGCGAGCAGTTGAAGGCGCTCTACACCGGCACGGCCTCCAGTCTCGCCACACCGCTGCTTTTGGCGCAGGCTAGGTTGAGCGGCTCTGCGCAGTCTTCTGGTGAGATGCTCAGTGGCTGGCGTTCCAACGGCAGCGGTGCCGAGTGGCTGAACTTCCGCCTCGTCCCTGGCCGCTACCATCTCGAATTCGAGGCCAACATGAGCGATGCCCCGGTCGCGGGCAGCATCTACGCCTCCTCCAAATTTCAGCCACAGCAGACGGCCATGTTTGAGTTCAACGAGATCAGCCTCCTCGGCGCTTCTTTGGAAAACCGCCGCAGCTTTGAGGTCGTGCGCAGCGCGGATGAGACCACCTTCACCACCGTGCGCGTCGGGCCGCTGACGTTTACCCGCAGCCCGGTCACGTTGCGTTTCACCAACGCTGCCGGGTATCCTGCGAACATCATCCGCCTGCGAAATTTTCGCCTCGTTCCCATCTCTGAGGAAGCCTCCGCCGCCGTGCCTGCGACCACACCTGCTGTCAATGTGACGGACGCCTTGCAGCAGGCCACGGCTCAGTTGCGCGATTCTCTTGAGACCGCTCGCAAAACCGCTGCTGTCAGCTACCTAGCTGGCTTGGAGAAACTCGCCGCCAGCCAGCCTGCGCTCAAATGGCAGGTGGAGGTCGAGTCGCGCCGCATGAGTCGTCTTGCGGACCAAAAAACCGGCCCCACCGGCATACGCGCCATCACCACCGCCGCCGGCGGCCTCAACGGCTTCGAGGACATCTCTGACGCTCGTCTTGCCGCTGCCGAGCCTGCCTCCGGGGATCGCTTCAAGGTCGTTCACGAGGGGCGTGAGCTGTCCATCCGCCTGCTGTGGGTCAAATGCGCCCCGGCAGATGAAAAAGACGCAGGTGTGAAAAACCTCGCCCGTCATTTCAAGATCGCTGAACAAGATGTGATCTCCATCGGCCGCTTTGCGCGTGAGTTCACGGCTGGCTACCTGCGCGACAAGCCGCTGCGCCTGCTGGTGCGCCCAGATCGCGACAAGGACGGCACGCAGGCCGCACTGCTTTTCCTACCAGATGTCGGCCTGTATCAAAATGTTCTCGTTGATCACGGCCTAGCCGCCGTTCAGCCACCTCCGCGTGACCTCAAGCGCAACGCCACGGAAAAGGCGCTCATCTCCATGCTGGAGGCGCGTGAAAACGAAACCAAAGAGCGCGAGCCACCGCCAGGCGCGTGGGCGCTGCAACCTGAAGGCAACGGAGGTGACAGACCGTGAACTCGCGGATGTGCAATGGTCTCGTGATGCTTTTCACGACGGCCCTCGGAGCGCAGCAGCCCGCTGCTCCGGCGGAAATCACGCGCCTTCAGCAGATGGAAGGCATTTACCAGAAAGAGCTTAGTGCGCGCCACATCCCGCTGCTCGGCAAATACCTCGCTGAGTTGCAGCGTCTGGCCGCCAGCGCGGCGGATCGCACCACGTATGATGCGGAGATCGCCCGCATCCAGCAGATCATCAGCAGCGGCGGCGTGCTGGACCTCATCGCCCTGCAAAAAGCTCAGTTGGGGCAGATGCCGGTTACCGCCCCCATGCCTCCGCCGCCGGAGCGCAAGGAGGCGCTCATCGCACTCTCCCCGGCGCTGGCGCAGACGCTTTCGCCCACGACGACCGCAGACACGGCCACCGCCGTGCTTGGGGAGGCTGAATGGCGCATCGAGGCCATCAGCGCCGGCACATACGATCTGCTCCTGCATTATGCCTGCACGGAACTGGCTGAGCCACTCGCCCTCACGGTCGAGTTTGCCGGACAGAAGGTCGAAAAAGCCCTCGAAACCGAGCGCGTCACCAAGGACGCTCAGACCTTCCGCATTTTCCGTCTCGGCAGCCTGATCTTGACCGGGGATCATCGCGGCGAAACACTGCGCTTCATCGCGGGTGACAAAAATGCCGCGAAATTGATCCTCAAGAGCCTTCTCATCACCAAACCCCGCCCGCCAGCGAACTGACCTGCATGCGTCACCTCACACTCATTTTCCTCGTTGTCCTCGCCTTGGGTGCGCTGCCCGGCTGCAAGCGCATCGAGGACAAGCTGCGCCGGCTTGCTGAACAGAGCGGCGTCACGCCGAAGCCTCCCGTACCGCCCAAGCAGGCCGTGCCAGCCGAGCCGGTTTTGACCCCCGAAGAGCAGGCCATTGAAAAGAAGCTGCAGGAGTCCGCCTTGCTCGCCGCCGGCGTCCCGGAGCCGGATGTGCCCAAGGCACCCGAATTCGAGCTGAATAAGTCCGCCGTCGTCTCCATCCTCGGCTACCACGACTTTCGTGATCGCGGCGGCAGTCCCATGCTCATCGCCGCGCCCAAATTCCGAGAGCAGATGCAGGCCATCAAAGACTCCAAGATTCCTGTGATTTCGCTCAGCGATGTCATGGCCTGGAAGAAGGGCGAGAAGAACATCCCGGAAGAAGCCATCGTTATCACCATGGACGACGGCTGGGAAGGCGTTCACACCTTCGCCTACCCGGTGCTGCGAGACTTCGGCTTTCCCTTCACCGTCTATCTCTACAAAAAGTATGTGAACATCGGTGGCCGCTCGCTGAGCTGGGACCAGATCAAGGAAATGATGCAGCATGGCTGTGAGATCGGCAGCCACAGCGTTTCGCATGAAAGCCTCAAAAAGCGCCCCAAAAGCGCGAAGACTGACGCTGACTTCCAGCAGTGGATTTTGAGTGAGTTGAAGGACTCGCGTGAGTTTCTGGAGCAGAACCTCAAGATCAAATGCACCTCCTTCGCTTATCCCTTCGGCATCTTTGATGAAGCCGTCATGGAGACCGGATTGCAGATCGGCTACGAGTCCCTCGTTACCGTCAACGGCCAGAAAGTCACCTGGGACACGCCGAATGGCAAACTCGGCCGCTACATCATCCACGGAGACAGCGACACGAACTTCAAGCTCGCCACCAGCTTCCGTGGCCGGGGCGATGTCGGCTCCAACAAGTTCCTTGTCGCCGACGCCAAGAACGACAAAGGCGAGCAGCTCATCGACCTCAGCCCCAAGCCCGACGAGGTCACCTCCAACCGCATGCCGGTCATCACCGCCGGTTTGAAAAAGATCGGCACCGTCGTGCCAGAAAGCATCAAACTGCGCGTCGCTGGCCTCGGCACCGTGCCTGCCACCTACGATCCCGCCACCATGACCGTGAGCTATCCGTTCCCCTACAAGCTGCGTCACGAGGAATGCGCCCTCAGCCTCAGCTTCCAGCGCGATGCCGCCCAGCCCGCCGAAGTCGTGAGCTGGCGCTTTAAAATCGACCTCAAAGCCTCTTATCTGCCGGTGCAGTGACGTCGGCTCACGCCACGTCCTGATACAGGTACTTCTGGAAGCCCGCGAAGGCCTTGCCCACGTCGCTGCCGAGATCAGCCACGGCGTCTTGGATGGAGTTGTGATACCGCAGCCTCAACAGTGGCGTGAGCTTCTCCTGGTCGAGTTCCTCCACGCCGACGCTGATATAGTGCGAGAGCACGAAGTCGAGGAAGACCTGCTGCTTGCTGCTGAAGTGCGTGCTGATCTCCACCTTGGCTTTGGCGGCGCGTTCTCCCGCGTCAGCGGCGGCAGGGCGTAGGCCACATGAGCCAGCACGTCAAAGAGGTCGCTTTGTTCGGCGTCGATGACGCTTTGCATCTCGTGGAGCTGATCTTTGCCGAAGCCTTTCTCCGCGAGGCCTTCAAGCAGCTTCTTTCGTGTCTCCGGCTCGCTCCACAGGGTGCGGAGTTCGTCCTCGTTTTGGAAAAACTCCGGCAGCTTGCCGAAGAGCAGCTCCATGAACTGCTGGGCGCTCATCGGCGTGCCGTCGGGATGCCAGAAGCTCGTCATCATCATGTGCTGGATGGTGCGCACTTTGCCATCAGCGAGCTTCACCTTGGCCTTCTTCTTGCCTTCACACTGGCAGGGGCGCTTGGCGCACACCGGGCAAGGACACACACAGGGAGCCTGCCCGCAGTCATCGCAGGGTTTTGGCGGCTTCACTCCACAGGCGCAGGGATATTGCCCGCAGGTTTTGCAGGTCTCCGGCTCACTCGGCGGACCGTCCCATTCCTCGTCATGGAAATGCTGATGCGCCTTCACGAAGTCGTAGATCGTGAAGTAGTCCTTCCCGTCGAAGAGCCGTGTGCCGCGTCCGATGATCTGCTTGAACTCGATCATCGAGTTCACCGGGCGCATGAGCACGATGTTGCGGATGTTTCGCGCATCCACTCCGGTGCTCAGCTTTTGCGAGGTCGTGAGGATCGTGGGGATGCTCTTTTCGTTGTCTTGGAAATCCCGCAGCCATTGCTCGCCGAGTGCGCCGTCGTTGGCAGTCACGCGGTGGCAGTAGTTCGGCTCCTTGCTGGTCTTCACCTGATTGATGAGGTCCCGCACGAGCAGCGCGTGCTCCTGGCTGGCGCAAAAGACCAGCGTCTTCTGCGTCTGGTCGATCTGGCTCATGAAGATCTCCACGCGTTTTCGTTCACGCGCTTGGATTTCGAGCTTCCGGTTGAAGTCGCTCTCGCCGTAGAGCTTCCCGGCTTCGACCTCACCTTCCATGACCACGTCATCGGGCGTCCAGGTGTATTCATCCAGCGTCGTGCTGATCTGCTTCACGCGGAAAGGCGTCAGGAAGCCGTCGTTGATGCCTTCTTTGAGCGAATAGACAAACACCGGCTCGCCGAAGTAGGCGTAGGTGTCCACGTTGTCCTTCCGCTTCGGCGTCGCCGTCAGGCCGAGCTGCACCGCCGGGCTGAAGTAGTTCAAAATGTCCCGCCAGGTGCTTTCGTCGTTGGCTCCGCCGCGATGGCATTCGTCGATGACAATGAAGTCGAAGAAGTCCGGCGGGTACTCGCCGAAGTAGGCCGTCTCCATCGGCCCGCTGAGGAAGGTCTGGAAGATCGTGAAGAACAGATTGCCGTTCTTCGGCACTTTGCCCTTCTTCTTGATCTCGCTCGGCTCGATCCGCACCAGCGCATCTTCCGGGAAGGCGAAGAAGGCGTTGTAGGCTTGGTTCGCCAGGATGTTGCGGTCAGCCAGGAAAAGGATGCGCGGCCTGCGAGTGGGATCACCGCTGCGGTTCCAGCGGCTTTGGAAAAGCTTCCACGCGATCTGAAACGCAATGAACGTCTTCCCTGTGCCCGTCGCCAGCGTCAGCAGGATGCGGTCACGTCCTGCCACGATGGCCTCCAGCACGCGCTCGATGGAGATGTCTTGGTAGTAGCGCCCTTGGAAAAACCCGCCGCGATCTTCAAACGGCACCGCCGCAAAGCGATCCCGCCACGCGTTCGCTTCCGCAAAGGTCATCGCCCACAGCTCGTCCGGTGTGGGGTAGGCGGAGAGTTCCATCTCCTCGCCAGAGAGCATGTCGATGGCGTAGATGCCCTGGCCGTTCGTGCAGTAGGCGTAGCGCAGGGACAGTTTCCCCGCGTAGTTCTTCGCCTGGGCCGCACCTTCCGTCAGCGGCAGACCCCAGGCCTTTGCCTCATTCACCGCCAGCTTGGTGTTCCGGTATTCCAGGACGTAGTCGGCGGTCAGGGCTTTGCCCTTTTTGCCGTGGCCTTCCAGCCGCCCCGTCGTGATCGGATACTCCCGCCGGATGCGGCTGCCCTCCACCACGCCCCAGCCCGCCGCTTTCAAGGCGGGGTCGATGTGCTCGGCGCGGGTTTCGGCTTCGTTCATGGGGCGTGTCTTTTAACTGCTCTTGGCTGGAATGGGAACGCCCCAGATGCGGATATCAATCGGGATGATCTCGCCGTCGGCCAATACAAAGTTGTCCGAACGCGCATCGCCGATCCAGACCTCGAATCGCGAGTCCACCTCCACCTTCTTCCAAAGCCAGCAAGACTGCCTCACCGCGACGGCTCCGGCCTCCACAAGAAATTGATCCACCTTGTCCTGTGGCGGATTGGGGTCGCCTAAAATGAACTTCTGGCGGGAAACGATCTGCCCTGACTCCGTCATGCCCATGGGTGCCGGAGCTGTAGAAAAGAGTTTTTCCCACCATCTCATGCGCAGGAGGTATTCCTCGGGAGTGCTGTCGAACTGGGAGATGCGGTTCTCGATGATCTCATAATAGTCCCCATAAGTTCCGGCGCTCCGCTATGCTGGATGGGTGAAAGCTGATGGGATTTGGAGGTCGAGACGGCCAGCCATCCAATAGCAGATGGTTTTGAGGTTCTCGAAGTTGCGGAAGCCTCTGGCTCGGCGGCGAGCAGT
>JBIKYB010000434.1:0-3834 GCA_044355475.1 Prosthecobacter sp.
GGTCAACTTCTTTGAGCTTCCAGGTCTTGCCCACGCGCAGGCAGTGGCTGGGCTCGTCTTCGAGGAGGAGGACGTGGTTTTCGGCGGGGAAGATACCGATGCCGCGATAATGACCGGCGTCCTTGGTCTTGCTATCAATCGGCAAGACCGGCACGACGGAGGTCTTCGGATCCGGTGGGAGAAAGCCACAAGCATGCAGCACAGTGCCGAGCGGAATATCGCGCAGATCCGCCGGTGCGCCCTGATAACGCACGATGCCATACGGCAGCATGGCGAAGGGATGCGGGTCATTGCGGTAAAACTTGCCCGTCCCCGCCACCCGGAGGCTGCCGCGACGATTGGGATGATCCACAAAGACGAGTTCGCCGCGATACGAGTGCGCTTTTTCCAAAGGCGGGAACTTTCCGGCTTCGGGGCGGAAGGGATCGGCGGCGAGTGCAGAGGCTGCGTAAACGGAAAGTCCAATGCACAGCGCCACGATCCAACGGAGCGATGGAGTGGTGGAGTGCTGGAGTATTGGGGGGATCATCTAGACAAGAGAATGAGGGGAGGGCGTAATTGGCAAATGATGGGCTTAAAAAGCTCGGGAGGCTGTTTTCGATTTTTGCCTGGAATCTTTCACCAGCTTCAGTGTTGGTTGGGGCGAATTCGGGGAGTGCCGGACGCAGTGGCAGTTCTCCATCACTCCACGGTCATAACCGGGACGAGCGTCTGGGAGTGAGGAGGCTACCCGGTTCATAGCTCTTTGATTCGGATATTCCTGAACTCAAGCCCGGACAGAGGCACGTGGCCAAGAAAGCCAAGACGACCCGCTGGGTTATGCAGTCCGGGGTGGCCCTTCAAGTCGTGAATCTGAGGGGTCTGCGTGATCGTGCTCAGATCGGCATCAACGATAACCTCTTCGTTGAGCGTTATTTTAAATTTTGATCCGTCAGCCATGACTTCCTGGTCATTCCATTCTCCAACAGGTTTCAGGTGCCCTCGTTTGGCGGGGATAACGCCATAGAGGGATCCGTGATACTGGTAGTCATGAAGATTCCTAAACTCAGGGGCCGAATCGTCCAATATCTGGATTTCCTCGCCCTTTGGTCCGCCGTCGCTGCCGGCTGGCTGCCGGAAGGCAATCCCGTTGTTTGCACCCGGCATCAGTTTGAATTCAAACCGAAAGACAAAGTTCGTGAAGATCCGTTTCGTTAGCAGATTGCCCGCTGACCGGCATATCAGCCGACCGTCCTCCGCCACATAGCCCTTCGTGTCCCCGGTCCACCCCGTCAGATCCTTGCCATTGAAGAGCGACAGGAAACCGTCTTTATCCCGCTTCAGCGCCGCAGGTCCTTTCCCCTTTTCGTAAACCTCAAGCTCGGCAACATGGACCGACTCGTTTGCACTGTTCTTCAGGATGTTTAACCGGGCGTAGCGTGCATCGATCGGCGGGAATTTGACATAATGCCCATCCCACGGACTGGGACTGGTGTCGCGACTATGGTCAGCGACGCTTTTCCAGGTCGTACCGTCTTGCGACACGTCAATCGTGTATTGATAGAACCGGTGATCGTCAGAATAAAAGACCACTCGCGCGAGATCGATCTGGAATGACTTCTCGAGATCTACCTGCAACGACGCCGGATACCGCACGCCCCACCATGTGGAATCATTCTCAGCTTTTCCGTCCACAGCGAATTCCGGAGCGTGATTACCGATTTGAGGAACCGATGTCGTCACTTTCTTCCGCAGCGCTAGATTGGTCGATGGAGCCTCAGCCTCAACCGCCTCAACCGCCTCAGCCCCAAGAGGCCCTAGCACACACACCAACAGGGCTAAAACACGCATCTTTATTCGAATCATCTCATAGTCCTTTCTCATTTTATATTCGTTATTAGCGACGCATGCTGGCTGCTATGGAATTGCTTTCGCGCCCACCGCACCGGAAACGGTCAGAACCGAGACAGGCGTCGGGGAGTGAGCGGGTTTGATCTCGGCCATCTTCTGGTCCACGGAGATGGTGTTGCGGTCCAAGGGGCCGAGCTTCCCGCCGGTGAGCCAGACGAAGAACAAAGAACCAAGAACCGAATCACAGCGCGATGACCTTGTTGCTATCGCCGAACGTGTCCGTTTCCACGCCCATGCGTTGGGCCATGAGGAGGAGGAGGTTGCTCATGTGGGCGTCGGTGTTGACGGGGCGGCTGCAGAGTTGGTAGTGGGCGGAGGTGAGGGCGCCGTCGGGGCCGAGGGAATAGCCTGCGAAGTCCTTGGCTGCTTTGTTGAAGTCGAGATGGCTGCCGTGCTTCAGGCCGAGGTCGGTGCCGCCGGCGAACACGAGCGGGAGGTTGGCGTTGCCGTGGCTGTGGCCGTAGGACATGCCGCTGCCGAAGAGCGCCATGGTGGAGCCGATGAGGGGCTTGCCATTGAGGTCCTTCGTTTCCGTGAGACGGGTGAGGAAGTGGCTGAACTGCTCGATGGCGAAGGTGTCGTAGTTCGTGAGCTTCTCCATGTAACCGGCATCGCCGCCGTGGTGGCTGAGTTGGTGGCGCGACTCGGTGATGCCGATTTCGGGAATGGAAAAGGCATCGCCTTCGCCACCGAGGCTGAAGGTGGCGACGCGGGTCACATCCGTCTGAAAAGCGAGCACCATGAGGTCATAGACGGTGCGGAAGTAATCGCCGGCCATCGTTTGCGCAATGTCGCGGTTGGTGCGCTTGCGATCGGCGTCGGAAATGGTCGGCAGTGGTGTGTCGAGCCACGCATCGGCACGGGTCGTGCGGATCTCGGCCTCGCGCACGGAGGTGAGATACTGCTCCATGCGGCCTTTGTCTTCCTTGCCCATTTTCTGCTCGAGCTGGCGCACTTCGGCGAGGTTGGCATCGAGCACACTGCCCTTGCGGCGCAAGGCACGGCGCTGAGCGTCTTTTCCGCCCTTCGGTTCTTCAAAGAGCGAGGCGAAAATCTCGCTGCAACGACGCAACGCAGGCAATTGCACGCCATCCGCCGTCCAGGCGAGCGAGTTCTGCGTGAGCGCGATCTCCATCGAAGCGACTCGCGTCTGCTGCGCGGTGATTTCGGCCATCCTTTGGTCCACGGAGATCGTGTTGCGATCCGAGGGGCCGAGCTTGCCGCCGGTGAGGAAGATATTGATGCAATTGTGGTGATGACTCAGGCTGCCCGGGTGATGCAGACCGCTGATGGGCGTGATGACCTCGCGGTGCTTCTCCAGCGGCTTCAATGAGCGTGAAAACTTGTAATCCCGGCCTGCGGTCGTGATCTGGTAGTTCAGCGAGTGCACGCCATTCGCGAGGTAGATGAAGGCACTGCGCTTCGGACTCGATGCGATGGCTTTTTCCGCCGCCCGCAGCGGCACCATGCACTCCAGCATGGGCAGTGAGATAAAGCTTCCGAGCGCCTTGAGCGCGTGACGGCGATTGAGGAGCCAGGATTGGGTTTGGATGTTCATGGAGTGGTGGAGTAGCGGAGTGATGGGGTTTAATCTTTTACCCCCAATTTTTTACCGGCTATGCTTGGGAGGTCTCAGTGTCTTTTTTTGCTGGTAAAAGATTGGCGGTAAAAAATGAGGGTTTCGTGCTTGGGATAGCCGGTCAGCGTTTACGCATCAGTTCCGACATCGCCACAGCACGGATGATGTCTTTAATTCGGTAATCGCTCTTCTTCGCTTCGGCTTGGATGGCGTTGAGATCGTCTCGGTCATCGAAGGAGAGCGCACGACGCAAACCGTAGGTGCACAGATGCTCAATGAAGGCGCGGGCAAGTTCGTCGCGGTCTTCGAGGAGGCGTTGCTTGAACTCGGTGGAATCCTTGAAGGCACGTCCATCAGGCATTTCA
>JBIKYB010000435.1:0-3833 GCA_044355475.1 Prosthecobacter sp.
GGCGTCGTCGTTGCTGACCTTGACGCACTCAGTGATCTGGGAATTTCCGGCGGAATCTTTCAAATGCAGGTTCGCAGGGACGAAACCAGCGCCAGTGCCCTGGATCTTGTGCGGACCGGGCTGCACAGGCTGACCGGCGAGAGTCTGATTGATGACCGGGGATGCCTCGGGTTCGACAGCGATGGCAGTGAAGGAAGGCTTGCGCGGCTTGAGCACTTCAGTGACGCCCGTGATCGTGCCACCGGTGCCGACTGCGGCGACGAGAATGTCGATCTTGCCATCGGTGTCGGCCCACAGCTCCTCGGCGGTGGTCTTCGAGTGGATGGCAGGATTGGCGGGATTTTCAAACTGCTGCGGCATCCAGGCGTTTGGCGTGCTGGCGACGAGTTCGGTAGCCTTGGCGATGGCCCCCTTCATGCCTTGAGCGCCAGGAGTGAGCACGAGGTCGGCACCGAGCAGTGCGAGCAGTGTGCGGCGCTCCAGGGACATCGTCTCAGGCATCGTCAGGATGAGCTTGTAGCCCTTGGCGGCGGCGACAAACGCGAGCGCGATGCCGGTGTTACCGCTGGTGGGTTCGATGATGACGGTGTCAGGCTTCAAGATGCCGCGTTTTTCAGCGTCTTCGATCATGGCCATGCCGATACGATCCTTCACGCTGCCGAGCGGATTGAAGAACTCACACTTCAAAGCAATCGTGGCGTTGAGGCCGGCGGTGACTTTGTTGAGCTTCACCAGCGGCGTTTTGCCGACGGTTTCGACGATGTTGTTGTAGATGCCCATGATGTTGGAGTTTGGCGGTTGATTGCGATGGTTTGCCGTGGTTGGCAATGGTTTCAAAAATCAATGCTGGGAGCAGAATTCTTCGAAGCGGTCCATGCCGGCGTTGATGACATCGAGGCCGGTGGCGTAGCTGAAACGGATGGTGTGCTCGGCACCGAATGCCAGACCGGGAACGACGGAGACTTTCTGCTTGCTGAGGAGCTTCTCGCAGAAGTTCACGCTCTTCATCTGCATCGGCTCGATATCGACGAGGAAGTAGAAGGCACCCATCGGCTCGACAACCCGGACGTTCTTGATGTTGCTCAGGCGGCCGAGCATGTATTGACGGCGCACGTCGAATTCATCGCGCATGTCGCCGACGATCTGCTGATCCATCTGCAAGGCGGCCAGAGCACCGTATTGGGCAAAGGTGGTCGGATTGCTGGTGGTGTGGCTCTGGATGGTGTCGATGGCGTCAGCGATCTTCTTTGGAGCGGCGGTGTAGCCAAGACGCCAGCCGGTCATCGCATAGGCCTTCGAGAAGCCGTTGATGGTGATGGTGTGATCGTAGATGTCCTTGCCCAAAGAGGCGATGCTGACGTGCTCATGGCCGCCATAGACGAGCTTTTCGTAGATTTCGTCAGACAGGATCACGATGCCTTCGCCCACGGCGATTTCGGCCAGAGCAGTGAGTTCCGCCTTCGTGTACACAGAGCCGGTTGGGTTGCCGGGGGTGTTCAGGATGATCATCTTGGTCATCGGGGACATGGCGTCCTCGAACTCATCCGGGGTGAGCTTCCAGCCGTTTTCAAGCTTCGTTTCAACGATGACCGGGATACCGCCAACCAAGCGCACCATTTCTGGGTAGCTGGTCCAGTAGGGAGCAGGGATGATCACTTCATCGCCCGGATTCACGCAGGCGAGGATGGCGTTGTAGCAGGAGTGCTTGGCACCGCAGTTCACGCTGATCTGGTTAGGCTCATACTGCACGTTGTTGTCCACCATGAGCTTGGCAGCCAGAGCCTCGCGCAGTTCGAGGATGCCATTGCTCTCGGTGTAGCGGGTTTTACCGGTGTTCAGCGCCTCAATGGCGGCGGTGATGATGGGAGCGGGGGTGTTGAAGTCAGGCTCACCGGCTCCAAAGCTCAGCACATCTACGCCCTGCTTCTTGAGCGCCTTCGCCTGGCTGGTGATGGACAGGGTCATTGAAGGGGCGACTTCGGCGATGTTTTTGGCGATGAAATCCATGGTCTGGGGATGGTTGGGCGGGTGGGAAAAACGGGGGGCCGCCTATAAAGGAGGGCGTGGGAAGTTTGTCAATCAATCGTCCCGCCACGGGCAAAGGGCGGCTTGTGCCACGCACCACGCCGCCTTAATCATGCCGGACATGATTCCCGACCGCCAGCCGCCTTCTTCCCGCACTCGCCAGCCGACCGTTCCCATCCGTGGCATGGCGCTGGATGTCCTCGGCGAGTGGTCTGGCGGAGAGCGTTTCGCCGCCGACCTCATGGACCACATCCAGCGCGACAACGGCCTCAGCCTGCCAGATGCCGCCTTCCTGCGCGACATCGTCCTCACCACCCTGCGGAATCTCTCCCTGCTCGACCACTGGATCGCCGTGATCACCGAGGACAAGCACCTCGACCACCGCAGCCGCTGGGGCCTGCGCATCGGCCTGTGTCAGGTTTTGATCCTCAAAGTCTCCGAATACGCCGCCGTGAACGAAACCGTGGCCGCCACAGGTCGCGCACGCAGCCTGATCAATGCCGTCCTGCGCCGTGCCTGCCGCGAATCCGCCGAGCTGCTGGCCATGGTGGACGGCCTGCCGCTCGAAACCCGCACCTCGCACCCCAAATGGCTCATCGAGCACTGGCTCGGCTTGTTCGGCGAAGCCAAAACGACCGCGCTGTGCGAGTGGAATCAAGTCCCCGCCCCGATTTGCGCCCGCATCAACCGCCTCTACCCGCACCTGGACGCTCCAGAGGAGGATTTCATCGTCTGCGACCACCTCCCGCGTGAAGAATTGAGCGTGGGCAAAGTGTACATGCAGGACCCGAGCACCGCCATCGCCCCGCGCCTGCTCGCTCCACAACCCGGCCACCGCGTGCTGGATGCCTGCGCCGCTCCCGGCGGCAAAACCGCCCTGCTCGCCCAGCTCATGGAAAACCAGGGCGAAATCATCGCCTGCGATGTCTCGCCTGGCCGTTTGCGTCGCTTGGAGGGTAATCTGCATCGTCTCCACGTCGCCAATGCGCACATTGAGGAGCACGACTGGTCAGACCCGCAAATCCCCGCCTTCGCCAAGCCCGGCTTCAACCGCATCCTGCTCGACGTGCCCTGCTCCAACACCGGCGTCATGCGCCGCCGCGTCGATGTGCGCTGGCGTTTGCAGCCCGATGACATCACCGCGCAGGTGCAAACCCAGACACAGCTCCTCAAAAACTGCCTCCGCGTCCTCAAACCGGGCGGCATCCTCGTTTATAGCACCTGCAGCATCGAACCTGCCGAAAACGAGCAGCTCGTCGCCAGCGTCCTCGAATCCACACCCGGCTACGAACCCATCAAACTCCGCCACAGCTTCCCGTCCGATGATCAAATGGACGGTGCCTTCGCTGCGGCGATCCGGCGTCATTAAACTTCGGGCGTGACATTCCACGCCGCATTCTTCAAAAATCCGTTCTTTCCACATGAAACTCACGTCCCTCCTCCTCGCCCTCGGCCTCGCTGTTCAAATTCAGGCCGCTGATGCTCCCAACGCCGCCGGATTGCAGCTCTACAGCCTGCGCAGCCAGTTCACGCTGCGCGGCGTGCCATGGACGCTCGACCGCGTGAAGGAGTTCGGCATCAAGGAGGTCGAACTCGCCGGCACCTACAATCTCAGCGCCGAGCAGTTCAAAACCGAGCTTGAGCAACGTGGCCTGAAGGCCATCAGCAGCCACTTCCCGTATGACCGCTACAAGAACGACCTCGACAACGTGGTGAAGGACGCCAAGACGCTCGGCATCAAGTTCGCCGGCTGCGCCTGGATCAACCACAAGGACAGCTTCGATGAGGCCGAGTGCCGCGAAGCCGCC
>JBIKYB010000436.1:0-3823 GCA_044355475.1 Prosthecobacter sp.
CGGTGCATCAGCGAATTTATACACGCTGCGACGCAACTCGACGATGCCGCGCGAGGTGAAGGCGGTGCCGCGTTTCGCCACCTGCGTGGGGATGATGCAGTCAAACATGTCCATCCCGCGATGCACCGCCTCCAGCAGGTCGATCGGCATGCCCACCCCCATCAGATAACGCGGCCGGTCCTCCGGCAGCAGCGCGGCGGTGAGCTCGCACACATCCTCGCGCTGATGTTTTTCCTCGCCCACGGCCAGTCCGCCGATGGCGAAGCCGTCAAACGGCATCTCGACAAGTCCGGCAGCGCTCTCCTTCCTCAACTGCGGATACAACGCGCCCTGTACGATGGCGAAGAGCGATTGCGGCGAGTCTTCGCGTGCTGCAAGGCTGCGGGCGGCCCAGCGTTGCGTGACTTGCAGGGCCTTCCGCGCCGTTTTTTCATCGGCGGTGCTCGGGATGCATTGGTCGAGCACCATCATGATGTCGCTGCCGATGCTGCGCTGCGTTTGGATGCTTAGCTCCGGGCTCAGCAGGATGCGGCGGTTATCGACATAGCTTTGAAACACCGCGCCCTTCTCCGTCATCGACCGCGAATGCGGCAGCGAGAAAATTTGATAGCCGCCCGAGTCCGTGAGCACCGATCCCGGCCACTGCATGAAGCGGTGAATGCCGCCCATCTTTTCAAACACCTCCGGCCCCGGCCGCAGCAGCAGGTGGTAAGTGTTCGCTAGCAAAATCTGCGATCCCGATGCCGCCAGCGACTCCGGCGTCTGCGCCTTCACCGTCGCCTGCGTGCCCACTGGCATGAACAGCGGTGTCTGGATCACGCCATGCAGCGTCCGAAACGTCGCCGCACGCGCCCGCGAGCCGCTGGAACGAGCTTGCAGTTGGAAATCGAGACGGGAAGGAGGCATCAGGGCAGCAACTCTGCCACTTTGAGCTTCAGCGGCTTCAAGGTGATGCTTTGAACCGTTTCCTTCTCCTCATGAATGCGGTGATCGAGATAGTCGCCGCCTTTCGGACGGGCGAAGACATGCAGCACTCGCGCATTCAAATCGACCACCCAGTATTCGGGAATACCGGCAGCGGCATACATGAGCTTTTTGCGACCGAGATCGTCTTTGAGGGAGGTGTTGGAGACCTCGACGATGAGAAGTGTGTCCTCCGCCGTTGGATGCCCTGACTTGTAGCTTTTTGCTCGGACAATCGAGACATCGGGCACGGGCTCGCTGCTAGCATTCAGGCGCACGGGATGCTGGGAGCGAACTTGATATTGTTCCTCCAGACAACGGTCGAGTTTCCGATATGAATGATGAGTGCTTTCGGCGTGTCCTGGATCAATGGGCGGCATCATGACGATTTCTCCTTGGATGAGTTCCACGCGGTCGTCCTCCTTGAGGATGCCTATCTCGCCGAGGCGGTAGTAATCCTTTACCGTGAAACGGAAGGGCTGCGGCGGCGGGAGTGGACGCGGCACCTGCTGCACGGCACCAGTTTGCCTGGACCTCGGCGAAGCACTGCGTCGGGCGGTTTTCACGGATTTGGAGGCTAAGGCGACCATGATGGCCTGAACGTATGACTCGCGCGGCAAATGACAAGCCTCTCCTTGCTCATCAGCCACGTCGAATCTCCGAGCCCTTGAACTGGATGCCGATGCGGAAGACTTTTTTCTTCCGGCATTCGATCTTGCCGGTTTGGAGATCAAAACGATCCGGGATCTCGATGAGGTGCACATCAGTCTTCGCGTGGAAGCCGCGTTCGGAGAAGATGTCGATGAGGATGGCGAGGGCTTCGGGGTCGTGGAAGAGCTTGTCTTCGGTGTTGATGTCGGCGCGACCGGAGATGGCGTGGCGGACGATGATGGGCATCATCTTGGTTTCGATGAAGGCGACAACGGCTTCCATCAGCTCGGGCTTTTCGACCTTGTAGGCGTCCAAACGGCGCACGAGATCCTGGCGGGCGTGGCGGATGATCTCGCTGGCGAGCGGGAGCTTGCGCAGGAGGTCAAAGGTGCGCGGATCGAGCTCCAGCGAGCTTTGATACTCCAGCTCTTTGACGATGTTTTCCTGCACCAGCTCCAGCGGCGCCTGCGCATTGATGAAGTGGTAATGGAAGATCTCCTTCAGTGAGACGAGCGCATCGTAGGTCTTCTCTTTGAAGACCTTGTAGCGGTTCCGCGCCAGCGCGGCATCGAAGTCGGTGGCGCGTTCTTCCCACAGCTCGCCGAGGCCGGAGCTGCGCACCTCCGCGTTGTGCACGAGCACTTCCTGGCCGCGTTTGAGCTGCCGGGCGATGCTTTCGGTCTCATCGACAAAGAGCACCATGATGTGGAAGATGGGCTGCTTGAAATGCGCGGCGTCCGGCGTGTCGAGAAAGTCGCGGCGCAGGCGCACCATCTTGTCGAACAGCATCTTGAGGCACTCCACCTGCACCTTCGTGCGCGGGAAACCATCGAGGATGGCACCATTCTGCTGCTCCGGCTCCAGCAGCTTGCGCATGAGGATGCCCACGACCTCGCGATCGCCCACCATGCCGCCGCGGGCTTTGATTTCACGAGCCTCGGGCGTGTCGAGCAAGGCGCTGACGACGATAGGCTGAGCATCGATGCCGCGCACTTGGCGGATGAAGTCGGTGTTCGTGCCTTTACCCGCTCCCGGTGCCCCACCGAGCAGGATCAGCTCCTTCGGGAAACGCAGATTCACGCGGCCATAATCGGCTTCGAGCTGCTTCCAGACATGATTGAAGATGAGCTGGGCATCCTTGATCTCCAAATCAGCCGTGACAGCGGGTTTGGCGTCGGTTTCGGGGGTGGCGGGCTGCATGGGAATGAAAAAGGCTTATCGACTGCCGAGTCGGCATGTCAAACGCAGCGTGACCTGAAACCAGCCATAGACCGCCTGCCAATTTAATGACTTTAGGAGGCAGCGAAGTTGAACTTCCAACGGAATGATTCACTTCTTGCCAAACAGTCTGGAGAAAAAGCCCTTCTTTTCTGGTTCTGGCGGTGGAGGAGGCGGGGCTGCTTTCTTTTTGGCGACGATAACGGGCCGAGGAACGGGGGCGGGGCCTTCGATGGTCACGGGCATGCCCTGAGTGATCAATTTTACCAAACGTACGACATCCCAGTTGGCTGTGCGCATGCAGCCGTGGCTGGAGCTGCGACCGATGGTCTGGGGCGAGTTGGTGCCGTGAATGCCGATGCCGGCGCGGTTGAGGCCGATCCACATGACGCCGACTGGATTGTTCGGGCCGATGGGCAGTTCGTAGAAGTTCGAGGTGCGCACGCCGTAGTTCAGCACTCCCGCGTCCCAGCGAAAGGTGGGCATTTGCGTGATGCCGACGATTTTCCAGTTTCCGGGTGGGGTGGCGAGGTGGCCGCTGCCGGGGGTGATGGGCAGACTGGCGAGGAGTTTTTCTCCTTCCCAGAGGGCGAGTAGCCGCTCACGGGTGTCGATCTTGATGTGGCGGGTCAGAAATTCGGGCACTTCGGGCAGTTTGGGCACGGGCGTGAGTTCTTCGAGGAGGAAGGGCTGCGCGGCTGGGACTTTGACCACGTCTCCCGGCTTGAGGGCGCTGAGTTTCATCGGCTTGTTGATGAATTCCAGGAGTTCGGGCGCGCTGTGAAAGCGCTCGGTGAGGAACTCGAGCAGCGAGTCGTAGGGCAGGTATTTCTTTTTGCTCTGCGCGGAAGGCTGGCGGGGCACAGAGCCGATGAATTTGAGGTCTTCCTCACGAATGGTGTAGGTGGTGTAAACCTCTGGCACGCTTGCGAGATCCAGGCTGTGATCTGCCAGTTCGGTCTCGGGCAGGCCTTGGGAGCGCTGGTAGCGC
>JBIKYB010000135.1:0-13159 GCA_044355475.1 Prosthecobacter sp.
ATCCCATGTTTGAATCCGCCAACATGCTCGTGCAGGACGGCATCATGCTCGCCACGCACTGCGCCCCGGCCTCGACCTACGCCTGCGGCATCATCTACTCACCCGACATGGGCAAGACCTGGGCGCAATACGACCTCAAGGAGTTCGGCCCGCGCTCCGGCTGCCGCATTCACCGCAAGAACAGCGAGGGCTGGTTCCGCATGGACCTGCGCAAAGGCTGGATCGAGCGCGCCGAGGTGATTTTCATCAAGCCGAAGACGTGACCGCTGAAGGAAACGCGAGTTGTCGGATCATGCCGCGGACTTGTCCTGTCTTGTCATTGGCTGAACTTGCCGTGAAAAGCCAGGGTTTACGCCGTTAGTGAAGGTGATGAAGCCTCTCTTCGCCCTTTTCCTGCTGCTCGTTGCCTCCGCCAACGCCGTCGATTTCAATCGCGACGTGCGCCCCGTGCTCGCGCAGCAGTGCTTCACCTGCCACGGCATGGACGACCACGGCCGCAAAGGCAAGCTGCGCCTCGATTTGAGCGACTCCGCCTACGGCAAAGGCAAATCCGGCGAGATCGCCATCGTCCCCGGCAAACCGGACGCCAGCGAAGTCGTGAAACGCATCCTCTCCACCGACGAGGACGAGGTCATGCCACCGCCGCACACAAAGAAAGTGCTCTCCGAGAAGGATAAAGCCACGCTCAAAGCCTGGATCGCCGAAGGCGCGAAGTATCAGGCGCATTGGGCCTACACAGCGCCCAAAGTTACCGATGCGAAGGCTAGCATCGATCAGTTCATTCGTGAGCGTCTCGAAAAAGAAGGTCTGAAGCCTTCGCCGGAGGCGGATCCCTACACCCTCGTTCGCCGCCTTTATCTCGACCTCACCGGCCTCCCACCCACACCCGCTGAAGCCGATGCCTTCGTCCAAAGTCAATCCGGTCAATCCAGTCAAGCCTACGAGAGGCTCGTCGATTCGCTTCTGGCCTCCAAACAATACGGCGAACGCTGGGCCCGCCGCTGGTTGGATCTCGCCCGCTACGCGGATACCAACGGCTTCGAAAAAGACCGCCCGCGTCAGATCTGGCCATATCGCGATTGGGTCGTGAAGGCACTCAACGACGACATGCCCTTTGACCAGTTCAGCATCAAGCAAATCGCAGGTGACATGCTGCCGAATGCCAGCGCCGAAGACCTGATCGCCACCGGCTTTCACCGCAACACGATGCTCAATGAAGAAGGCGGCATCGACCCGAATGAATACCGCTTTTACGCCATGGTGGACCGTGTCGGCGTCACCGGCACCGCCTGGATGGGCCTCACGCTGAACTGCTGCCAGTGCCACACGCATAAGTACGACCCCATCCTCCACACCGACTACTACAGCGTCATGGCGCTGCTGAACAACGCCGACGAACCGCTCTACCACATCCCCACGCCGGACATCAAGGCGCAGCAAAAGGCGCACGCGGCGAAGATCGCACAGTTGGAGGCCGATTTGCACAAAAAGTTCCCCGGTGGCGAATCCGCCATGCAGAGCCGCATGGCCGGGTGGATCGAAGGCGAATCCAAACGCGCCTCGAAATGGCAGATCGTACGCCCCACAGCCGTGAAGACCACCATGCCGCACCTGGAGCAGCAGCCAGACGGTTTCATCCTCGGCAGCGGCGACATCTCGAAGAGCGATGTCTATGATTTGAACCTCAAAGCGCCCATCAAAGGCGTGACAGCGTTGCGCATTGAGGTCGCCAGCCATCCGAGCCTGCCGAATGACGGCCCCGGTCTCACGAACTACGAAGGCCCGCTCGGCGGCTTCTTCCTCAGCGAGCTGCAAGCCTTCCAAAACGGCCAGCGTGTCCAAATCGCCCGCGCCGAGGCCACCAACGACACGGAAGAAGACAAGATCAGCGATGCCTCGCCTGCCAAAAAGAAAGCCGCCAAAGCCCGCAAAACCAACAACGCCAGCGCCGCGCTCGATGCGGAGATGTCCAGCGGCTGGCAGGTGCTCGGCGGCATCGGCGTGCGGCACGCCGCCGTGTTTCAATTTGAGCAGCCGGTCGATTTCACGAATGGCTTCGATTTGAAGATGCTCTTTGAAAAGCACTTTGCCTGTCCGCTCGGCCATTTCCGAATCTCCGTGACCACCAGTGATCACGCCACTGCCACCGGCCATCCTTTTGAAGTCGAGGAAGCTCTCGCTGCGAATGATTCGTCGAAACGTGAGGTTCTCCTGCGGCGCTTCCTCGAAACCGCGCCCGAGATGAAACAAGCCGCCGCGCAACTCGCCGCCCTGCGCAAAAATCCGCCACGCGGCCAGCCCACGCTCGTCATGAGCGAACGCCCGGCCACGAATCCCCGCGCCACGCATCGCTACCATCGCGGCGAATACCTCTCGCCCAAAGAAACTGTGCCGCCCGCCGTGCCTGCCTTCCTGCCATCCTTGCCCAAAGATGTGCCCGCGAACCGCCTCACCTTCGCGAAATGGCTCTTCGCGCCCGAAAACCCGCTCACCGCTCGCGTGGCCGTCAATCGCCAGTGGCATGCCTTCTTTGGTCGCGGACTCGTTCAGTCGCTGGAGGATTTCGGTTATCAAAGCGAGCCGCCTTCGCATCCTGAGCTGCTCGACTGGCTCGCGGTCGAGTTTGTGAAGCAAGGCTGGAGCCTGAAGAAGCTGCACAAGCTCATCGTCACGAGCGCCACCTACAAGCAGTCCAGTCGTAAAACGAGTTTTTCAGCTCATTCGGACAAGAGCGAGTTGGAAAACTCGCTCTACGCCCATGCACCGCGCTTCCGCCTCGATGCCGAGATCATCCGCGACTCTGCGTTGAAAGCCGCAGGCGTTTTGTCGCCGAAAATGGGCGGCCCCGGCGTCTATCCGCCACAGCCCGCCAGCATCACGTCCGAAGGCACCTACGGCAAATTTGAGTGGAAGACCAGCGAGGGCGAGGACCGCTACCGCCGCAGCCTCTACACCTTCATCAAGCGCACCGCCCCTTTCGCCATGTCCACCACCTTTGACGCGCCCACTGGCGAAGCCTGCCTCGCCAAACGCGATGTCTCCAACAGCCCGCTGCAAGCCCTCACGCTGCTGAACGACCAGATGTTCATGGAAGCCGCTCAGGCGCTGGCCAAAGCGGTGATCACCGAATCCCAAGACGACGACACCCGCCTCCAAAACCTCTTCCGCCGCTGCCTCACCCGCCCCGCCGCTGCGGATGAATCCGCCATGCTCAAAACCTTCCTCCAAAAGCAGCGCGACCAAAAACTCGAAGGCGAGGCGCTATGGGCGGCGGTTAGCCGTGCGGTGTTGAATCTGGACGAGGCCATCACGCATCCGTGACTCGATTTCTGACCGCCGTTTTGATCTTGGCCGCGCAGGCACCGGGCGAACTCGATCCCGAAGCGGGCGAGTTCAATCTGTTCCTGTTCAGCTTCTTGGTGATTGGCCTTGTCGCGCTCGCCGCACTCGCGGTCATAGGCATCGTGGTGGGAATCATGGTGGCGGTCACGGGAGGCGCGGTGGTCGTCTCTGGCGCGGCCCTGAGCTCTTCCATCGCAGCGGCGGCTCGCCGCAGTCCGCAGACGGGCTTGATGTGGTTCGTCGTCCAGATGTCCTTCGCTGGAGGAGCCGTGTCGGGATTCGCCGTTGGCGCTCTGTATTCATCCTTCCATCAACTGCCTGTCTTGAACTGGACTCACTCGGGCCTGGCTGCTTTGATTGGCGCAGGCACCTCCGCGGCCATTGGGTGGATTTCCGTGAAGCTCTGGCTCCGCATCTGGAGGCAGTTCCAGCAGTGGTGGCAACAGCGAGGCTCCTTGAAAAATTTCCCGGAATGAGAAGTCAGAGGTGAAAGGTGAGACGTGTCGCCTGCGACCGCCCCACCTCTGACATCTGACGTTTCACGTCTTGCTCAATCCAGTGCCTGAGAACGCTTTGCAGTCGCACAAACAACGTTTCCATGCTTTTTCCACCGTCCATGTCTGCCACCGCCACGATCACCAACATCTCCTGCTATCAATTCGCCGCGCTCTCCGGCTTGAAAGAGCTGCGCCAGCAGTTGCTGGACCTTTGCAAGAGTCGGGGACTCAAAGGAACGATTTTGCTGAGCACCGAGGGCATCAACATGTTCGTCGCCGGCATTCGCGAGGATGTGGATGCGCTGGTCGATGAGTTGCACGGCATTCCTGGGCTGGAAGGTCTCAAGCCCAAGTACAGCGAGAGCGCGGAGCAGCCGTTTCGGCGCATGCTGGTGCGCATCAAGAAGGAGATCATCGCGTTTGGCGTCGAAGGCATCGAGCCCGCTAAATACACCTCCCCACGGCTGGAGCCGAAGGTGCTCAAGCAATGGCTGGATGAAGGCCGCCCGGTGATTCTCTACGACACGCGAAATGATTACGAGGTGAAGCTCGGCACCTTCAAAGGCGCGGTGGTCGCGGGGATTGATTCGTTCCGCGATTTCCCGGCCGCAGTGGCCCGATTGCCTGCGGAGATGAAGAAAGCCGAGGTCGTGTCCTTCTGCACCGGCGGCATTCGCTGTGAGAAAGCGGCACCGTTCATGGAGCGCGAGGGCTTTGAGCATGTGTGGCAGCTTGAGGGCGGCATTTTGAAGTACTTTGAGGAATGCGGCAGCGCACATTACGACGGCGAGCTGTTTGTGTTCGATCAGCGTGTGGGAGTCGATCCCGGACTGCATGAGACGGCCTCCTCGCAGTGTTTCGCCTGCCAGACGCCGCTGACAGCCGAGGAGCAGGCCGATCCGCGTTACGTGGAGCACGTCTCCTGCCCCTACTGCTTCAAAACCACCGAGCAGCAGCAGCGCGAGCAGATCGAGAAACGCCATGCGGCGATCCGTGCCGCCGCCACTCCCCTGCCCGGTAGCGTGCCCTACGCGCACGAGCGCCCATTGCATGTCCCGGCAGCCTGCGATCACCAAACGCTGCTCGACACGCTCTGCCATGTGATGCCGCACCTCGGCCGCGAAACCTGGCTGGCGGCCGCCGAAGCAGGCCGTCTCGCTGACAAAGACGGTCATCGCGTCACCGCGGATCAAATCGTCCGCGCAGGCGAGCACTACCTGCATCTCACGCCCGCGCAGCGTGAGCCGGACGTGAACGCGGACATCCGCGTGCTGTTTGAAGACGAGGCCATCCTCGTGGTGAACAAACCCGCGCCGCTGCCCGTGCATGTCGGCGGTCGGTTCAATCGCAACACGCTGCAATTCATCGTCGATGCCGTCTGGCATCCGCTGCGTCCGCGCACGGTGCATCGTTTGGACGCAAACACGACCGGCGTGATGGTGCTGTGCAAGACGCGGCACTTCGCCCGCCTCGTGCAGCCACAGTTTGAGCGTGGCGAGGTCGAAAAGCTCTACCTCGCCCGTGTGAAAGGCCACCCGCCGCAGGATGAGTTCATCTGCGATGCTCCGGTCAGCGCCGAAGCAGGCAAGCTGGGCGGACGCAACGTCGATGAGGCCGGATTGGAAGCCCGCACCGAGTTCCGCGTGCTCCAACGCGATGCCGACGGCACCGCGTTGCTCGAAGCGAGGCCGATCACCGGCCGCACCAATCAAATCCGCATCCACCTCTGGCATCTCGGCTTCCCGATCAACGGTGACGCCGCCTATCTGGCCGATGGCGAGATCGGCGAGACGCAAACCCTCGCCATGGGCGATCCGCCGCTGTGCCTGCACGCCTGGAAGATCACATTCCAGCATCCTTTGACGAAGGAACGCGTGATGTTTGAGGCAGAGCGACCCGCATGGGCGCATGCAAACCCACGTTTTTGTTGCCCGACTGCGGCATAGGAGTGTAAAACGACATCAATGAGTGCCACAGCCGTACTTTTCCCACACAATCATTGGCTATAAAGAAGCTGCCGACAAACCTCATGATCCGTGAATGAACTTCGCTGATTGCTCGGACAAGAAGATGAAACCACATCCATTAACCACACTTTGCTTTCTTTTAGCCATAGTGGCGGCGACACCTGGATGCCAACCTAGCGGAGAGAAAAGGCTCTCAAAAACATCCGATCGCGGCGAAATGGCAACAAGCATGATTTTGCACGAATTGGCGGCGCAAGGATACTCTGGCGACAGCATCAAACTAGATTTCGATTCTCCGTTTTCAGTCGTGATGCGCTTGTATTCGGTTTCGGATGGCAAACCAAAAATTGTGCAGAGCAGCCATCCAACAGTCCCGAGCAAGAGTTTCGAGATTGGGTATTTGTTTCGTCCAGCAAAAGATAAAGCCAGATCACTCAGTTTTATTTTTTACGATCACGAGAGGCCAACGAAAGGGGTTGGGTCTGATCTCGAGAATCAAGAATCGACGCCTCATTGGATTACACGGAGTTTCACATATTCAGTGTCTTCTATGGGATCAGTGCGGATGAACGATGAATTTGTCGTCTATTATACCGCAGACATGGGGGAATTGGAGGACTCCAGCACAGCCAAAGCAGCTGCTAAGAGCATGGGAGCTGGCTACATGATTACAGCGACTCTTGACAAGAACGGCGAACAAGACGCGACAGGACGGCCCGCCCCGTGTCGAAGTGACCCTGTTAAACAACCCTTAATCCTGTTGCGGCTCGGCTTTCCACTGATGCCTGAATCAGATTCATCCGTGTTGGATTAGTGAGCCTGAGTGGTTCAAAAGTCCGGTGATGAACCACGATCTGACCGACCCAGGGTATCGCAAGGAGCTGCGGAAGCTCTACCGCGACACGTTGCTCAACGATGTGATGCCGTTCTGGCTGAAACACGGCATGGACCGTGAGTTTGACGGCATCATCACCTCATTGGACCGGGATGGGTCGATTTTGGACACGGACAAGAGCATCTGGTTCCAGGGGCGAGCGGCCTGGACCTTTGCGACGCTTTACAACACGGTGGAGAAGCGCAGCGACTGGGCGGACGCGGCGGGTTCGTGCCTGGCGTTTCTGCAGAAGCATGGCTATGCGACGAACGGGAAGCTCTTCTTCAGCGTGACACGGGAGGGCAGACCGCTGCGCATGCGGCGTTATGTGTTCAGCGAGGCCTTCTCCGCCATCGCGCATGCGGCGTATGCGAAGGCCACCGGAGACGAAAACTATGCGGAAGGGGCGAAGAAGGACTTCGCGACGTATTTGAAGCACTCCTTCGAGAAAGGGATGATGCAGCCGAAGATCGAGCCGAACACGCGGCCGATGATGGGCATCGGCGCGCTCATGATCGGCATCGCGACCGCGCAGGAACTGCGCGTGAACCTCGGCGACGTGAAAATTTCCGGCCACACCTGCTCGGAGTGGGTGGACCGCTTCATCCTGGAAATTCAGCAGTACTTTTTCAAACCGGACCTCGGGGCGTTGATGGAGATCGTCTCGCCGGACGGCTCGATCATCGACCATTTCGACGGTCGTACGCTGAATCCGGGCCATGCGCTGGAGTGCGCGTGGTTCATCCTGCATGAGGGCCGCTGGCGGGGTGAGAAGAGCTACCTCAAGCTCGGTCTGGCGATCCTCGACGGCATGTGGCAGCGGGGCTGGGACACGGAACACGGCGGCCTATTCTACTTCCGCGATGTCTTCAACAAACCGGTGCAGGAATACTGGCACGACATGAAATTCTGGTGGCCGCACAACGAGGCCATCATCGCCACACTGCTGGCCTGGCACATCACCGGAGACGCTAAGTATGCGCAGTGGCACAAGCAGGTGCATGACTGGAGCTTCGCGCACTTTCCGGACCCGGAACACGGCGAGTGGTTCGGCTATCTGCACCGCGACGGCACGCCCTCGGTCACTTTGAAGGGAAACCTGTGGAAGGGGCCGTTTCATCTGCCGCGCATGCTGTGGTACTGTAGCGAGCTGCTGGCGGGTGAGTGAGGGGTTGAAAGGTCAAGGCTGCGCCAGTCAAGATCGTCAAGGCGTGGTCAAGCAAGTCACGGCACGACACTTGACCACTCCTTGACGATCTTGACGACTGCTTGACTAGCACCGCCAGATTTCGAGTAACGAAAAACGCACTGCGGGGTTGAGGCGCATGCAAGCCACCGCTAGCGTTTTCTCCCATGGCCATTTCCGTTGATGACATCCTGCAAGCCGCCGAAGAGCATCAGGCGAGCGACATTTTCCTCCAAGAAGGCGAGGTGCCGCGCATGAAGATCAACGAGCAGCTCATGATCTTCGGCGACGAGCCGCTGCTGCTGCCGAACATGGCCGGTCTCTGGCAGATCTGCGGCGGGGACACGCTGAAAGACATGGATGTGGACACGGGCATGGTCTCGCGCTCCGGCGTCCGCTTCCGTGTGAATCTGCACAAGGTGCTGGGCAGGCTGGCCGCTACGCTGCGACGCATCCGCACAGACATGCCGTCCCTGGGCGCGCTCGGCGCGCCCGAGTGGCTGCTGACTCGCTGGGGCCAGCAGGAGCACGGCATGGTGCTGGTCACCGGCTCCACCGGTCAGGGAAAATCAACCACGCTGGCCGGGCTGCTGCACTGGATGAACACGAACGTGGCCCGCCACATCGTGACGATCGAAGACCCGGTGGAGTACATCTTCACCAACAACCGCAGCATGTTCACCCAGCGCGAGGTGGGCCGCGACACGCCTAGCTTCACCCGCGGCCTGCGCGCCGCCATGCGCCAGGCGCCGGATGTGATCTTCGTGGGGGAAATTCGCGATCACGACACCGCCTTTACCGCGCTGCAAGCCTGCGAGACGGGGCATCTTGTCATCGCCTCCATGCACTCCGCCACGGTGGCAGACACGATGGAGCGCTTTGTGAACCTCTTCCCCGCCGACCAGGTCGGCATCGGCCTGCATCTGCTCTCCCATCAGCTTCTGGGCGTGCTGTGCCAGAAACTGGTGCCGGATGTGACGGGTAGGCTCACCCTGATGGTGGAGCATCTGCAAAACGGTGGTGCGGTGCGCGACTGGATCGCACGACGTGCCGTGTCTGACATCGCGGAGTACATGACCCGCGCCGGTGACCCCAACTGCCGCACCTTCCTGCAATCCATCGTAGCCGCCTTCGGAGCCGGTGTCATCGACGAGGTGACCGCCATCGCCGCCGCTGGCAACGAGGCCGAGTTCCGCCGCGCTGCGCGGGGCATTTCGTGAGGAGTTTGCGATTGTTTGCGGTGGTTGACGATTGTTTGCCATGGTTTCCAATCCGCAATCAGCTCTCCCCTTTCTGAAAACTACCGCCAACGACCGCAAACAACTGCCAACCACCGTCAACTTCCCCAGCCATGCGTAACCACGATCTCATCGAATATCTCTTCATGGTCATCGAGCGTGGCGGCTCTGACTTGCACATCAGCGCGAACTCGCCGCCGATGGGCCGCATCAACGGTGTGCTCACGCCGGTGGCCGATGAAGTTTTGGAAGTCATCGACCTGCGAGAGCTGATCTTCGGCGTGCTGAAGGAAAACCAGCGCGCGGAGTTGGAGCAGAAGTGGGAGCTCGACTTCGCCATCCACGTGGAGAACCTCGGTCGCTTCCGTGGCAATGCTTGCTATGTGCTGGGCCGCATTGAAGCCTCCTTCCGCTACATCCCGGCGCAGATCCCGGAACTGCGCGATCTGGGGCATGGCCCTGCGGTCGAGGGCTTCACCGAGTTGCGTGACGGGCTGATCCTCGTCACCGGCACCAGCAACAGCGGCAAGACGACCACGCTGGCCTCGCTGACGCAGCACATCACCCGCACCCGGCAGGTGAACATCGTCAGCATCGAAGATCCCATCGAGTATTTGTTCTCCCACCAGAAAAGCCTCGTGCGCCAGCGCCAAGTCGGCGCGGACACGCACAACTTTGCCGCCGCCATCAAAAGCGCCCTGCGCCAGGACGCGGATGTCATCGTCGTCAGTGAGCTGCGCGACCTGGAGACCATGCGCACCGCGCTCACCGCAGCGGAAACGGGTCATCTCGTCATCAGCACCCTGCATACACATGATGCGCCCAGCACCGTCTTGCGCATCCTCGACGCATTCCCAGAAGAGCAGCAGGATTTCGTGGCATCGCAGCTCGCCAGCTCGCTCAAAGGCGTGATCTGCCAGTCGCTCATCGCCCGCCATGACCAGCCCGGTCGCGTGATGGCCTCCGAGATCATGGTGGTCAACCAGGGCATCGCCTCCAGCATCCGCTCTCGCCGTTTGTCGCAGCTCGGGAACCTGATTCAAATCGGCGGCATCGACGGCATGCACACCATTGATGACAGTCTTATGCATCTGGCCAGTTACGGTTTCATCAGCCTGGATGATGCGATGATCCGGGCTCGTGACCCTGAGTTTGTGAAAATCGGTTTCCAGAAGTTCCTCCAGGAACGCGCCGGCAAGAAGCGATGAAAAAAGCGGAACCGGTTTCCCGGTTCCGCCTCTTATTCAGACGCTGACTGAATCAGCGCGTGGCCGTTTACTTGTTCTTGGCGTCGAACTTGGCTTTGCAGTTGTTGCAGCAGAAGGCCACGGTTTTGCCGTCTTTGCCTTTGCTGGTGATGCTGGAGTCAGCGGGCTTGCCACTGATGGGGCATTTGTCAGCCGCAGCCGCCAGACCGGCGGATGCGAAGGAGAGGGCAATGATGGAGAGCAGAGTTTTCATCGATTGAGTATGTTTGGTATGTTTGAAGCCCGGCGGGATTGCCGGGCTGTCGGAAAAACGTACGAAACTCCGCGTTTGTTGTCGATTCTTATCTTTTCCTTGCCATTCCGCCCACCGACCCCCTAAAACACGCGGCTCAACCGACACTCCCGACCAACATGAGTTTTCTCTCCCGCGAAGCCACCGTCGCCAAGCCTGGATTCAGCCGCTGGCTCGTCCCTCCCGCCGCCGTGGCGGTTCACATGTGCATCGGTCAGGTGTATGCGTTCAGCGTGTTCAACAAGCCCCTGGGCACGGAACTGGGCCAGGATGTCTTTTGGGTGAACATCGCCTATCAGATCGCGCTGGCGATGCTGGGCATCTCGGCGGCGGTGTTTGGGAAATGGGTGGAGCGCAGCGGTCCGCGCAAGACGATGATCGCCTCTTGCTGCTGCTTCTGCGGCGGCCTGCTGATCGCCGCGCTGGGCGTGAAGCTCAAATCCCTGGCGCTCATCTGGGGCGGCTACGGCTTCGTGGGCGGCATCGGTCTGGGTCTCGGCTACATCGCCCCCGTCTCCACTTTGGTGAAGTGGTTCCCTGACCGTCCCGGCATGGCCACGGGCATGGCCATCATGGGCTTCGGTGGCGGGGCGCTCATCGGATCTCCGCTGGCGCAGGAGCTGATGAACTACTTCGCCCCAAGCGGCGGCACCGGGGCGATGAAGGCGCTGATGACGATGTCCGCGCTGTATGCCTGCTTCATGCTTTTCGGGGCCTTCATCGTGCGCGTTCCCGCTGCTGGATGGAAGCCGGAGGGCTATGAACCAAAAGCCGCCGCCTCCCACGGCATGATCACCACCGCCAGCGTCTCGGTGGACACCGCGTGGAAGACGCCGCAGTTTTGGCTGCTGTGGACCGTGCTGTGCATGAACGTCAGCGCTGGCATCGGCGTGCTGGGACGCGCGGCGGACATGTGCATGGACATGTTCGGCGTCGGCGTCGCCATCGGCGCGGGCTTCACCGGGCTGCTGAGCATCTTCAACATGGGCGGGCGCTTCGTGTGGTCCTCCATCTCCGACTTCACCGGGCGGAAGGCCGTCTATTGCATCTATTTCATCCTCGGCGCCGTGCTTTACGCCCTCCTGCCCTACACGCAGGAGACGCAGAACCGCACGCTCTTCGTCATCTGCACCGCGCTCATCATCAGCATGTATGGCGGCGGCTTCGCCACCATTCCGGCGTATTTGAAGGACATGTTCGGCACCTATCAGGTCGGCGCAATCCATGGACGGCTCATCACCTCATGGAGCATGGCCGCAGTGATCGGCCCGCTTCTCATCAACGGGCTGTATTCCAGCCGTGTCGCCGCCGGCGTGCCGAAGGCGGAGGCCTACAACAACACCTTCTACCTCATGTGCGGCCTGCTTGGCATCGGCCTCATCGCCAATCTGCTCGTCCGCCCGGTTGATCCCAAATACCACGTCAAAGACACGCCCACCGCCTGATTTCACGCCATGAAAGCCGTCCTCATCTGGATCATCGTCTCCACCCCGCTGCTCTGGGGTGTCACCCAGTCTGTAAAGAAATCCTTGCCGTTGTTCGGGGTGGAAGCGGTGGTGAAAAAGTGAGGTGATTGCATCGTGAACTCCCTCCAAGCCAAGCGCATCACGAGGAATCCTCAGATCATGGGTGGAAAAGCCTGTGTGCGCGGCATGCGCGTCACCGTGGGCATGATCACCGGCATGCTGGCCTCTGGCTGTCGTGAGGATGAGTTGCTCACTCTCTATCCTTATCTGGAAATGGACGACATCCGAGCCGCTCTGAGCCATGCAACCTGCCTGATTCAAGAACGCGGGCGTTGCGATTGATCCCGGAGGGATCGAAGAAATTAGCCGGGGGTCAGCTAGCGCAGCGAGCGCCACCCCCGGACACGTTGACCAACGCACCCAAGCCCAAGGCCGCCCCCCGGGGAGGGGGCCAGAGCCTTCTTCAACCCACGTTCACGGTGACCTCGCGCACACCTCTTGCATCCCTCCAGGATGCGCCCTTGAAGACACACGCGTGGCTCCCGTCGTCCCAGGGGCGGCCTCTGCTGCGCAGATTTACCCCTGGCTACCTTCTTCGATCCCTCCGGGATCGCCGTTCCATTCCTGGCAGCCTGTTGAAAAAACTCCCGGCGTGAGAAGTCAGAGGTGAAAGGTCAGAATTGTCGCCTGCGGCAGCACCACTTCTGACCTCTAACTTTTAACGTCTCACCCGTTCCTTCGTGAGTTTTCATCAGGCTGCCTGGCACCACCACCCCATTCATTCCTCACTTTCCCCTCGAATCCCGCCCGCACAGCGCTTTGATGCGCCCCATGCTCTCGAACGTCACCTTCTTCCTCGCCCGACGCTACCTACGCGCGAAGCGTTCGTTTGTCTCGGTGATCACGGTCATTTCGATCCTCGGCGTCATGGTCGGCGTGACGGCCATGATCGTCATCAGCTCAGTGATGAAAGGCTTTGAGGGCGAGTTTCGCAAGGCGCTCATCGGCTCGGAGCCGCACATCCTGCTGCACCCGCAGGGCAAGAAGCCTGCCACGGCCAAGGCAGCCTCCGAGGTGCTCGCCAAGGTG
>JBIKYB010000437.1:0-3809 GCA_044355475.1 Prosthecobacter sp.
TTCAATCGCATCTCCGGCGGCATTGGGACAGCTGTCGTCGGACCGATGGACTCGATCTCGAACTGAATGCCCGCCTGTGACCAAACCTTGTTCGCCTTGCCCATGATGCGTTTCACGTCGGACTCGACCAGTGTCGTGTGCATCGCCGGTATCGTTTCTGACTGCACGAGATGGACTCGCACTGGCAGAGTGAGGATAGGCAGGCTTGCAGTAGGCACTATTGGCTTCCAATCCGCAGGCAGATGCAGCGACCACACCTCGCTCGAAAGAGGCCGCGCATGTCCGCCTGCGATCCAGAGCTTGTCTTGGAAAACGAAAATCGAGTGCTCATGTCGGGCCTTCCAACTGGTCTTCGTATCAAGTCGTTGCCAATTCTTGCCATCTGTACTGTGCCACACGTCCCCGAAGTTATCCTTCTCCTTTGACCAGCCGCCGACTACCCACATGCGGCCGCGATACACCGCTGCGCTGAACCACAGACGCGGCCCCCAGGGTGCAGACTCGGTCTCGCAGGTCCAGTTCACGCCATCGCTGGAGGACCACACGTCATTCTTCGCGTGGTAGCTAGGCACATAGTTCCCACCGCCGAGGACGTAGATCTTATCGTTTAAAACGACGGCCTGATGATAGGCTCGCGGCGACCATGCCGCCTTCGCTGTCTCCTGCTTCCATACTTTGCCATCCGCCGACGACCAAACGTCGTTTTTCAAACTCGTGTCATCGCCAAAGTAATAATTCTCCGTACCACCGAGCATCCACATCCGCCCGCGATGCTCCACCAGTCCTGCGGCGAGTCTTGGCGACCAGCCGGCGCTTGCAGCCTCCTGCTCCCACTTTACTCCATCATCAGAAGCCCACACCTGATTGCTCGCACTGTGCCCTGGGAGCCGTCCTTTGTGCCAACCACCCATGATCCACATCTTGTCGGAAAAGGTGAGGTTCATCGGCAGATCGCTGTGCAGCCACGGGGCGCTCTTTTCGATCAAAGACCACGCTTTGCCATCACCTGAGGCCCACACATCGCGCGGAGGCTCCGCATACGACTGGAACCATCCGCCGCCGATCCAGAGTTGGTCTTTGAATACCCACTCCGCCTGCGAATCCCGAGCCTGCCATGGTGCGGTGCCTTCCAGCACCCAGTCTGGCTCGGCGAGTGAACTGGAAGCAAACAACAGCAGCAGTGCGAGCGGTCTCATGAGGTAAAGAGATCCCGGATTGCCTTGCCACCATCCGACAGCGGAATGGCGACACCATTCGGCTTTTCAATCCGCTGGTTCTCGGAGAAGCCGAGCTTTCGGTAGATCGTCTCGGCGTAGTCGTAAGGCGTGTAGAGCGCGTCGGTGACGTCGCCGCCTTCGCGATCCGTCGCACCGATCACTGCTCCACCGGGGCAGCCCGCTCCTGCGAAGGCGATGGACATCGACCGTGCCCAGTGGTCGCGTCCGCCGTATTTGTTCATGCGCGGCGTGCGGCCCATCTCGGTGACGAAACACACGAGTGTCTCGGCCAGCAGGCCACGTTCATGCATGTCCTCAATCAGCGCACTGAACGAGCGATCCAGGCTCGGCATCATCACCGGATGTGGCAGGCCGTAGCGCTCCTGGTTGCTGTTCCCCTGCGGTCCGCCACAGGGGCCGTTGTTGTAGATGCCTTCGTGATGATCCCAGTTCAGGAAAACACCGCCTGGTTGGCCAATGCCGGCGCGCTTCACATGCTCAGGCGGCTGGATGCAAGTCACGGTGACAAAACGCACACCGGATTCGATCAATCGCCGCCCGAGCAGGTAGCAGTTTCCGCGATGATCGCGTCCGTAGCGGTCGCGCGTCTTGTTCGACTCACGCGAAAGATCAAAGGCATGCTTCGCTTCGTCGCTAGTCAGCAGATCGAGCGCGTGCTGCGTGTTTCCTTTCATTACCTGGCCCGCCGTCGATTCTGCCACCGCGCCGACATCGAGCGATTCGAGCAGCCGATGCCGCTCCAGCAGTCGCTCACGCGCCAGGCCTTTTTGCAGCTCCAGCGAGCGCACCTTCCACTGCGGATCACTCAGGTTCTCACCGAGCTGCTTCGTTCCCAGCTTCCACGGCGCACGACTGGCTGGCAGGAAACCCGTGCTTGTGATCGCATTCGGCATGTTGATGCCAGGACAAAAAATGTAGCCCGGCATCTCCGGTCGGTCCGTGCCCATCAGTTCCGTCACCACGCAGCCGATGTCGGGAAAGTCGAAGGGGTTCGTGTTGCGGTAGCCTTTGAAGAACTCCTGGCAGCACTCCTTGTGCCCTGCCGTCGGTGCGGAGGTCATGCTGCGCACCACAGCGAGCCGATGCGCCTGCTTCGCCGTCAGCGGCATCAATTCGGAGAAATGTGTGCCCGGAACACTCGTCGGGATTGGTTTGAAAGGCGACCGATGATCCAGCAGTGCGTCTGGCTTCGGATCAAACGAGTCCATCTGGCTGATGCCGCCCTCCTCGTAAATCACCAGCACCCGCTTCGCCTGTCCTACCACCGCCGCCTTCGATGAATTACTCGCCTGCGCCTGCATCGCCAGCCACTCCGGCGCACTGAAGCCCAGTACGCCTGCTGACAACGACTTCAGCAACCGCCGTCGCTCGGGGCTGGTTGCCTTCGTGTCACGTTGCTTGAGCCACAGATTCATGACCAAGCTTTACAGTCCACCAACGCGTCTTGTTTCAAGGACGGGAGGTTTTCGACCGCCCATCACGCCAGAACCTTCGTGACCACGCGCCGCTCCTCCACGCCGGTGAGCCGCTGATTCAGCCCCTGATGCGGAAAGCTCAGCCGCCTATGATCAATGCCCATGAGATGCAGGATCGTGGCATGCAGATCGCTGACGTGAACGCGATCCTCCACGGCCTTGAAACCGAGTTCATCCGTCGCGCCGATGGACTGGCCTCCCTTTACGCCTGCACCGGCCATCCACATGGAAAAGCCATGCCAGTCGTGATCGCGTCCCGGCTTGCCTACGCCTTCGCTCGTTGGCGTGCGGCCGAATTCTCCGCCCCAGACAAGCAGCGTCTCATCCCACAGCCCTGTGCGTTTCAGATCGGCGATCAACGCCGCGATGGGCTTGTCCGTCTCGCCTGCGTGCAGCGTGTGATTCGTGATGCAGTCGTTGTGACCGTCCCAGGTGTCCTCGATGTGCCCGCCACCGGAGTAGAGCTGGATGAAGCGCACGCCTTTCTCGATGAGCTTGCGCGTGATGAGGCACTTGCGGCCAAAGTCCGCCGTGCGCTTGTCGTTGAGGCCATACATCTCCCGCGTCGCCGCGTCCTCGCTGTCCACATCCACCACGCTCATCGCCTCCGTCTGCATGCGATACGCCAGCTCATAGGATTCGATGCGCGCCATCAGCTCCGTCTCCTCGGGATGCAGCTTGAGATGCTCTTCGTTCAGCGACTTCAGCAAATCCAGACTGCGCCGCTGCGTGCGGTCGCTCGTGCCCTCCGGCGTCGCCAGATCGAGCAAGGGCGAGCCGCCACTGCGAAACAATGTGCCCTGATACGCCGCCGGCATGTAACCCGCCGTCCAGTTTGACGCGCTGCCGATCGGTCCGCCGCGCGGGTCCGTCATCACCACAAAGCCTGGCAGATTTTGATTCGTCGTGCCCAGCCCGTAGCTCAACCACGACCCCAGGCACGGCTTGCCGATGAAGATGCTGCCCGTGTTCATCTGCAAGCAGCCCGAGGCATGCGCCGCTGTGTCCGCGTGCATCGAACGGATCACGCACAAGTCATCCGCATGACGCGCCGTATGCGGAAACAAGCTGCTGATCGGCAGCCCGCTCTGCCCAT
>JBIKYB010000438.1:0-3798 GCA_044355475.1 Prosthecobacter sp.
CATGATGATGGAGAACGCCTCTCTGAGTTTCGGAAAACTCGTGCTGCGCCGCGCCTCCGAGCTGGAACAACCCGCGCCCAACGGCCACTTTCTCATCGACTTCGGCCAGTCGCCGCGAAACATCATTGATGGCAGCTCCAAGATCGGCACGGTGCCGCAGGTGCTGTCCATGATGAACGGCCAAGCGCAGCAAATGCTCACCAGCAGCGACTCGCTGATTTTCCGCACCATGGACAAAGTGCGCACGCCCTCGGAGCGCGTCGAGGCCATGTACCTCACCGTTCTGAGCCGCCGTCCGACCATGAATGAAAAACAGATCGCCCAACGAGCCATCGGCGGTGGTGATGACGGCTACGCCAACATGGTCTGGGCACTCATCAACACCCGTGAATTCATTTTCGTCCAATAATCCAGCCTCTCTCAAACAACCGCATTCATCCAGACAGACTCTTTCCATGAAAACCGAACTCAACAAACTCAGCCCGCTGGCCCGCCGCGATTTCATCATGCGCACGGCCCAGACCGCCCTTGGCGTCACCGTCATGCCAGCCCTCAACCTGCGCGCGGCAGCCGCAGCTCCCGGACCTGGCTATGGCAAGGCCAAGAACGTGATCTTCCTCTGGATGAACGGCGGTATGACCCACATCGACACCTGGGATCCTAAAACCGGTGAGACCAAGGGCCCAACCGCCCCCATCAAGGGCAAAGGTGGCATCGACTACCTCGGCGGCACCATGACCAAGATGGCGGAAGTTTCCGACAAAATCACCATCGTGCGTTCCATGAGCTCCAAGACCGGCGTGCATGATGCAGGCACCTACATCATGAAGACTGGCTATGAGCCGCGTGGCACCATTGTGCATCCATGCATGGGGGCCTGGGCTTCCCACTTCCTGGGCCGCATCAAAGGCGTCACCCTGCCGGACAGTGTCATCGTCAATAGCGGTAGTGCCTTCCCGGGCGCAGGCTTCTTCCCACCCGCCTCCAGCCCGATCCCAATCGCGAATCCGCAAACCGGCCTGCAAAACATCAAGCAGACCAGTTCCGAGCTGCATTTCAACAAGCGCGTCTCGCTCATGAACGAGCTGGACGATTCCTTCCGCAAAAAATACCAGTCCGAAGAAGTCAAAGCTTACACGGAATTCTACGATGAGACCATGAAGCTCATGAAGAGCGAGGATCTCAAAGTCTTCGACCTCACGCAGGAGTCTGCCGACACCCGGGCCAAATACGGCAACAGCAGCTTCGGCCAGGGCGCTCTTCTGGCTCGTCGTCTGGTGCAATCCGGCGTCCGCTTCATTGAAGTGCAGTTTGGCGGCTGGGACATGCACAACAACATCGACCAAGCCCTGGGCGGCACCGGTCAGACCATGGACAGTGTGTTTGCCACGCTGATTCAAGATCTCGCCGCCAACGGCCTGCTGGAGTCCACCATGGTGGTCATGGGGTCTGAGTTTGGACGCACACCAGACATCAACCAAAACTCCGGCCGCGATCACTACCCGCTGGCCTATTCCACCGTCTTCGCGGGCGGCGGCGTCAAAGGTGGCTTCGTTTATGGTGCCACCGACAAAGATGGCCGCCGCGTGGCCGACAAACAGGCCACCCCCATGGATTTCCAGGCCACCATCGGTCACGCCATGGGCCTGCCGGTGGAAGAAGTGGTCATGTCGCCCTCCAACCGTCCATTCACGGTCGGCGACAAGGGCACCCCGCTGCTCGAAATCTTCGCCTAATCGAGCGAACCGTCATCGCACCTCACCCTCACGGCACCCGGTCGCAAGATCGGGTGCCTTTTTGTTGAAGGCCATCGGCGGTTTGGCGAGGTATTGCCCGCCGACCCGAAGCCATCATCGCCCAACGATTCGGCTTCTACGACTGCAGCGGATTCCACCGATCCCGAACCAGCCGTCATCGAGTTAGCGATGTTTTGTGCGCCACACACATCCGGCCCACGGCCAAGCAGACGCGCAAGATTCAAAACCAGTGATCAAGAACCTGAATCAAAGGGCATTCATGTTTGAGCCGTAACGATGCAGACTGACCAAAGAGACACAAGAGCACAGAGGCCAGAAGCCTCGGTCGCAGCAGATGGTGAGAGTGTATTCCGGTTCATACTCTGTGTACTTCGTGTCTCTGTGCTCAACCAACTGCATCGACACGGTTGAGCCGTGGTATATGACGCTCTCCGCCTTGGTATGGGCATTGACTCAGGAGACCAGCATCGGTGCCTGCGCCATCTGAGAGCGGCTGGCAGTGAGGTCGAAGGCGCTTTCACGCTCCTGTGGCTTCTGCACGGCTTTGGCGAGCGCTTTGCTGAGTCCGTCTAGCGAGTATGGCTTCAGCATGATGTCCACGGGCGGTGGATGGCCCTGACTGAGGATCATGAACTCGTCGGGGTCGATGACGAAGCCGCTGCACACCACGACAGGCACGTCATTGCCAACGGCGCGGAGCTCTTTGAAGGTGTCGCGACCGGAAAGCTTCGGCATGTAGATGTCGAGTAGCACGGCGTCGATTTTCTCGCCGCTGCGCAGGAGGACATCGAGCGCCTGCTGGCCATCGCAGGCCTCCAGCACGCGGTAGCCGAGGAAACCGAGCATGTTCATGGCAATGGAACGCACCGGGGCCTCGTCATCAACGACGAGAATGGTAGTCTGGCCGCCGATCGGGGCGGAGACGGTGGGTCCGTTATCGACTGGGCCTTCCTCATCGACCTGCTCAGGATTGAGCACCCGTGGAAGGAAAACGCGGAACTCGGTGCCGCGCCCGACCTCGCTGTCGAACTCAATCCAGCCGCCGTGCTCGCGCACGATGTCCTGCGCGGTGGAAAGACCAAGGCCAGTGCCAGTGGTGGAGGAACGGGTGGTGAAGAAGGGCTCGAAAATGCGACTGCGATGTTCTTCGGAAATGCCATTCCCGTTGTCACGCACGACAAGCATGACGAATTCGGAGACGTCAGCCGGAGCACCCGCCGAAGCTGGCTTGTGGTGAGTGACGTTTTCGACCGCGATCTCGATCACGCCCTTGTCGGCGGGAAGAGCGTCGCGGGCGTTGAGGCAGAGATTGAGCATGACCTGCTCGATCTGGGTGGCGTCCGAGGTGACGTAGGACGCGTCCATGCCGCCGCGCATCTGGATGGTGACGCGGGGATCGACGCTGTGTTTGAGGAGATTTTGCACGTCTGCCAGCAAGCGTTTCAGGTTGGTGGTCTTGCGGATGCTGGTTCCGTTGCTGCGGCGTGAGTAGCCGAGGAGGGATTTGACCAACTCAGCGGCGCGGGTGGTGGCGTGGTTGGCGTTTTGCAGCTTGTCACGCACACCTGCTTGGTTGGAGGCCGGAGTGAGCTCGGCGAGCGTGAGATTGCCGCGGATGGCGGTGAGGAGGTTGTTAAAGTCATGCGCGATGCCGCCGGCGAGCTGGCCGATGGTGCCCATTTTTTGCGACTCACGGAGCTGGGCCTCCAGCACACGCATGGCGGAGCGGTCCTTCACGATCCAGATGCGTCCGATGATCTCCCCGGCGTCTGTGCGCATGGGGTTGGAGCGTAGCGAGAAGACGCGGCTGTCATTGGCGACGAGCGGAGGTGTCTCGTCTTGGACCTCAATGCTGGAGGCGGTTTTTTCGATCCAAGCGGTGATGACGGCCTTTTCCTGGAAGCGTTCCACCAGGGCGGAGAGCAGGCGGGAGGCGTCACGTCCGGCGAGTTCTTCGACCGGCTTGCCGAGGAAATCGTCCAGCTTTGAATTCGAGGCAATGATGGCCCCTTGAGCATCAACAACGAGCACGCCTTCATCA
>JBIKYB010000439.1:0-3788 GCA_044355475.1 Prosthecobacter sp.
CCTGCCTCCGGTGTCTCCTGGGAGGACGCCTCCGCCTTCTGCGTCTGGCTAACCGAACGCGACCGCGCCACCAAGCTCATCTCCCCCACCGCCTCCTACCGCCTGCCGAGTGATTTGGAATGGAGCCAAGCAGCCGGTTTGGTCAATGAAGCCGGGGCTGATCCAGCAGCACGACACCTCAGCGACAAAACGCATTACCCATGGAAAACCAAGCCTGATGACTGGAAACCTGGGACACTCGCAGCGAACCTGGATGCCACCAAGATCCCTGGCACGGCTGACAGTTACTCCTACACCGCCCCTGTGGACAGTGCGCTGCCCAACGCACTTGGACTGCACGAGATGGGCGGCAATGTGGCCGAGTGGTGTGCGGATGCCTGGCCCGGAGCGCCTGAAGAACGCGTCATCCGCGGCGGTAGCTGGTTGGGATCAGACAAAGACGCGCTGCTGACTTCCGCACGTGCCCATGCCTTGAAAAACGCCTCCCGCAGCGACCTCGGCTTCCGCTGCCTGCTGGATCTCGGCACGCCATGATGCGGAACGCCCTCCATGAGCACGCCATCCACAGTCGGAAGCAACAGCGCCACACGCACGGGGCGTGAGCTTCGCCTGATGCTGCTTTTCACGGGTGCGCTGCTGCTTTTCGGCGCTGTCTGCTGGCTGGCATTCCCGCATGCGGCACCCATGGTCAAAGGCTGGCTGGGACGCCGCCACCTGCCCTCCATGAAGCAGTTTGCCCAGGAAAAAGACTGGAAGCAAGCCATTGGCGAGATGCGGGAGGCCCGACGCTGGGCACCTGACGATCCTGAGGTGCTGCGTGCCAGCATCCGCCTCATCTTCGACGCTGGCGGAGATCCGCGTTCCGTAGTGGAGCTCAGCGATCGGCTGCGAAAAACCGGAATGGCGACATCTGCGGACCTTGCTCTGCTGGGCAGAGCTGAAGTACGCCGGGGTGAGATCTCCAATGCCCGTGCGCTGCTGGAGATGCTGCCAAGTCAGGATCGGCAAGCGCCGCAGGCTTTGCGGCTTGAGGCAGACATTCTCGCCGCCGAAGGGAGACCGGATGACGCCGCCAATGCCTTGCGCAGAATCCTGGCAAAAGCCCCCGATGATTGCGAAATACTGATGGCGCTGGCCTTAACCGACACCGCCAGCAGCGACCCAGCCCGCCGCAAGGCCATGAAACAAAAGCTATGGCAGTTCGCACGCACGGGCGGAGCAGCGCTGCCCGCCATTGAGCTACTGGCCCAGAGCAAGCCTCTCACCACGCCCGAGGCCCAGGAACTGCTCCTCCTAACAGAAAAAGCCCAGGGAACTCACACGGCAAAAACAAACGCTCGGCTCAAGGTGCTCTCGGCCCAGTTGCGCCTGAGTCCGCAGAGGCGAACAGACATTCTTCAGGAGGAAATCAAACACTGGGAGAGCGTTCCACCGGGGGAAACAGCCCCCCTGCTGGCTTGGCTGGCGAGCGAGCGCGAGCATGCGCTCATTCTGCGTCTGGTACCAGAGGCCATGGCCGCTCGGCACACCCTTCTACTGCCACATTATGTCGGAGCCATGCGAGGTGAGGGACGTTGGCGGGAACTCAGCCATTTGTTGAGCTCCAACCGCATCAACACGGCCTTCCCTGCACAAAAAATTCGTCTCTGGCAGGCGGAAACTCAGGCCCGCCTTGATGTGACCCTTGCGGGTGCCTTTCAGACGCTTCAACGCGTTTTTGAAGAAGCCGAGCGCGGCGACAACCTGGAGGAAACACTCGAAACCGGACGACTAGCAGAGCAAATCGGCCATTGGGAGCTGGCTAGACACTGCTACCAGTCAGTCGCAGCCAAACACCCAGCCACCCGTCTTTCCATGCTGTCCAGGCTCTATGCGCTGGCCGAATCGCAACGCGACGGCCAAGCCATGCTAACAGCCTGTGCCGACCTGCTGAAATTGAGGCCTGAGGACGCAGCAATCCAGCTCCAAAGCCTGTATTTGCAAACGTTGCTAGGCACAGAAATCGAAACCGCTTATCACAAACTCCACACCAGCACCTTCAGCTCAGGCATGGACCAAGTACATCTGCTCCAGGCTCTTTCCTCACACCGCCACGGAAGGCAAGAAGAGGTTTCTGCTCTGCTGCCGAAAGTCACCCAGCCGGAAAAGCTCCCACCAGGGCAACGTGTGGTGTATGCAGCTCTTTTAAAGATGAGTGGCGGCGAGCCTGGGCGCTCTTTTCACCTAGTTGAGCGTGTCTCGCCGCTGTTGCTGCTGCCCGAAGAGAAGATTTTTTTGCAACGCGCATTGTGAGCGCCCATGTGTCACAAACTCTTGTCGATCAGCAAGGAGGCTGAGCGGCGCGGGTTGGGATGATAACCATTCATCGCGGCACGGATGCGCTTCGCACGCTCCACGCAGGCTTCCGCCTTTTGGAAATCCCCAGATGCCTTGTAGACAGCTCCCAGATTGATGAAGGTTTGGGAAAGGTCCGCCGGGTCCATCTGGCTTTCGTTGAGATTCTGTCGGATGGCGAGGGCACGCTCATGCATGGCCTGGGCGCGGTCCACGTCCATGCTGCTGTAGTAGAGCACGCCCAAATTGTTATACACAGAGGCTACACGGGAACTTTGCTCTCCATCAAGCCGCTGGAAGGTCTCCAAAGCCTCGCAGTAATAGCGCTCTGCCTTTTCGAACTGGCGGAGCTGCTTGAAGATCATGGCCAAGTTGTTCTTGATGGTGGCCACCTTGTCACTGTCGTCCAAATCGTTGTCGATGCTGATCTGGAGCGCCTTTTCATAAAACTCCGCTGCCTTGTCCATGCGCCCCCAACGCTCATAAAGATGCGCCAGGAGCGAATAGATGCCCGTGAGAAGATCCGGGTCCTGTTTGCGCAGTTCCTGGGCTCGAAACAAGCCCTCGCGGTAGAGAGACTCGGCCTTGCGGAAGTCTCCCTCTTTCTGACGAAGGTCGGCGAGCACACTGATCTGCTCCACGAGCGCCCCCACACGAACGGGGTCGTGGTAGGCAAGCCGCCTAGCCTCCTCGACGCTGCGGGAGGCGGAGGCAATTTGGCGCTCCAGAGCAGTATCCACGGTTGGGGGGGGCAGTTTTTTTGCGCGCGGCGGTCACTGTGATCGTGGGAACGATCAGCTCGCGTCGCGGTAAGATTGGGCGAGGTTGGCGATGGTGTTGCGAGCGTGGGCCATCATTTCGCGTGAGACACCGTTGTTCTCGTACCAGTGCGTGTAGGCATGGTTGTCGAACATGATATCAAAGTTGTTGATGAGACGCTCGAAAACAGCGGCGATGCCGGTGTGATTGACAAGGGCTAGGCCGCTAGAGGCGAATCCTTCCGGTGCGGTCTCTGCGACGCCAAGTTTGACGCCAGTGGGGACGTAGCTAGCGAAATTGAGGGTCTTGCGGATGGCCGCCATGTTTTCCTCAACCTCCCTGGCCTTCACATCACCCCGGAAAAGGGCGCAAGCGGAGAGATAAACACCGTTCTGCCAGTCAATGGCGGCGGTGAAATTATCTTGGGAGAAGGTCTCACGGGCGATGTCCGGGAAATTGATGCGAACTTGGCCTTCCTGCCCTGGGGCGCGCATCGGCGCGAATGAGGCGGTGAGGAAGTGATTGCCAGGGAACGGCACCAGATTGGTCACATACTCGCTGAGGTCGGTGTTGAGTTTGCCAGGGAAACGCAGGGACGCCGTGACCGAGCTCATGATGAGCGCGATGATGTGGTTGAGATCCATGTAGTTTGGGCTGCGGTGCAGCTTTGACTTGGCGATGCGGAAGAGCGCCTC
>JBIKYB010000137.1:0-13008 GCA_044355475.1 Prosthecobacter sp.
GCTGGGTGGAGGAGCGGTGATCGTCGCCTTGTTGTCCGCCTCATTGCGGAGAGCATCGGCCTGACGTAGTCTCGCCACCGTGTTATCCCGCTTCCTTCCCGAACTCAGCGCCCTGGACGCCGATCTGCGCGAGACTTTTCTCGAAAAGCTGCGCGTGCGCTGGACGCACACCTCGACCGCGCTGGAAGGCAACACGCTGACGGAAGGCGAGACCTTCGGGGTGCTGCGCTACGGCCTCACCATCTCAGGAAAGCCGCTGGCAGATCACAACGAAGTCCTCGGCCACAGCCGTGCTCTGGACTTGCTCTACGCCTGGCTGGCTGAAGGGCGCGTCTTGCAGCCGGAAGACCTGCACACGCTGCATCAGGCCGTGCAAACCAGCGTAGAGGTGGACTATTTGAAGCCCGTGGGAGCCTGGAAACGCGAGCCGAACTCGACGCTCGCCAAACAAGGCGGCAAGACCGTCATCAACGACACCTATGCCATGCCCGAGCAGGTGCCCGCGCTCATGCAGGACTGGCTGGCAGGCTTTCAGCAGCGGCGACAGGACACGAGTGTGTCAGCGCTGGAGGCGTATGTCTGGAGCCACGCCACCTTCGTGCGCATCCACCCTTATGCCGACGGCAATGGCCGCATGGCGCGATTGCTCGCGAATCTGCCCGTCATCGAAAAAGGCCAGCTCCCCATCTTCATCCCGTCTGAGCGTCGCCTCGACTACATCGAAGCACTGGCGACCTGGCAGCTTGCCAGCGGCCAATTGAGGCTGAATCAGCCGCTCGAAGGCGATGCGATGCCCCTGCAAACATTTCAGGCGCTCTGCGAAGCCTGCCTGAAGGAGTCTAACACGCTGCTGGCTGACATACGGAATACTCAAGACGCCAGACGCCGGTAGCAGGCCATCACCGCGCTCTCAGACGAAACAATACCGCAGGAGCCTCAGCAGATGAAGGCTCGCGGCAGCGTCCTGGAGTGCGGCGGCCTCCGCCGCTTTCGTGCGTCCCAAGGCCCGCGCAAAGCTCCAGAGGGCTGGAGCATTGATTCGCTGCGCTCACCCTACGGGCAGCCTTTGCTGTCTATCGCCGCTAAGCTCCGGTTCCAGGAAGCTCGCGCAGACATGCGGTTTCCCATGCATCGTTACCGCCAAGCGCATGCAGTGCAGGTGAAGTCCCTCGGCAGCAATCCCGCGCCGGGTTGGTTGTAGGAGCGGTGATCCCGCTCAATGCGGAACCTTCAAGAATCCCATTTGAATTCGGGGGATAGAAGTATCCATCCAATACACCACCTTATTGTCAGCTCTGATGAGCACGACTGTATTCTCTCAACTGCCGATTCTGTAGTCCCCATGCCGCAAAAAGTTTTGACCAAGCTTCCAGAGGGATGTTCTCTGATTGAGAACGCTCAAAGTCTGCAACTTGTTGAACCGCGATGATTCGCGCTTTTGCACTTACCTCCAAGAACGCTGCAGCTTCATTTGCAGTGAGCATAGGTGAACTTGTATCGTGTGCAGGCATGGCTAAGAGAGTATGAAGTTGCGACGTACTAGGCTGAGAAAATTGTATAGCTGGTCTGCATATGCAGACAGAAGGTAGAGGTGCTCAGCGTTATTAAGACGATATCTCGAGGCCGTATCCACCTGAAGATAACCCACGAGATCTTCGATAGTGGGTTCATTTTCGCGGGTTTGAAAGCAAAATCTGATAGGGACACATAGCACAGATTTATAGAACTCCAGATAATTGGGACGTTCATCCTGATATCCAAACTCCTGCCCAGAAGTCTCTGAAACATCTGGGCTATAAAAATGACAGCATTTCCCCTTCTTATCGCGATTATCACAAAAGACTGAGTTATGTCTCTTTAAATAACGCTCCTTCTGACGAAATGGACGTGTCGAATCTGTGCCATTAGCACTGGTTTCCTGTTCCACGCACGCTTTCTGATCGTCGTCGTATTTCCAAAATGTTACGACTACTGGTCGATTGAACAGTAGTTGAAATTGAGCAGCAATAATGGAGGTGACCCGGTCGATGGTCTCAAATTCCGTCCTGGCAAGCAAACCTTTTACGTCTTCATCCCGAGTGGCACCGTCGAGTATCAGTAGTTTGGCGCTCGTCTCGGCGAGGGTGTTGCGATAGAGGTGGTTCAAATCATGGATCTTGGCCAAGGAGCGTTTCACTCGCTGAAAATTGCCGCTGATCAATAGTATGCCAAAAAGAACGAGCCCTCCCATGACGAAAACACCGTGAGTGATGACGGTATGGACCCAATCAATCTTGGGGAGCTTGCCCGCCGCCTCAAAAACCCAGATGATGATCTGGACAACCGCCGATATGCTAGCGGCGCAAAGAAACCAAGGATGTTGGAAGAAGCTATAGGAATGGGCTGTAAAGCGGGTCATTGTGTGATGATAATGCTCGGACGTCAGGCTAACAAGCCCCCTGCGCAACAAGGATGCGAGGATCATAGCATCTGCCCTTATAGGTGGTATAATCTAGAAAATGGGATAGAAGTCGATAAAAAATACAAAAAAAGCTTATACCTGGACGGCTGTTTCTGCTGCAATCTCAGTTAAATGCAAGCGGCGTACGACTTCCCCAGCTCACGAACGGCTCTTTTCGAGGCCGTCGTGGTGGGGAAGCGCTGGATCAAGGGCAGGATGGCACAAGGGATCGGCAGGCGAGTACGGCCTGTTGCGCTGCAACGTGCCCCCCTCACCCCGTCCCTCTCCCCCTGGGCCGCTGAGAGGAATGTGGTGTCCTCGGCGGGGAGAGGGGGATGGCTTGCATGCACCGCTGCGGCATGTCGAGCGAAGGCATGAAAAACGAAATGGCGGCCCGTTGCGGATCGTGCGTGGCATCACACGACCGATTTTTACCCCATCGCAGCAGGTGCAATCCCCTGCGCGGGCTTTGCGCGGTGTGTTGCAGCAGGTGCAGGGCACCGCGCAACGGCTGTGCGGCCTGCTGCCGCTCGTGAGGCAGGGTGCGTGAGCGTCGCGCACCCCTTCGCAGATCGTGCAGCGCCCCGCGTGGCGGTTGCGCAGGGCATTGCAGCGCATGCTGTGCCTCGCACGACCTTTTTCACCCCTCCGCAGATGCTGCAGTGCCCCGCACACGCGTTTTTCAGGGCGATGCAGCTAACGTAACCGATTCTGGATGAGCCGCTTTGGCCTGGGAACAGGGGGTTAAGCCCCGATCCGGCATGAATTCACCACTTGGACTTCATCCACGAGTAAAAGCTCGCGCCGATCTGGGCGTAGCCGACAGGGTTGGGGTGGACGCCGTTGTTGTTGGGGTAGCCATCGACGGGGTCGAGGTTGAGTTCGGTGGGGACGAGGTGGATGCCCTCTTGTTCGCGGTTGGAAAGGCGCTTGAGCATGAGCTGGACGATGCGGTGCTGGATGCGCTTCCAGCCCCAGCGCGGGTATTTGTCCTTGTAGTTGGCGGTGAAGCCTTCCTGGCGGGCGTTGGGCGGCGTGGTCAAACCGACAGCGAGGATGGCCTTGGGCGCGGCTTTGTGGAAGGCGGCGAGGAGTTTGTCGGCGTTGTCGAGGACGCTGTTGATGGTGGCGTCGGGCTTGGTGGGATCGGCACCGAAGCAGTCGTTGATGCCGAGGAGAAAGGTGACGACATCGGGCGGCTGGTTGTCGCAATGCTCTGCAAAATAGCGGTTCAAATCGAAGACGCCGGTTTTGCCATCGGCAGCAGGAAAGATGAAGGGACTGGTGGCTTTGCGGGCGAGCGGTCCGGCAGTGACGCCGGGAGTTTCGGGGGTGAACTTGGTGAGGAAGGTGGCCCAGGCCCAGCCACCGTAGCCTTCATGCGCGACGGTGGGCAAAGCACTGGCCGGTTTGTGCGTGCCGAGCATGGTCCACTTCGGATTGCCGGGACGTGAGAGCAGATTGGCGATCTCGTTCGAGTAAACGGTGGCGTGCGTGAGGCTGTCGCCAACGATGAGGAGGCGCAGGGTTTTGTCGGCACCCGCTTTGCGTGGGGAGATGTGCAGCGTGGTCTTTCCTTGCTCCAAAACCTTGCCGCTGGCGTTTTTGACAGTGATGGCGAGCGGGTGGTCGCCGACATCGGCGTCCGTGGGCTTCACAGTCCAGCGGCGGGTTTCGTTGGTGCCGAGTTTGCACTCGAACTCGAAGCGATAGTCCTGCGGCTTCTCGGTGAGCACGATGTTGTCGTGGTAGAGGCTCATCTGCACGTCCGGTGTGGCGTAAACGACAGGCGGGAGCGTGAGCTGGAGGTCGCCTGCGAAGGAGAGTGACGCCGCGAGGCAAAAAAGAAGGCCGTATGATTTCATGGGGCGTTGGGTGTGGCGGAGTGCTGCGGACTGGAAGTCCGCGCTCCACTACGAGCCACCGTGAACGAATCGTTCCATGAAGCGGCGAATGGCGGCCATGGAAAGCTGGCCGCCGGGCGTGGAGGGGAAGTAATCCGTGCCGTGTGTGCCCCAGGGGAGTTCGAGGAAGTGATGATCGTCGCGACCCGAACGCAATGCGGTGAAGCGACGGCTGTGGCCGATGCCGACGAGGGAGTCGAGCGCGCCATGGATGAGCAGCGTGGGCAGGCTGTGCTGATCGAGAAACGTCGTGGCGGAAGCGCTGCGGTAAGCCTCAGGGACTTCGTGCGGATCGCCACCCATGTATTGGCGGACGAGCGTGAGCGATTTGAGCAGATCGTCCGGCACGGACCATTCGCGAGCGAGGTGCATGTTCGGCGTGCCATAGACCGAGATGCAGCCACGAGCGCCGAGCTCCGGCATGCCATAAGCACAAGCGGCGGCGATTTGCGCACCGGCGGAACGGCCCATGAGGACGATGCGGTTCGAGTCGATGCCGAGTTCGGCGGCGTGTTCACGAATCCACGCGAACGCATGGCGGGTGTCATCGGCTTGAGCAGGCCAGCGATGCTTCGGTGCCAAGCGATAACCGAAAGAGCACACGACGTAGCCGTGGGAAGCGAGTTCAGTGTTCGCGCCGATGAATTCACCCGGATCGCCGCTGTCCCAGCCGCCGGTGTGGGCGATGAGCAGACACGGCAGCGGCTTGTCGGCTCCAACAGGCCGATAGATCACGATGTCGAGCGATTCATCGCCCTGCTGCCAGTAGGTGCGGCGTTCGTTGTGGACTTCAAACTTGCGGGTGTGAAACGGCAGCCACAGTCGCAACCAGGAGAAGGGCAATCCTTGCGCCTTGGCGACGCGAGATGCCTGGAAGGCCGGAATGAGGAAGGCGCAAGCGAGCAGCAGAAACGGCAATGCGAACCAACGTGAAGTCTGCGCCGCCGGGTAAATCAAAACAAGCGCCAGCAGCGCGAGCCAGTGGCCGAACTCCGTCGTGACAAGCTGCAACTGCCATTGCAGCTTCGTGGGCGACATCATCCAGGCGTTGAGCGCCAGCAGTGCGAGGATGATGAGTGCCAGAATGAGAGCCACGAGTTTCACGGAACGGATGCGATACGGCAAAATCAGTACGATTTGTGATTTTGGATAAACCGAGTCAGAAAGGAGAATGGGGACAGCAGAATTGTCTTTTATTCTTCTGTCCCCATTCTGCTGTCGATGGCTTTTCAGGAAGATGAATTCACAAAACCCGATAATGCGAAGCACATCCGTTTCGTCTGTGATTCTGGATTCATGAAATCAAAAAATGAGGGCGGATTCTCGCGAATCCGCCCTCGTTGTTAAGGTGTGAATTAACCGGCGATTGTGAACACCTCGCGGGCGTCCGCGATGCTGCCGGTGAGGGCGGCGGCGGCGACCATGATGGGGCTCATGAGCACGGTGCGGCCGGTGGGGCTGCCTTGACGTCCTTTGAAGTTGCGGTTCGAGGACGAAGCGCAGAGCTGGTCGCCGATGAGTTTGTCGGGATTCATCGCGAGGCACATGGAGCAGCCTGCGCCGCGCCATTCGAAACCAGCTTCGCTGAAGACCTTGTCGAGACCTTCCTGACGTGCGAGGACATCGACGATCTGGGAGCCAGGTACAGCGATGGCTTTGACACCAGCGGCGACTTTGCGGCCCTTGATGTACTTCGCCACTTCGCGGAAGTCGCTGAGGCGTCCGTTGGTGCAGGAGCCGATGAAGGCGACGTCGATCTTGGTGCCCTTGATCGGCTTGCCAGCAGGCAGCTTCATGTAATCGAGCGCGTCCTGGATGGAGATGCGCGCAGGCTCGGTGGCGGCGCTTTCCGGCGTCGGCACATTTTCGGTGACGGCGATGGCTTGGTCCGGGCTGGTGCCCCAGGTGACGGTGGGCGGCACATCCTCGGCCTTGATGTTGACGATGTCATCGTAAACGGCGTCTGCGTCGGTGGCGACGGCGCGCCATTTTTCGACGGTGTCGAGCCATTGATCTCCCTGCGGCGAATACGGGCGGCCTTTGAGGTATTCAAAGGTCTTTTCGTCAGGATTGACGTAACCGCAGCGCGCACCGCCTTCGATGCTCATGTTGCAGACGGTCATGCGCTCTTCCATCGACATCGCGTCGAAGAGACTGCCGCCGTATTCGTAAGCGTAGCCGATGCCGCCGTTCGCGCCGAGCAGGCGGATGATGTGGAGGATGACATCCTTCGCGTAAACGCCGGGGCGAAGCTGGCCGTCAACATTGATGCGGCGGACCTTCATCTTGCCGAGCGCCATGGTCTGCGTAGCGAGGATGTCGCGCACCTGCGTGGTGCCGATGCCGAGGGCGATCGCGCCGAAAGCACCGTGCGTGGCGGTGTGGCTGTCGCCGCAGGCGATGGTGGTGCCGGGCTGGGTGATGCCCTGTTCAGGACCGACGACGTGAACGATGCCCTGCTTGCCGCTGGCGAGACTGAAGTAGGTGATGCCGAAGTCCTTGGCGTTCTTGTTCAGCTCCTGGATCATCGCTTCAGCAAGCGGATCGGAAAACGGGGAGACCTGGCTGTCGGTGGGGACGATGTGATCGACCGTGGCGAAGGTGCGGTGCGGGTAGGCCACCTTCAGGTTCAAATCACGCAGCATGCCGAATGCCTGCGGGCTGGTGACCTCATGGACGAGATGCGTGTCGATAAGGAGCTGCGTCTGGCCGTTGGCAAGGGTGCCGACAACGTGCGATTCCCAGACTTTTTCGAAGAGAGTTTTGCCCATGATGCGTGCGAATTGGAGGTTTGGAGGGCCGCGAGCCTAGCACGCCCGGCGGAGGGTGCAAGAAAGCCTCTTGGCTTTTGCCACAGACCTGCCAGCATCCGCGCCCATGAAGTGGCTGAAAATTCTTTATGTGCAGGTGCTGATCGGGATCGTTTTGGGGGTGCTGCTGGGGCTGTTTTACCCGGAAACGGGCACGAAGATGCAGCCGCTGGCGGCGATCTTCATCAAGGCGATCAAGATGCTCATCGCACCGATCATTTTCTGCACCGTGGTCGCGGGCATCGCCAGCATGGGCGATCTGAAGCGTGTTGGGCGTGTCGGCTGGAAGGCGCTGGTCTATTTCGAGGTGCTGACGACGCTGGCACTCATCATCGGCCTGCTGGTGGCCAACATCGCCCAACCCGGCGCGGGCATGCCCTTGGAGGCTTCGGCCAAAGAGACCGCGAAGATCAGCGAGTTCGCGGAGAAGGCGCATGACACGAGCACGCTCACCTTTGTGATGAACATCGTGCCGAAGACCTTTGTGGGTGCATTCACGGACGAATCGGTGCTGCCAGCCCTGTTTCTCGCCATTCTCGTCGCCGTGGCGATGTGCCAGATGCAGGAGCGCGGGCAGATCGTGCTGGAACTGCTGCACGCGGTCGGGGAGGTGTTTTTCAAGCTCGTGGCGATGATCACCAAAGTGGCTCCCATCGCAGCCTTTGGAGCCATGGCCTACACGGTCGGCTCCGAAGGTCCAGGCACCCTGGTGAAGCTGGCGAAGGTGCTCGGCTGTGTCTATGTGACCTGCGGGTTGTTTGTGTTCGTGGTGCTGGGCCTGATCTGCCGTTTTTGCGGCTTCAGCCTGTGGAAGGTGCTTGTGTTCATCAAAGACGAGATCCTGCTGGTGCTCGGCACCTCATCCTCTGAGACCGCGCTCCCGCAGCTCATGAAAAAGCTCGAACACGCCGGCTGTGACAAGTCCGTGGTCGGCGTGGTCATTCCTTCCGGCTACTCCTTCAATCTCGACGGCACCTGCATCTATCTCACACTCGCCGCGTTGTTCGTCGCGCAGGCCACGAACACGCCGCTGACGCTCGGGCAGCAGCTCATGCTGCTCGGCGTGCTGCTGCTGACCTCCAAAGGCGCGGCGGGCGTCACAGGCGCGGGATTCATCACGCTGGTGGCCACTTTGAGCACCATCGACACCGGCATCCCCGTCGCCGGACTGGCGATGCTCATCGGCATCGACCGTTTCATGTCCGAAGCGCGCGCCCTGACCAATCTCGTCGGCAACACCGTCGCCACGCTCGTCGTGGCGAAGTGGGAGAAAGGATTCGATGCGGAGAAGGGCGTGATGCTGCTGCGGTGATGTGCGCATTTGTGCAGAACAACAGTTTATGTCCACCTCTCCACAAATTACATCGTTTAAATTTCCTGACATGGAAGCAGTCAATGTGTTGCGGGAGGATCTGCTAGCTTATGAGCAGGACCTAGACCTCAATATGCATGACCAACGCTTGCGCAGGGCTTATGTAAGAGCAGCCATGGCCCTTGTTGAGTCCGTCATCCACTCAACAAAAGACCTTACCTATAATTTTGCCACGCAGGTGATACTTCCATTGCAGCAGCATTTGGGTGCCAGACTTCATCGGTGCCCCGTCAGTGCAATCACTCAAAAACTAACTCACGGTGAGCTTTCCTTGCTGCGAGACGAACAACTGACCGTTAAAAACAGCGGTGAAGTGGATTCATCCACATCTTTCGTCGACTTTAAGAAGAGCGTTAAGTTTACCTTCAAGATGGCTTCCAGAGTCTTCGCCACTCCACTTGCGCTGGATTTCTCCGGTGATCCCGGTTGGCACTCGCTCACCCAAGCTGGGGACATAAGAAACAGGTTGGTCCATCCTAAACCTGGCGAGAGCATGAATGTCACAGATGGAGAAATTGATAATGTTAGAAATGGCTACTGCTGGACTCTTTCCAAAGGAAAAGATCTCGCACTCGCCATTCAGCCTTCATGGGTTCGAGTCCTCGCGGACCTTGCTCAATGGGTCAGTGAATCGAAATCTGAGTTCGTATCTGAGCTTGGAGCTGAAATTGAAGCATTAACAGATCCTGATTCTGTCGTATCACGTTTAATTGATCAGCTAAAGTCTGCGAAAGCTCAAATGCCAAACCTTTGATGTTCAAAGGTGAATCTTCATCGGCAGCGAAGCCTCAAATTTTGGCTGTACATCCCGTTTTATTTTTTGCCCAGTATTCACTAAAGACCCAGTTTTCATGCGCCTCGTCCTCCAACGCGTCTCTTCCGCCTCCGTCACTGTCGATGACGCCATCACCGGCCAGATCGGCCCAGGGCTGCTCATTCTCGCCGGCATTGAGCACGACGACACCGCCGATGATCTCGCCTGGCTGGTGTCCAAGGTGACGCAGATGCGCATCTTTGCCGATGCCGAGGGCAAGATGAACCTCTCCGTCAAGGACAGCGGCGGTGATCTGCTCGTGGTCAGCCAGTTCACACTGCATGCGAGCACCAAGAAGGGCAACCGCCCCAGCTTCATCCGCGCCGCACGGCCAGAGATCGCCATACCGCTGTACGAACAGTTCCTCGCCCTGCTGGAGGCCGAGATGGGGAAACCCGTGGCCCGTGGCATCTTCGGAGCGGACATGCAGGTAGCCCTGGTCAACGACGGCCCGGTGACGATCTGCATCGACTCGCGGGCGAAGGAGTGACGCGCGTCACTCGGCCTTCTTCAACTCCGCCAGCATCTCCAGCAGGTTGTTCGTCAGAATCACGCTCGTGTCCTCCTGCACCGAATTCGTGCCCAGCCAGGTCTCGTAGCCGCCGAGCTTGTGCTGCTCCAGCGTCGGCAGGTAGCCGTGGCGGCCATTGGCGAGACCGATGACCATCGTCTGCGGAAACGGGCTGCGCTTTTTTAGATCGAGGCCGATCTCGACAAAGGTCTCGAACGGAATGCCGCACACCGCGAAGTCGCCCACGCGAATGGCCTGGATCTTCACCGTGAGCGTCTCCTCAGGCCGCTCTGCCGCGCTTACGACGCTGTGCGCGTAGTTTTGCGCCAAGCGTGGCAGCTTCTCGATGGCGTCTTTGTCCTTCACGGCGAGCACCGCCTTCGCTTCCGCGAGATCTTGCGCCGAAGGACGGCGATACTTCAGCGTGATCTCGCGCTGGATCATGCCAAGCCGCGCATCACCGCGATGCTTGTCGATCTTCCGATGCGCCAGCCACGCCGTGTCTGCCGCCTTCGCCGCCACGAGGCGAATCTGCTCAAACGGCTCGCGTGGAGGCCGCGTGGCGCCAAAGGGGATGTTGTTGATGTCGCCCGAAGTGCCGTTCGACATCATGGAGACGAAGCTCTCATCGCCACGCACGCGTGAGGGCATGAGGCGGGCGAACTCGCCGAAGTAATCAGCCGACATCTGGCCCTCCGGCGCACCACCGACGTAGTGCAGCGAGTAGTTGGCAAAGACCGCGATCTGTTTCCGCTTCGCATCCTGCACAGAAAGGATCGTGATGTCGGGATCGGTCGGACCGGCGGGGCGATCAAGCACATCGGGACTGGTGCCTGGATTCATCTTCACCGTGTCCATGCGGCCAAAAGGATTCAGCGGCATCTTGCCCGGCTTGAGATACCAGCGACGATTAAAAACCTCATCCGGCAGCGGATGTGCCGCAGCGCCGACTGCGGCCGATTTGAGCGCCGCGTGTGCCTGGATGATGGACCCGGCCACGCCTTCGACGAACTGCTTGTAATACTTCGCCGCAGCCTCGCTGCGTGTGTTCAGCGACGGGCCGCTGTGCGTGTGGGTCGATGAAATGAGCATCTTGTCCACCGACATACCCGTCTTCGAGGCAGCGAGCGCCTTGGCCTCGTTCAGCACATCAGGACCGGCCCCGAGATTGTCCACCACGACCATCGCCAGCGTCGTCCGACCGTCATCGAGCACCAGCGCCCTTGAATGAAACGGATCATGCGCCTTTTCGGCTATGTTCGCGCTGAATCCGCCCGGCATGTTCATCGGGAACTGCGTCGGCGTGATGTCCACGGCAGCGGCTCCCGCGCGGAGTGCCTCTGACTGTGCTGACAGGTTCAGTGTGGCGATTTGAAGAACGCAAAGAAAAAGCGGCAGTCGGTTCATGAGGTCGTTTGAAACGTTCGCTCTGGATGATCTCTGGCCGGAAAGAACCCATGGCTTGTGCCAAATTCAGGCAAGAGCACGCCCGCCAGAATCTTTCTTGTTCCTGCCCATGAAACGCCCCGCCATTCTTTTTGCCCTGCTGATCACGTTTTCCACGCGTGCGGCGGCCGTGGTCGATTACGAGAAGGACATCAAACCGCTGCTCAAAGAGCGCTGCGTATCCTGCCACGGCTCAGTGAAGCAAAAGGGCGGCCTGCGACTCGATGCGGGCGCTTTGATCGACAAAAGCATCCACACAGATCTGATCGAGCGCGTAACCTCGCACGAGGAAGACGAGCGCATGCCGCCAGAGGGAGCAAGACTCACGAGTTCACAGGTCGAGGCGCTGAAACACTGGTTCGCAGCCGGTGCGCCGTTTCCGAGCGGTGAGGTGATCCCGAAAAAGCCGTCGGAGCATTGGTCGTTTCAGCCGGTGAAGCGGCCCCAAATGCCCGAATCGGCCTCCAAGCATCCGATTGATGCCTTTGTCTTCGGGGAACACGAATCATCACCGCAAGCGTCACCGCAAGCGTCACCGCAAGCTTTGCTACGGCGAATCCACCTCGATCTCACCGGCCTGCCACCGACGATAGCGGAGCAGGATGCCTTCGCACATCAGTCCCCTCCTTCCCATCAGTCCTATGAGGCCGTGATCGACAACCTCCTCGCCCGCCCCGAATACGGCGAACGTTGGGCGCGGCACTGGCTGGATGTCGTGCGCTACGCCGACAGCAATGGCTACGAACGCGACGCGGAGAAGCCCTTCGTCTGGCGCTACCGCGACTACGTCATCGAAGCACTCAATAAGGACAAACCCTTCGACCGCTTCGTCATCGAGCAGCTCGCTGGCGATGAACTTCCGAATCGCTCGGTCGAAAGCCACATCGCCACAGGCTTCCTCCGCCTCGGCCACTGGGATGATGAGCCCGCCGATCCGCCCACGGATCGCTACGATCAGCTCGACGACATCGTCAGCACCACTGGGCAGGCCTTCCTCGGCCTCACCATCGGCTGCGCCCGCTGTCACGATCACAAATTCGAGCCATTGGCCACACGCGACTACTACAGCCTCGTCGCCGTATTCAATCCGCTCGAACGCCCTCGCAAAGGCCGGACCGAGCTGACCGTGCCCGTCGATGGCACGGAGATTTACACTTGGCGCGAGCCATCGTCGAAAGCACCCGAGACCCATGTGCTCGTGCGCGGCTCGCCCACACGCTTCGGCGATCCCGTCCAGCCAGCGGTGCCAGCGATTCTCGTCCAACAACAGCCTCCATTTCCATCGGGCGACAAAACCACGCAACGCCGACTTGGCCTCGCTCAATGGATCGCGAGCACCAACAACCCACTCACCGCACGCGTGATCGTGAACCGCGTCTGGCAGCAGCACTTTGGCCAAGGCCTCGTCACCACCGCCAACGACTTCGGCCTCATGGGCGCCGCGCCCTCGCATCCCGAGCTGCTCGACTGGCTCGCGCATTGGTTCATGCACGATGCGAATTGGTCGCTGAAGAAGCTGCATCGCCTCATTCTCACCAGCCGCGCATGGCAATCCGCAAAATCATCCGACTCGCTCATGCGCTACCGCCGTTTCGAAGTCGAAGCCATCCGCGACTCCTTGTTAGCCATCAGCGGGCAGCTCAATCCCAAGCGTTTCGGCCCCGCGATGAAGCCCGGCATTCCGAAAGCAGCGCTCGAAGCCAACACCGAC
>JBIKYB010000138.1:0-13004 GCA_044355475.1 Prosthecobacter sp.
TGCTCGGAGCCTTCGCCGTCGTCAAAACCGCCGCGAGGCTCGTTATTGCCTCCTCATCGCCCCACAGCACCGCGAGCGTGAATGCGTGCTTGCGAACGTCCGCGTTCGGCGACGCACGCCACTTCGCGAGGCTGGCGGAGACATCCTTCACCGGTTTGATCACGCCGCCTTCCTGGCCTTTGACGAGACCATCGAGCGCATGAGCGAGGAGGATGTCGTGCGCTGCGATCTTGTCGCAGAACTCGACGGCGAGATCGAGGTTCTCCGCTTTGCGTGTGTCACAGAGCCTGCGCATGGCTTTGTGGGAGAGGACGCGGGAGAGGGGTTGGGTGGTTGGAGCCAATTCGGCAAGCCACAGACTCGCAGATTTAGAATTGATGGCGAAATCGTGCTCGACAGCCATCCAGACTGAAAAGGCCAACCGGGAGTCGGCTTTCGGATTCGAGATTAGAATGGGCGTGACAATCTCTTTTGGGTCTGCGGCTGCCACTTCGATCTGATCAACAGTCAGCGGCATGCCCGCCAACTGTCTTGCAGCAACGGCAACGGCTGCCTGAACGAGGGGATCGGAGCTTTTGGCGACTCGATCGAGCCAGCTAGGTGTAGGCATATCGCTTGGGCCGGCCTCACCCTCGGCGCGAATCACGGCAAGCTGAATGGAAGGACTTGAGTCAGCCACGAAGACCTCTGAAAGCTCAACGTCCACATTGTTAAGCAAATTTAAAATGCTCATCGTCCAGATGGATTCCAGTCTGGAATGAATCGAGGCTCGAGATTGAACCAGTCTCGTGAGTTGAGCTTTTGCGGAGGAATCTCGGCGTTCCACCAGCATCCGCCTCGCCATTCGGCGCATCCAGTTGTTGGGATGCTCCAGGGTTTTGACGAGGTCGGCGGTGGGGAGTTTTTTGAGGTCGAGGTTGGCGTGGTCGCGGCTTGGCGTAGAACGAGTTTTCGAACTCGTTTCAACGGACTGGAAAGTCCGTTCTACGGTCACGACCCGCCAAATCCGCCCATATTGGCGGTCCACGCCTTCGGGGTTGGCTTTGGCGTTTTGGTAGCAGGGATACTTGTCGCACCAGTCCATGATCCAGAGGAAGCCGTCGGGGCCGGTCTGGGTGCTGACGGGGCGGAACCAGCCGTCGTTGGCGCGAAGGAAGTCGCGACGCGGCTCGCATTTGAAGGTGGCACCGACGGGCGTGAGGATTTCCTCGTGGATGGCGTTGTCGTGGATGTTGCCGATGAAGGCGTGGCCGTGGGTGTCGGCGGGATAGCGACCGCCTTGGTAAATCTGCACGCCGGCATAGGCGGCGCGGAAGTGCTTATGTTTGACGATGCTGGGCAGTTGCTCGTAGGCATACGGATTCTCCGGCGCTCCGCCTTGGCGCACGTAGATGCCGCCGGGGGCCATGTGGAAGAAGTGATCGATGACGCAGGCGCTGACGAAGAAATTGCCTGCGGCGTCGTAGTCACAGCCCCAGGGATTGCTGGTGCCGTCGGCGAAGACTTCGAATTCCCATTGTGGGGCTGTATCCGGGCCATTCTTGGCCCGCTCCGACTCACGGGGCAGGAATGCCCCGGTTACAGGCCTCGCACGGCCAATCCCCGCATCAAACTTGAAGCCTTCGCTCTCCGGCTGACCGGGGCGGCGGACTTTGCTGTTCGTGAAGACGCCGTGAGTCATGTAAAGCCAGCCATCGGGGCCCCAGCAGAAGCTGTTGACGAGTTCGTGCGTGTCCTCGCGGCCAAAGCCGGTCAGCACGACACGCCAGGTTTCAGGTTGGTCGTCGCCGTTGTCATCGCGGAAGTGGATCAAATGCGGCTGCTGGCCGATGTAGATGCCGTTGTCGCCGCAGAGGATGGCGGAGGCGAGATTGAGGCCCTCAACGAAAATGGTGCGCTTGTCGGCCTCGCCGTTGTTGTCGGTGTCTTCGAGGATGATGACGCGGTCGCGGGGGATCTTGTCACCGGTTTTGGGCAGCGGGTGGTATTGATCGTCTTTGGCTTCACCGCCGAAGGGCGCGGGCAAATTCGAGCCTTCGGGATACTCATAAGCCTCCACGACCCACAGGCGGCCACGATGATCCCAGGTCATGGCGACGGGGTTTTGCACCATCGGCTCATGCGCAAAGCAGCGGACCTCGTAACCCTCTGGCACGCTCATTTTGGCGCGAGCTTCTTCGGGCGTGGGGCAGGCTGTTTGGGCGGCTTTGCGCTCGCCTTCGATTTCTTTGCCCACGGCAAGCAGGTCGGCGGTGAGGAGGCAGCATGAAAGGAAAACGAGAGGGCGCATGGTTGGGCAGGTTGTAGCAGGAACTACGGAGCGACGGCAAGAACGATGTCAGACACGGTTTGGGCGGAATCGGTCGTTTTGGGCAATTCGGAACGATTTGATCGAGGACGAGTTCGAGTAGGAGAACGAGGACGATTTGACCAGAGGCCATCTCTCTTGTTAATCCTGTCGAAATGTCCTCCCAAACCACTCCCAAAACTCCCGAACAACTCCGATCCTGGCGATGGTATGGCCGGGATGAACTGCGTTCCTTTGGTCATCGCTCGCGGGCGAAGCAGAACGGCTGGGGCAGTGAGGACATCGTGGGGAAGCCGGTGATCGGCATCCTGAACACCTGGAGCGATCTGAACTCCTGCCACATGCATCTGCGCCTCACGGCGGATGCGGTGAAGCGCGGCGTCCTCCAGGCGGGCGGGCATCCGATGGAGATCCCGGTCATGTCGGTCGGCGAGATGCTGACGAAGCCGACGGCGATGTTTCACCGCAATTTCCTCGCGATGGAGACCGAGGAAATGCTGCGTGCGAATCCCATCGACGGCGCGGTCTTGCTCGGTGGTTGCGACAAATCCACGCCGGGGCTGCTCATGGGTGCCTTCAGCATGGACATCCCGGTCATCTACATGCCCTGCGGCCCGATGATGAAGGGCAACTGGCGCGGCGAGACGCTCGGCAGCGGCAGCGATGTGTGGAAATACTGGGATGAAAAACGTGCGGGCAATCTGAGCTGGGAGCAGTGGTGCGAGATCGAGGACGGCATCGCCCGCAGCCCCGGCCATTGCATGACGATGGGCACCGCCAGCACGCTCACCGCGCTGGCAGAGACGCTGGGCCTGACCATGCCCGGCGCATCGTCGATCCCGGCGGTGGACAGTGCGCACACTCGCATCGCGGCGGCTGCGGGCCGTCAGATCATCGAGAACGTGTGGCTGGACCGCAAACCGTCTGGCATCGTCACCGAGCGCTCGTTTGAAAACGCCATCGCAGTCGATATGGCGCTCGGCGGCAGCACGAACGCCATCGTGCATCTCATCGCCATGGCCGGACGACTCGGCATTCCGCTCCCGCTGGAGAAATTCGACGAGATCAGCCGTAAAATCCCTCTGCTGGCCAACATGCGGCCTGCGGGCAAATACTTGATGGAGGAGTTTTATCTGGCCGGCGGCCTCCAGGCACTGCTCAACGGCATGCGCGAGCTGTTGCACACCGACGTGCTCACCATCACCGGCAAGACGCTTGGCGAAGACATCGCCGAGGCGATCATCCACAACGACGACGTTATTCGCACCCCGAAAAACCCGCTCCAGCCCGACGGCGGCACCGCCATCCTGCGCGGCAACCTTTGCCCGAACGGCGCAGTCATCAAACACGCCGCCGCCACAAAGGAACTCTGCACGCACACCGTCACCGCGCTCGTTTTTGACAGCTATCCCGAGATGAAGGCCTCCATCGAGGACATGAATCTCGACGTGACGAAGGATACGGTTCTCATCCTGCGCAACGCGGGCCCGGTCGGTGCTCCCGGCATGCCGGAGTGGGGCCAGCTCCCGATTCCGAAGAAGCTTATCCTGCAAGGCATCCGCGACATGGTGCGCCTGAGCGACAGCCGCATGAGCGGCACGAGTTACGGTGCCTGCGTGCTCCACATCGCCCCGGAAAGCGCTGTCGGTGGTCCGCTGGCCCTCGTGAAAACCGGTGATCTCATCGAACTCGACGTGCCGAACCGCAAACTGCACCTGCATGTGAGCGATGAGGAGCTGGCAAAACGTCGCGCCGACTGGAAACCCGCTCCGACGCGCTATCACCGCGGCTACGCGAAGCTCTTCGTCGAGCACGTCACGCAGGCCGATGAAGGCGCGGACTTCGACTTCCTTCAGCACGGTCCAGCGGTGCCGGAGCCGGATATTTTTTGAGGATTGAATTCAAAACGGCCTCACCTATTTTCCGGCATGTCATTTGAAGCCATCCAGCAAGAAGTCGCCACCTGGCCGGAGGAGCAGATCAGGAAGCTGCGCGCCTACCTGTTTGCTCTGGACTGCGAAAAAGCGGGTGAGCCTGTGAGCCAGCTCACATCCAAGCTCGATGACCCTAGTCGCAAGTGGTACACCATCGAAGAAGCCGAAAAAAGGCTCGGTCTGGATTCAGAGCGGGAGTGATGTGGGAATGAAGGGGGACTACCGGCTTTTGATCGACGCTGACGTGCTGGATTTAATCTCCGGCCTGAAGCGGGCGGATCAAAAGCGCCTGTTCGGGCGGATGCGAGAGATTCAGGCATTTCCATCGCACTATTGCGACTATGAGGAGCGTGATTCGGTGGGGACCAGAGTGCAGGTGAACGTTCATGCAGGTTTCGCCATTGCCTACTGGGAGGATTTTGCCGACCGGCATGTGAAGGTGCTTTCCGTCCGTCATGCGGACGGGTAGCACTCATCTTCTAACTTGCGCCTTTTCCGCGAGAGGCTACCAATCCTACCCGTTCGCGGGTTCGCCTGCGATATTCCGCACCAGTCAGCGATGACCAACGCGGGCTGTGGCTCAGCCTGGTAGAGCGCTTCGTTCGGGACGAAGAGGTCGTGGGTTCGAATCCCGCCAGCCCGACCAAAGCCCTTGCGCGTATTAGTACAGAGGCAAGACATGGCGACACCTACCCCACCTAAAAAAATCCTGCTCGCGGAGGACGTGCGTGCCATTTCCCTGCGGGTGTCTCACGCGCTCGAAACGCACGGCTACATCGTCAAAGTGGCGGAGGACGGGGAGGAATGCCTGGAGCAGATCGAGGAGTTCAAGCCGGACCTGCTGGTGCTTGACCTTATCATGCCGAAAATGAACGGACTGGAGGTGCTGCGGCATCTGCGGGCGCAGCAGGCGACGCAGCACCTGCCGGTGATCGTCTGCACGGCGAAGGATTACTCCACGGAGCTGAAGCACATCCAGCAAACTGGTCCGGTGGACGTGCTGATCAAGCCGTTCGACCCTGAGCTGCTGCTTGGGAAACTGGAGCAGTATTTTCACGAGGCGGCCACGACCCGTGGGGTGACGCATCGCCCCCAGCAGTCGGCGGCGATGGAGCAGTATGCGCCAGTGCTGGATACAAAGCGCCCGCATGTGCGACTCTGGGGCACGCGGGGATCGATCCCGGTCTGTGGTGCGCGCTACGCCCAGCACGGTGGGAACACGACATGCTTTGAGTATAACACGGGCAAGGAACGCCTCATGTTTGACGCGGGTTCCGGGCTGCGAGAGGCCGGGATGTCGTTTCTGGCGGGCGGGCCGTGCCACGTCCATCTGTTCGTCTCGCACACGCACTGGGATCACATCCAGGGCTTCCCGTTCTTCACGCCGATCTACGTTCCCGGCTTTGAAATCACAGTCTATGGCGAGCGTGGCTTCGGAAAAAACATCGAATCCCTGCTCTGCGGCCAAATGGATCGGGATTACTTCCCGATCCAGCGTGAAGATCTTCGAGCGAAGATCAATTTCGTGTTTCTGGACGACGAGCCGGTAAAAATCGGCGACGTGACGGTGACGCGCGAGTTCACACAGCACCCGGGTGCGACCGTGGGCTTCAAAGTGCAGCACGAGGGCCGCAGCGTGGTCTTCATGCCGGACAACGAGTTTCTCCAGGGCTACACTGGCTCCCCAGCCGTGCTCACCCGTGACACAGACCTCGTGGTGCCTTACGAGCCGATTTTGAAGTTCCTTGATGGGGTGGACCTGCTGGTACACGAGGCGCAGTATCTTCCCACGGACTATCCGAAGCGCATCGGCTGGGGGCACTCAAATCTGGCCACGGCCTGCGCCATGACGAAGCTCACTGGCGTCAAAAAGTGGATCGTGGTGCATCATGACCCTGACCATGATGATCCGGCGCTGCACTCGAAGCTGAACCTCACGCGGCAGATTTTGCGGGAGATCGGCTACCCGATCGAGGTGGTGCATGGGTATGACGGCATGTCCGAGTATCTCTGACCTCAGATCACCGGGTCGTAGCTGGTGAGCGCCTCGCCCACGAGGGCGCATTCCTTCTTCAACTGCTCAAACATGAACTGTGCTCCCTTCAGGTCTCCAGCATGCGCGTATTCGCACAGCTCGGAGGCCAAGCGTAGGGCCTTCGGCGCGGCATAGACGCCGAGCATGCCTTTGAGCGAGTGCGCTGCTTCGTAGAGCGGTCGCGCTTTGTCTGCGGCGAGGGCTTTTTCCGCCTTGCGCAGGTATTTTTGCGTGTCCTCAGGGAAAATGGCGATGAGCTTGCGCATCAGTTTGTCATCCCCTGCCGATTCACGGAAGGCGGTGGCATCGAATGCCACGCCTGCGGGAGGTTGCGACTGCGGAACCGACTCTAGCAGGGGGGGGGAGAGCTGGGCACCTTCCGGGTGCTGCGGACTACGGGAGAATTTCTCGAGGGTCTGGAATACCTCGGCCGAGCGCAGCGGTTTGGCGAGGTAGTCGTCCATTCCGGCGGCCAAGCATAGCTCTCGGTCACCTTTCATCGCGTTTGCGGTCATGGCGACGATGGGCACATGCCCACCAGTGTCCTGTTCTATGACTCGGATGGCGGCAGTGGCCTCCAGGCCGTTCATGCCGGGCATCTGCACGTCCATGAGGATGATGTCAAAAGGCTCGCTCTTGAAGAAATCGAGCGCCTCTTGGCCGCTGGAGGCCAGCGTGACCAGATGACCGCGTTTTTGCAGCATGCGGGAGCTGACGAGCTGATTCACATGCCCGTCCTCCACCACGAGCACCTTCATGGAGGCCTGCGCAGTGACGGTCGGCTCAGGGCGTGGCGACATGGGCTTGATGGAGATGCCGCTGGTGCGGCCAAAGGCGGCGGTGAAGTGAAAGGTGCTGCCCACGTCTGGCTGGCTCTCCACCCAGATGCGCCCATGCATCAGATCCACGAGGTCACGGCAGATGGCTAGGCCCAGCCCGGTGCCGCCGTACCGCCGTGTGGTGGACGCCTCGGCCTGCGTGAATGCCTCGAAAATGCTCTCATGCATGTTCCCGGCGATGCCGATGCCGGTGTCGTTGATCTTGAAATGCAGCATGATGAGGTCCGCCGTCTCGGACTCCACATTCACCTCGATGGTGACACCGCCCTTGTGGGTGAACTTGATTGCATTGCCGACGAGATTGATCAAAATCTGCCGCAGCCGTCCGTCGTCGCCGATCAGGCGTGCCGGGATCTCTGGGCTGATGTGGTGCAGCAGGACCAGCCGCTTTTGGAAGGCACGGACGCCCATCGCCTGCACCGTCTCGGTGACGATGGCGTTGAGATCGAACTCGTGGGAATCCAGCTCCATCTTGCCTGCTTCGATCTTGGAGAAGTCCAGGATGTCATTGAGCAACTCCAGCAGGGAGTCGGCGGACTGCTTGAGCATCTCCAGATACTCGCGCTGGGAGTTGTCCAGGGGGGTGCCCAGCAGCAGCTCACTCATGCCGATGATGCCATTCATCGGCGTGCGGATTTCATGGCTCATGTTCGCCAGAAAGACGCTCTTGGAGCTGTTGGCCGCCTCGGCCGCGTGGCGCGCCTGGCGCAGCTCCTCCTCGCCCTGCTTGCGCTCGGTCACGTCCGTGTGGGAGCCTGCCATGCGGTAGGGCTTGCCGTCGGCATCGCGCAAAGCCCGTCCGCGGGCGAGAATCCAGCGCCAGCTTCCATCCTTGTGCCGGAAGCGGAACTCCACGGAGTAACGCTGGCTCTGATTGTCCAGATACTCGTTCAGGGTTGCCATCACGCGGTCGTGATCCTCGGGGTGCAGCAGCTTTTCGAAGGCGGTGAAGTTGTCCGGCAGCTCATCGTCCTCGTAGCCGACCATTCTTTTCCAGCGCGGGGAGAAGAACACCTCGCCGCTGCGGATGTCCCAGTCCCAGATGCCGTCATTGGTGCCGCGCACGGCCAGGGCGAATCGTTCTTCGCTCTCGGCTAGCTCACGCACCGCCTCTTCAGGCGCGTTCGGCAGGCGCAGGCGGCAGGCATGCAGCATGCTTTCGAGTTCTTGAATGCGCTGCTTCAACTCCGGCACGGAGTCTCCTGCGGCATGCTCGAGGGTGTCTGACATCGGGGCGGGTAGGGCGTCCTGGTGGCTGGGGGTGGACGGGTAGAGATGAATAGACACATTTTGCGGCAAACAAACTCAAAAGGTTGAGCCAGCGCATCAAAGTGTGGCTCCGGGCGGGCGTGGGATGGGCAGGTCATGTGAACTGCGTGCGTGTTTGGGTGTTTAGGCGACGTTCATTCTTGCCCGCCATGAACCGCCGCCGCATCCTCGCCTCCCTTCCTGCCGTCTTTGCCGCCAACAGTCTTGCCGCCTCATCTGGCAAGAAACTCCGCGTCGCCGTCATCGGCCACACCGGTCGTGGCAACTACGGTCATGGCCTCGACACGATGTGGCTCAAGATCCCGGCGGTCGAAATCGTCGCCGTGGCCGATGCGGACGCTGCTGGACTCGCTGGTGCGCTGAAAAAGCTCGGTGTCACCCAGGGCTTCGCGGATTACCGGCAGATGCTTTCCAAGGTGAAGCCCGACATCGTCGCCATCGGCCCGCGTCATGTGGATCAGCATCGCGACATGCTGCTCACTGCGATCAAGTTTGGCGCGAAGGGCATCTACATCGAAAAACCCTTCGTCCGCAGCCCTGCCGAGGCCGACGAAGTCATCGACGCCGCCCAGGAAACCGGCGTGAAAATCGCCATCGCCCACCGCAACCGCTATCACCCGGCCTTGGCGATGGCAGCCAAGCTCATCGCCGACGGTGCCATCGGTCGTGTGCTGGAAATGCGCGGACGCGGCAAGGAAGATCCGCGTGGCGGCAGCCTCGACATGTGGGTGCTCGGCTCTCACGTCATGGGCGTGGCCCTCGCGCTCGGCGGCGCTCCGCGTGCCTGCACGGCGGGTGTTTTCCAAGGTGGAAAACCACTCACCAAGGCTGATGTCAAAGAAGGTGACGAAGGCATCGGCCTGCTTGCGGGAGACGAAGTTCATGCGCGCTTCGAGATGGCCAACGGCGTACCGTTTTTCTTCGACAGCATCAAGGACGGTCGGCTGAAAAAGCCCGCTTACGACGATCCCGCCTCGTTTGGCCTCCAAGTCTTTGGCAACGCGGGCGTGATCGACTTCCGAATGGATCAGGAGCCCTTCGCGTGGATTCAAACCGGCTCCGATGCTCGCAAACCGGTGCTGGCGGACAAGGACATCGCCAAACAAGTCTCCAGCCACGAAATTCCCGGCCTCGACCTGATCGCCGCCATTCAGGAAAATCGCGCACCGCTCTGCGATGCCGCCCATGGCCGAGAAATCACCGAAATGATCAGCGCCGTGTTCGAATCGCATCGAATGAACGGCCAGCGTGTCACCTTCCCGCTTCAGACCCGCCAGAATCCGCTCACCCTTCTATGAAAAAGCCTGCCGCATCGCCTCTCCTCATTCAAAACGGCACGCTCATCCTGCCGGACCAGTTGATGGAAGGAGGCGCGGTGCTGTGTGAACGCGGCAAGATCACCGCCGTCGGCAAAGACATCGCCGAGCCCAAAAACGCCATCGTGATTGATGCCAAGGGCGGTTACATCAGCCCCGGCTTCATCGACATCCACGTCCACGGTGGGGCAGGGGCGGATTTCATGGACGCCACCGTGCCAGCCGTGCGCACCGCCTTGAAAGCGCACGCGCTGCACGGCACCACCACGATCTTTCCCACCACCACCACGGGTGCTCCGGTGCAGATCATGGCCATGCTCGGCGCCTGCCGTGAGGCCAAACGCACCTGGGAGGCTGCTCACGGCTCCCGCATCGCCGGGGTGCATCTTTACGGCCCTTATTTTGCCGCGGACAAGGTCGGCTGCCATTCCCGCACCGGTCGCCGGGCACCGAATCCCACGGAATATGCCATGTGGTTTCGGGATGACCTCATCCGCATCGCCACCTGTGCCGCTGAGCTGCCCGGAGCGGATGAATTTTACCAAACCGCCCGCCAACACCGCTGCCTTATCACCTGCGGCCACTCGAACGCGAGCTGGGCAGAGATGGAGCGCGCCTTCAAGGCTGGCATGCGCCATGTCGATCACTTTTGGTGCGCCATGAGCTCCGTCGCCTCGCTGCGCACCCGCCTGGGCACGCCCATGCAGGCTTCCATGGAGCAGTTCGTGCTCGCCACCGCCGAGATGAGCACCGAGGTCATCGCCGACGGCATGCACCTCGCCCCCGAGCTGCTCGAATTCGCCTTCCGCATCAAAGGCGCGCAGCGTTTGTGTCTTGTGACCGATGCCAACCGCGCCCTCGACATGCCGCCGGGCCGTTATCGCTTCGGTTCCGACGACGACGGCTCCTTTTTCGAGAGCGATGGCAAGGTCGGCTTCGTCCCCGGTCAAGGTCTGGCCAGTTCTGTCGTCGGACTCGACCACATGGTGCGCCACATGAAGAAAAGCACCTCCGCCACACTGCCAGACGCCGTGCGCATGGCCAGCCTCACGCCCGCCGAGCGCACCGGCATCGCCAAAACCTGCGGCAGTCTGGAAAAAGGCAAGCAGGCCGATGTTCTCATCCTCAACCGTCGTCTCGACGTTCAACGCACCTTCATCTCTGCGGTCGAAGTGCCGCGTGACTGACATGATCCGCTGTTTCTGCCTCTTCCTTACCTGCATCGGCCTCAGCCATGCGCAGACAGCACCTTCCTTCGCCGAACGTCTCGTGCAGGCCGCGATGGAGCGCACGAAGCTCACGGTTCGTTACGAGCCTGCTTATGTGAGGCTGGATTACCCAAATGGTGATGTCCCCGCCGATACCGGCGTCTGCACGGATGAAGTCATTCGCAGTTACCGAGCGCTCGGCTTCGACCTGCAAAAACTCGTCCATGAGGACATGAAACGCGCCTTTGCCGCCTATCCGAAAATCTGGGGCCTCAAATCGACCGACAAAAACATCGACCACCGCCGCGTGCCGAATTTGCAGACGTTTTTCAAGCGGCGTGGTGCCTCGCTGCCCATCACACAGAACGCTGCCGACTATCTGCCCGGTGATCTCATCACCTGCACCGTGCCGCCGCACCTCCCACACATCGCCATCGTCGTTTCGGCACCGAATGGCGGCACCACGCCCTGGATCGTCCACAACATCGGCCAGGGGCCGCAATGTGAGAACCGCCTCTTCGAGTTCCCACTCACCGGACATTACCGGTTTCATCCAGCGGCTTCGGGCCGTTGATCGCTCTGCCGTGAGTGGGTTTAACACCCCATGGCGCTTGCGGTGTCTTCACGCCTAGGCTGCGGCGTGGAAAAATTCCTCCAGGAACTCCGCCACAACCCATTTATGAAACTCACCCTCTTTTTCATCATCAGCGCCCTCGTGGTGCCAGTCATCCAGGCACAGACCGTGCCCGGTCAAACCACACCCGGACGCAATGTGGCGCAGTACCGTGCAGCGGAGGGCTTCACGGAGCTCGTCGGCCTCGAAGTCTGGAACATGCAAAACGAGCGGCTCGGCAGGGTCAAGTTCATCACCGCCGACGTGGAGAACGCGCGTCTGGTCGAGGTGGTCATCACCTCTGGCGGTGGTTTTTTTGGCTTTGGGGCCAGACTGACCGCCGTACCGCCGAGGGCGCTCAGCATGGACCAGCCCGCGCAGGTGCTGCGTCTGAATGTGAGCAAGGCTAGATTCGACGCGGCCCCCCGCTTCAACTCATCGCACATGAAGGCTGCCACGCAGGAGGCGCGAGTGGCGGAGGTGAACCGCTACTTCGGCGAGGTACCTTGGTTCTTTCTCGACGGCCAGCAGTTGGTGAAAAACGCCGAAATTCTGCGCATGGGGCATGTGCGTAAACTTGCCAGCATCCTCGGGCTTTCGGTCAGAGACACGCAGGGCAGTTACATCGGCCGGGTGGGCACTCTGATGACCGATCTGCCGAAAGGCCAGATCATCCATGTCGTGGTGGGAACGGACGCGATGAGCGGTGCACGCAGCCGGGTGATCCAACCCCGAGCGCTGAAATACAATGCGCGGCACAACGGCTTCGTGCTCGACAATACCAAGGTGGAGCAGGCAGGTGAGCCGCGTTTCAAGTGGCTTGGCGATAACCAAACCTCCTTCCAGCAGGAGGCTTATGTGAACCGCGAGGTGCAGACCAACCAGAGCAGCAACTCCAAGCAGAATGTGCAGGAAGGCCGTGCCAGCAATGTCCACGCGATGGAGCAGGGCGAGAACTTCCGCGACGAAAAGAAGACTCGCCTCATCTTGCAGGCCATCCAGGCGGACCCCACCCTCTCCGCGCATGCAAAGAATGTGGAGGTCGTGACGCTCAACGCTCAGACCACGTTGCGCGGCCATGTGAACACGATTGAAGGCAAGCGTCGGATCGGCGAGATCGCCATGAAGGCCGGACGGCCTGAAAACGTGAGCAATCAGCTCCAGGTGCGGCCGCACTGAGGCTGTTGAAATTCCTCCTGATGTGAGAAGTTAGAGGTGAGATGTGAGATCTGCTGCTACGACCGTGCCACTTCTAACTTCTAACTTTTCACGTCTCACCAAGTTCTTCAACAGTCTGTGAACTGATCGGGGAGCTTCACTTCGTGGTGCCGTCGCTCTCGACGGATTTCAGCACCACATTGAGCGTCTCCATGAACTCGTTCACTTTGATGGGCTTGGTGAGGTAGCGGAAGAAGCCAGCTTCGAGGCCTTTGGCGATGTCGCTGGGGATGGCGTTGGCGCTGACGGCGACGATGGGGATGT
>JBIKYB010000440.1:0-3759 GCA_044355475.1 Prosthecobacter sp.
CGCCATCAGCCCCGTCGCTGCCAATCGCCAGGGAGCCATCGACCACCTCAAACGTGTACTCGAATGCGCTCACAACGCTGGTGTGCAGACCCTTTGTGGCCCCTATTATCAGGTGCTCGGCCAGTTTACCGGCGCTTTTCCTTCCGAAGCAGAACTTGCAGGCGCTGCCGAGGTCCATCGTTCCATTGCTCCCGTAGCCGAAGCCGCAGGTGTGAAATGCGCCATCGAAGCGCTCAACCGCTTCGAGTCCCACCTGCTCAACACCATGGAGCAGGCCGCCGCTTATGTTAAGCGCGTCGATCACCCGAACTTCGGAACCATGTACGACACCTTCCACGCAAACATTGAGGAGAAGAACCCCTTCACCGCCATCGACACGGTGTTTGCCACTGGTAAGCTTAACCACGTTCACATCTCCGAAAACGACCGTGGCACACCCGGTCGCGGCCACATCAACATCATCGAGCAGATCAAGCACCTCAAAAAAATCGGCTACGACGGCTGGATGACCATTGAGGCATTCGGCAGTGCCCTGCCTGATCTCGCAGCCGCCACTCGCGTCTGGCGCGATTTCTTCCCCAGCACCGAACAAGTTTACACTGAAGGCTACGCGCTCATCAAAAACGCGCTGGCTTGATGCAAAGTCTAACACCTCTTCCATTCCATCCATGAACACACCGACCACCACACCCGCAGCGGCTACGTCACGCCGCCAGTTTATCGGCACCACTGCCGCCGCCAGCGCCCTCACCGTCGCTCAATCCGCCTGGGCCGCAGGCAGCGATGAAATCAAAGTCGGCCTTATTGGCTGCGGCGGTCGCGGCACTGGTGCGGCCAGCCAGGCACTCAGCACCAACCAAGCAGGCGTCACGCTCCACGCCGTCGCCGATGCATTCAAAGAAAAAGCCGATGGCGCCCTCAGCAACCTGCGAAACAAGTCTGCCGCAGTTGCGGAGAAGGTGAAGGTCGATGACTCCCGCATCTTCGCCGGCCCAGATGCCTACCAGAAGGTCATCGAAAGCTGCGACGTCGTCATCCTCACCACGCCTCCCGGCTTCCGTCCGTATCATTTCGAAGCCGCTGTGAATGCTGGCAAACACATCTTCATGGAAAAGCCCGTCGCCGTCGATGCCCCTGGCGTGCGCAAGGTGCTCGAAATGGCCAAGGTCGCTGACGAAAAGAACCTCAAAGTCGTCGTCGGCCTTCAGCGTCGCTACCAGAACTGCTACAAGGATGCTCTCACCCAGGTGAAAGAGCAGGGCATCATCGGCGACATCACCGGCGGCCAAGTTTACTGGAACGGCGGTGGCATCTGGTTCCGCGACAAGCGGCCCGACCAGTCCGAGCTCATGTACCAGATCAACAATTGGTACTTCTTCACTTGGCTCTGTGGCGATCACATCAACGAGCAGCACATCCACAACATCGACGTCGCCAACTGGTTCATCGGTGGTCATCCCGTCAGTGCCCAGGGCATGGGCGGTCGCATGCAGCGTGTGGACAAAAAATTCGCCCAAATTTACGACCACCACTTCGTCGAGTACACCTATGAAAACGGTGTCCGCATCAACAGCCAGTGCCGCCATCAGTCTGGCGTCTCCAACGCCGTGCGCGAGGAGTTCACCGGGACCAAAGGAAAGATCTACCTCGACAACAGCGGTCGCTGCTACGCCAACAATCACAAAGGCGAAACCATCTGGAAATATCGACCTGGTGGCAAAGACATCGGCGATGCCAAGGGCAAGGCTGCCAAGCGCCTCGATCCTGATCCGTATCAGACCGAGCACGACACCCTCCAGGCTGCCATTCGTGAAAACAAGCCGCTCAACAACGCCTACTACGGCGCTGAGAGCACCATGACCGCCATCATGGGCCGCATGGCCACCTACTCCGGCAAGGAATTGAAGTGGGATGAAGTCATGAACTCCAAAGTTCAGCACATGCCCAACATCATCACCCTTGAGTCCGAGCCGCCAGTCAAACCAGACGCCGAGGGGCGCTACCCGGTCGCCATCCCAGGCTTTGCGGCCAAAGATTACGCGCAGCTCGGCCTCCAACCCGTGGAGATCGTTTAACGTTGGTTTACACCTGCCTCTCATCAGCCCCGGTCGCAGTCATGCGCCGGGGCTTTCTTGTAGCTAAGATTGTCGATCGAAGCTCACCAACAACAACGGCGAAACCCGCAGCTTACCGCGACTTCCAACTCACTTCTCAACCCCATTTCCGGTGGATTCCGTGTGTTCCGCTCGCCCATTTGAATCACACGACCAAATCTCTTGCCAATCCGGCGTTCCATTCGCTACAACCACCGCGTCATGAACTCCAACCGCCGCTCCTTCCTCACCAGCTTCGCTGTCTCTGCTGCCACCACGACCCTGCTCGCACGTGATTGGAGCGGTCAGACACCTGAACGCTACCCTGATCCTGACGTCATCGCGCTCGATCCCGCGTTTGAAAAACTCATTCAGGGCAACGCACCCATCCGCCGCCTCCACACGGGAATGCTTTGGGCTGAAGGCCCTGCCTGGAACGGCAGCGGCAACTACCTCGTCTGGAGCGACATCCCCAACAACGTCCAGATGCGCTACCTGCCCGAGGACGGCCACGTCTCCGTCATGCGCAACAACGCCAACAACAGCAACGGCAACACCTTCGATCATCACGGTCGCCAGATCTCCTGCGAGCATGCGACTCGCCGTGTGGTGCGCTATGAGCTCGACGGCAAAATCACCGTCCTTGCCGAAACCTTCGATGGTAAGCCTTTCAATGCCCCGAATGACGCAGTTGTGCATCCTGATGGTGGCATCTGGTTCACCGATCCCGGCTACGGCAGCATGATGGACTACGAGGGCAACAAAGGTGAGCTTCTTCTCAAAGAAGCCGTCTATCGTATCGACCCCGGCGGCGAGATCACCAAAGTCACCGAGGATTTGACCAAGCCCAACGGTCTCTGTTTCTCACCCGACTACAAGAAGCTCTACATCGTCGATACCGGCGATCCGAAAAATATCCGTGTCTATGACGTGGACGGTTCCAGCCTGAAGAACGGCAAGGTTTTCGCTACGAACAAAGGCCAGCTCGCTGACCCCAAAGGCAAGGGTAACTCCGACGGCATCCGCTGTGACATTGAGGGCAATATTTGGGCAAGTGCTGGCTGGATCGGTGATGGCTACGATGGCGTCCACGTCTTCAATCCCGAGGGCAAGCTCATCGGCTTCATCAAGCTGCCCGAAACCGCCAGCAACCTCTGCTTCGGCGGCCCCAAACGAAACCGCCTCTTCATCACCGCCAGTCAGAGCCTCTACTCGCTGTATGTGAACACACGCGGCGCACATCATTAGAGCATTTTAAATAATACTATAACCGCAAGAGGCAAAATAACCCATCGCATCCTTGGCTGTGATTTTAGAGAACGCTTTGCTGATGGCTGCATCAAGTTCTTCAGGCGTGCGTGCTTCATAGCTGCGCAGCAGTGCCTTGATCTTGCTCCACATTTTTTGCCTCGCTATGCTCGCCCTTCGGGCAGCCTACGGCTGGCTATCTCCGCTGCGCTCCGGTTCGATCGGGTTGAGATCCGGCGAGTAGGCCGGCAGAAACTTTACCTCGGCTCCTACTGCCTCAACCAGGGCGGTTACCCGTGGGCTTTTATGCACGGCGAGGTTGTCCATTACCACGATGTCACCGCGCCGCAGCGTCGGGCAGAGAACTTCGCCAACATAGGTGACGAACGCTTCTGTATCCGCCGCTCCCGGCAGGTGC
>JBIKYB010000139.1:0-12933 GCA_044355475.1 Prosthecobacter sp.
CACACGATGAGCGTGTCATCGAGCAAACCGCGCTGTTTGAGATCGGCGATGAGCGCAGCGATAGGCTGATCCACTTGGCGGATGAGATTGCCATGCGCACGCTCGATGTAATCGTGGCTGTCCCAGGTGCCCGCGTAGAGCTGCACAAAGCGCACGCCTTTCTCGACGAGCTTCCGCGCCAGCAGGCACTTCCGTCCAAAGGCATCCGTGGCGTCCGAGCCGATGCCGTAGGCTTCCTTCGTTTTCGCGTCCTCCTTTTCGAGATCGATCACTTCCGGCACCTGCATCTGCATGCGGAAGGCGAGCTCGTAGTTGTTCATGCGGGCCTTCAACTCGTCATGCCAGGGATGCTCCTCAGCATGTTTGGCGTTTAATGTGCCGAGCAGATCGAGATTGGCCCGCTGATGCTCCGGCGTGATGCCCGGCGGCGGCTGGAGATCGAGGATGGGCGATCCTTTGGCTCTCAGCGCGGTGCCTTGAAAGTGCGCGGGCAGGTAGCCATTGCCCCAATTGGCACTGCCGCCCTGAGGATAGCTGATCTCCGGCAGCACGATGAAACCCGGTAGATCCTGATTCACGGAGCCGAGGCCATAATTCACCCAGGAGCCAATCGCCGGATCGCCACCGAAGCGATTGCCGCAGTTCATTTGATACATCGCCGTGGGATGATTCACCGAATCAACCTGGCAGCCGCGATAGAAACAGAGCTCATCCGCGACCTTCGCCAGATGCAGCCACGGCTCGCTCATCCACGCGCCGCTCTGACCGTGCTGCGCAAACTTAAACGGCGACTTCACATAGTAGCGCTTCCCGCTCTCCATCGCCGACTTCATCTTCCCTTCGCGGGTGAACTCCTTGAGGTGAAACTTTTCGAGCATCGGCTTCGGATCAAAGCAGTCGATGTGACTCGGCCCGCCCTCCATCATGAGGAAGATGCAGTTCCTTGCCTTCGCAGGCACCATCTGCGGCTTTGGTGCGAGCGGGCTTTTTGGTTCGGCGGCCAGCAGAGAGGTCAAAGCCACGCTGCCAAGCGAGGTGCCGAGCCCATAGACAAACTCACGCCGCGTGGGCGCATGCAGCGCTCGCGATCCGGCACAGGGGAAAAAGGTCGAAGTCATGTCAGCGGTCCGTTGTCCCGGTGATAACGACTGCTGCGCCAAAATATAGCGCTCAAAACGGCAAGCTGATCTCCACCACCAGCCCACCACCCTCGCGATTCCGCGCTGTCACCGTGCCGGCGCAGGCTTCGATGCAGCGTTTCGTGATCGCGAGTCCGAGGCCACTGCCGCCGGTGTGGCGACCACGAGCGGCTTCGGGGCGGTAAAACGGCTCAAAGAGGCGTGAGACCGTTTCTTCAGGCACTCCAGGGCCACGGTCGAGGATTTGAATGATGACGCGGTCATGTTCGGCTTTGGCGGTGATTTCGATGTCATTGGCGTAGCGGACGGCATTGCGCACGACGTTGCCGATTCCTCGATCGAGGGCGTTTCGGAGGCTTTGAAGTTTGATGTCGCCGATTTCGAGTTGGATGCCGTTTTCGGGTGCTTCGCGGGCGAGGACGTTTTGGAGCAATTCGCGCAAGTCGATGTCTTCGGGCGTTTCGCGGCCGGGTATGGTTTCAGCTTTGGTGAAGGCGAGGACTTCTTCGACGAGCTTGGCCATGTGCTGGAGTTCTCGGTCAAGTTTTTGCAAGTAGGTAGCCTGATCCGGCGTGCTGCGTTGCTCCACCACGCCGAGGGCCATTTGCATTCTCGCGATGGGGCTGCACAGCTCATGCGCGACATCGGCGGTGATGCGACGCTGCTGCGTCATGTAGTCGCCGAGTTGGGCGGCCATGGTGTTCACGGAGGTGGAGAGTTCGCCAAGCTCGTCGTTGCGTTGGTTTTCAATTCGTTCGTCGAATTTGCCGTGCGCAATGCGACCTGCGGCGGTGTTGAGCGTGCGAATGAAGCCGGTAATGCCACGCACAAAGGGCATCCACATGAGTGCGGAGATGAGGAGTGCCGCAGCGCCGAGCCAGAGCCACGGACGCAGATCGAAAAAGAGGCCGCCGCCGCTGATGCTATTCGAAACCATGACGAGCGTGAGTGAGCGGCCACCTTGCGCGACGAGGTCGAGATGAATGCCAGCCCAGTAGCGGGCGGGATCGCCCGCACGCAGCATGAAGCGCGGCTTCGGCGGCGCATCGGCAGGTCGTTTGGAGACGGGGCCGGGCTGGCGGCGCGGACTGCCATCGCCGGGAGGACGGCGGTCGATGAGTTTAGGGAGCACCTCGGCAGGTGGCGCGGGGGCTTTGCCAAAGACCTGCTCGCCGCGTCCGTCAAAGAGGCCGAAGGTGACGCCGTGCTTTTGATCGTGCTCGCTCAAACGGGCGGGCCACTCGCTTTCCGCGAGGCGAGAGAACTCGAAGGTCACGCTCTCGCCGATGGCTGCGATGCGGTCACCCGGTTCGCCGGAGAGCATCCAGTCGAGCCCGAGCTTGAACTGCGCTCGGAGGAAGAAAACGAACAGCACCGCCAGCACCGCGAGGTTCAGGGCGAACCACGAGAGGATCTTGCCGTAGAGCGGAAGTTTGAGACGGCTCATAAAGTATTTGGAACATTCCTGCCCCGTCATTGAGCCGGGCCAGGAATGGCCCGGTTACTGGGAGTCACGAGTTGATAGCCATAACCACGCACGGTTTTGATGAAGCGTGGCTCCTTCGGGTCATCGCCCAGTTTTTTGCGCAACGTGGAGATGTGCATGTCGATGGCGCGGTCAAAGACATCCCACTCGCGGTCGGCGACCTCCTCAATGAGCTGCTCGCGGGTTTTGACGCGGCCATGCGCTTTGGCAAGTGAGAGCAGGAGGCCAAACTCGGCCGGGGTGAGCTGCAAGGCCTCGGCACCAAGCACGACAGCATGCGTCTCGGGATTGATGCGCAGCTCGCCGATGACGAGTTCTTTGACGGGGGCCTGTGGAGCCGTTTCAGCGATCCAACCCGTGCGGCGCAGCAGCGCACGCAGCCGGGCGAGTAACTCGCGGGAAGAAAACGTCTTCGGCAGGTAGTCATCGGCACCGAGTTCGAGGCCGACGATGCGGTCCACCTCCTCGCCACGGCCGGTGAGCATCATCACCGGCACTTTGGACTTTGCGCGGATGCGGCGGAGGACCTCAAAGCCATCGCAGCCGGGCATCATGACATCGAGGATGATGGCGGCCCAAGATTCGGAGGTGGCACGCTCAGCTCCATGCTCGCCATCATGCTCCATTTCGACCTCGAAGCCCATGGGCTTGAGGTAATCGGCCACGAGCTGGCAGAGCTCGGTGTCGTCGTCGATGATGAGGAGTCGCATGATGAAGTGTGTTGCGGGCACTCTTGCCTGCACGGCTCTTTACACAATCCCGACAAATCTCCGAAGATTCATTGAAGCAGTTCTGACCTGCATGGGGTTGGATTAGACACCATGAAGCCTCTTCGGACCTACCTCTTGCTTGCGACAAGCCTCACTGCTCACGATTTGGCCACCACTGACCGGGAGGCGCTGCGGGCGCATATTCTCGAAGAGTGGAAACGTGAGCGCGGCATGACCGAAGTGGCCTCCACGGCATCCACCCTTCAACTCGCTGCCGCAGCTGTGGCGAATGCCGCAAACGCTCCGCAGACGGCGAAGGCCTTCATGCCCTTCACGAAGCTCGATCTGCGTGCGGACGGCGAGTTTCTCTATGTGGGCTCGAACGGCATGCCGGATCACAACATGATGGTGGGCATTACCGCGTGGCAGCAGCAGGTGCCGCTGCCGCAGTCGTATTTCGATGACAATTCCTGGCGCATCCCGCTGAAGCCGGTTCCGGCGAAGGAACCCGCCATGATCAAAGGCCGCTTTTTGCGCGGCGCGATCGCCTTGGCGGTGAATGGGATTCCGATCTTCAACCCGCAGAACAATCGCGGCGAGATCAGCTACGAGATCGGCGAGTTAGACCAGTGGGGCGGGCATTGCGGACGCGCGGATGATTACCACTACCACATCACGCCGCTGCATTTGCAGGCGCAGGCGGGTAAAGGCATGCCGGTGGCGTATGCGCTCGATGGTTATCCCGTTTACGGTCTCACCGAGCCGGACGGCTCGCCCGTGGCAAATCTCGACGAGTGCCACGGCCACGAATCGCCCATCGGCTATCACTATCATGCGTCGAACAAGTATCCGTATGTCTTCGGCGGCTTCCACGGCGAGGTCGTGGAGGCGGGAGAGCAGGTCGATCCCCAACCGCGTGCGCAAGGCGTGCGAGAGGCCCTCACGGCGCTTCGCGGTGCCAAGATCACCGCCTTTGAAAGCACCGGCAAGGACAGCTACAAGCTCAGCTACGACGTGAATGGCGACAAACGCAGCGTCAGCTACTCGATCAAGGCCGATGGCACGTTTCCCTTTGAGTTCGATAACGGCAGCGAGGGCAAAGCGAATGAAGTTTACACCACACGCCGTGGTGGCGGAGGTGGTGGCCCGCCGCGTGAAGGCCCTGGTGGTCCCGAAGGCATGAAGAGCAAAGGAAAAGGCAAGGGACAGGGCAAAGGTGGTCGCGAAGGCGAGATGCGTCGCGGTGATGAACCGCCGCCCCGTCCCGGTGAAGAAGGCGGTCGCCCGCCGAGTCCGCAGGCCGCTATCGAAGGCATCCTCGATATGAATGGCGATGGCGTCGTCACCGCGCAGGAGTTCGCCGATAACGCGAAGTCCAACGCCGCGAAAAAAGGCGTCGCCATTCCCGAAGCGATGGCGAAAGCGAAGGAGCAGTTCAACACCTTCGATCACAATCGCGATGGCAAAATCGACACGCCGGAACTCGAGGAACTTTCGGGCAATGCACCTGCGGGTGCCGCTCCGCAGCCCCGAGGCGATGAGCCACCGGCACGCGAAGAGATGGAGCGCGGCGAAGGCGGTGGCCGTGGCGGCAAGCAGGAAGCCTTTGTCGCGCTGCCGGATCAACCTCGCAGCAGCGATGGCAAGTTCATGTTGATGAGTTCCGTCGTCGAGGATCTCCAGAAGCTGCCAGTGGAGTTCACCGGTGATGGCGATGGCCTCAGCCCGCCTTTGGAATGGTCAGGCGCACCCGCTTCGACTCAAAGCTATGCCTTGATCATGGATCACGTGACGCCTGATGGTGACAAGAAGTGGTATTGGACTGCCTATGACATCCCCGCGAATGCCGCGAGCCTTCCGAAGGATTCGCAGCGCATCGGCAAACTCGGCACCGGATTCAAAGGCGAAGTCGGCTACGAGCCGCCACACTCGAAAGGCCCAGGCACCAAGACCTATGTGATCACGATGTATGCCCTCGCTGAGCCGCTGAAGGTCGCTGGCACGCCCGGACGCGAAGAACTTATCGCAGCGATGAATGGCAAGGTCCTCGCGAGTTCGTCGCTACGGGTCGCTCACAGCATCGGCGGTGCTGTCGGACAGGCCCGACCCGTCGGACAAGTCGGACCCAAAACGGCGGAAGCGCCACAACCTCCCTCTGCTGCAGCAGAACCTAAAAAAGGCGGCCCGCCCGGCCTCGTGAAGCCGAGCATCGCCGACACGATCAAACTCAACGTCTATGCCGATAACTGGTTCATGCTCTATGTGAATGGCCGCCTCGTCGCCGTGGACAGCATTCAGTTCACGCCGCACAACGTCGTGAGCGTCGATTTCCTGCCCGAGTATCCGATGACCATCGCCGTGCTCGCGAAGGACAACGCCGATCCGAAGACCGGCATGGAATACGGCACCAGCATCGGCGACGGAGGCTTTTGCCTGAAATTCGCGGATGGGACCGTCACCAACGCGAGCTGGAAGGCCAAGAACTTTTTTCATGGTCCCGTGAGTGGCGACACCGCCGATCCGCAGGTCAAACAAGAGCCTCTCCCCGAGAACTGGTGGGCGACCAACTTCGACGACAGCACCTGGAAGAACGCCAAGGAATACACCGTCGAGGAAGTCGATCCCAAGCAGCCCTACTTCGAGAACGACTTCCAAGGTGCCAAGTTCATCTGGAGCGACGACATCGCCCTCGACAACACCGTCATCTTCCGCACCAAGGTCGAAAAACCCGGCTGGACCCCGCGCTGGAACACGAAGCCCGATTTGGATGTGAGTGGCGTGCCTACTATGCAATGAGCGATTCCTTCGATATGGGAACTTTCCATTTATCGAACCCTAGGACTCGTGGTGATCACTACACCCCTTGCGCCGACAGAATAGACCGACTTTCCATCCCAAAACACATCGTCGAGCATTTGATCAGTGCAGACTGAATCGTAGCTCCAAGTAAAGCCGTCAGGAGAAAAGACTACCGAACCGCGTTCGCCGACTGCGATGAAGCGGTCGGCGGCCCAAGTGATTCCGAACAGAAGAACTGGCCCCGTGCCTGGATGCTCTGTCCAGGTGAAGCCGTCATTGGAGCACAGAATAGCTTTGCTGCCCGACATGGCTCCCGCTCTCCCAACGGCGGCGAACGTCTTTCCAGACCAAGCGATTGATTCAAGATCGGGGAGCACGCCTCCGCCACGCGCCAGCGACCACTGATCCCCATCGGTGGACGTGACCACTGTGCCACGATGCCCAACTGCCACCAGCAGGGGCCCGGTGGAGATAACTGAACATAGACCACCCGCATCAATGGGCATTGTGCATTGTTTCCACCGTTCTCCATCTGGCGAGGTCAATACCAGAGCCCCAGAAGGGGCTTTGCTGTTGTCGATTCCAACGCAAACGAACTGCTTGCCGACCCAAGCAATATCCTTCAGATCCTGCATGGTCTCCGATTTCATGGACTTCCAGTGTGTTCCATCTGGTGAAGCATAAACAACTCCACCGTTGCCGACCGCCACGAATTGTTGTCCGCTCCATGCGATGCTGTTCATCACAAAGTCCTCTGGCACAGCAGCGGACATCCAGTGCCTTCCTTCATCAGTAGAGGTGATTACGGCCTTGTTCCCCACAGCCACAAGTTTGCTGCCATTTGATGTGATCTTCGCGAGGCTAACCGTCGCACCAGAAGGAGCCTTCCGGGACCAGATGTTACCGTCCTTCGAAGTTTGAATCTGCCCAGCATACCCCACAGCCACAAACTGGTTCGCCGCCCAAGTTATGTTGCTGAGCTTTGCGGGTCCATCAGCTGGGACTTTCTTCGTCCAAGTTCTGCCATCTGCGGACATGAGAATGGCGGCTTTGCCTTGAAGTCCTCTGGACATATCCTTGCCAACTGCCACCAATTGACCTCCAGTCCATACCACGTTCGTCAAATCGACGTTTTGCTCTGTGTGTTGCAATGTCCATGCGGCACCGTCCGCTGACAAATAAACCTCTCAACTGCCACAAACCACGACAAGCAAGCTTCCCGTCCAAGCGATTGCCTTACCCGCAATTCTGTGGCCTGGAGAAGTCGGAAGCTCGGTAACGGCCCACGTGTGCCCGTCATCAGATACAGCAGTAATGGGAACATCGGTCTTTGCTGTCTTGCCGAAGAACGCCTTCAAACCCTCCCATTTGCTGTTCAGCAGGCCGATGGCTACAAATTGTTTGCCTGTCCAAACAGCCCTGTGAAGCGAAAAGCCGCTGATTTCCAGTGTCTGAGATGTCCATGCCAAGCCATCGGACGAAGTCAAAAACTCAGGTGTTTGCGAGCGGCCGGAGCCGGAGGTCCCTAGCGCGACATACTTACCACTCGAATAACTCAGGCTGTAGATCATCGAACGAGAAGCACCTGTAGGATGCGACTTCCATGAGGCTCCATCAGTAGACCGCCATACCATGCCAGGAACGTTACTCGCCAGAACCACCTCCTTGTCAGATGCGGCGAGTTGCCACAAGTCTATCATCTCACCTACGCTGTGTGTGATCCGCGACTGCTCCCAGAGGTCGCCGTCATCCGAAGTTAACACAGTCCCCAGTTCACCGCATACAACCAATTTTGAACCCATCCACCCAACACCATGCAAGCTGTTGAGGGTTGGCGAAGGACTGCACAACCTCCATTCTGACTTCCCCATGCGTTGAGCGAACGCCCCGGCGGACAACAAGAGCGTCAAGCATGACGGTAACAGGAATTGGCGGAGCATGGGCATCTACGACAACAGATCATGTTTGTGCAATGCGTCCACTAACAGATGATTTCAACGGCGGTTGCAACTCTTTCACCGTCTGCCGATAGAGCTGAGCGGCATTGGCCAGAGCGGGTGTGGGTGGCCTCGGTGGAGCCTCCAATACCTGAACAAACCTCATCGTCTCCTCCGCATCCAGAAAGACCTCATCCGGCGTGGGAATCGGAACGCTCATCCCCAGGCGCGTCTCTTCATGATTCGATGCAAAGTCATAGAGGTGGCTCAAGCTGCCGTCTGGATATCGTTCTTTCACGACTTCAATCTCCGCGTGAAGGAAACGAGGTCAACTCTCCTCGCTGACCCAATCCTGACAATCTCGTCTGCGATCCTTGAAGCTCCGCTGACAGTTTCTGTGTCATGCTGACTGGGTCAACGCTCATCCCCATCAACCATGAAACCTCTCCGCCATCTCTGCTGCCTCCTGTTCGTCTCTGTGGCTGGTGCCGCACCGCCAAACATCCTCTTCATGCTCTCCGATGATCAGGCTTGGAGCGGGCTGTCTTGCCAGATGCACCCGGACATGCCGGACTCCAACAGCAGCATCGTTCAGACGCCGAACATCGCGCGACTCGCGGAGCAGGGCATGAGATTCAGCGCGGCTTATGCGCCCGCGCCGGTGTGCTCGCCGACTCGAATCAGCCTGCAAACGGGGCGGAATCCGGCGGCGCTGGGATGGACGAAGGCGGCTCCGCCTGAGCTGGGGCATCGTTTGATCGAAGGCGACAACCGCAAAAGCATCCGCGATGACGAGGTCACGATCGGGCAGATGCTGAAGTCCGCTGGCTACGCCACCGCCCACTACGGCAAATGGCATCTCTCAGGCGGTGGACCCGCCGCGCACGGTTACGACGAGAGCGATGGCGACACGGGCAATCAAGACGCCGCGCCGCATCTGCCGCCCAATCCCGTGGACATCTTTGGCATGGGGGCAAGAGCGGTGGATTTCATGAAGCGGAGCCAGGCCGCTCAGAAGCCCTTCTTCATCCAGATGAGCTACAACGCGCTGCATTATCCTGAGAACGCCACACCCGCGTTGCTGGAGAAATACAGAAAGCTCGCTGCCGGCGGAAACGACAAGGAAGTCGGCCGCGCAGCCATCGCGGAAGACCTCGACCGTGGTGTGGGTGAGCTGCTGGCCAAGCTGGATGCCATGAGCCTGTCCAAGAACACCCTCGTGATCTACATGTCCGACAACGGCGGCTCGAATCGCCGCACGCTGAATGGCGGCAAGGGCGATGTGTGGGAGGGCGGCATCCGCGTGCCGCTGATCATTCGCGGACCCGGCATTGCGCCGAACTCGTGGTGCCATCAGCTAGTCGTCGGCTATGATTTCTTCCCGACCTTCTGCCGCTGGGCAGGCGTGAAGGCAACGCTGCCCAAGCAGCTCGACGGTGGCGACATCACCCATCTGCTCAGCGGTTCATCTGATCCCGTGAAACGGCCACGCGAACCGCTGGTGTTTCACTTCCCGCATTATCAGGGCGACTCACCCCACTCGGCGATCCTCAGCGGCCACATGAAGCTCATTCACTTCTACGAATCAGGAGAAAACCAGCTCTTCGACCTCCAAGTCGACATTGGTGAGAGCAATAACCTCGCCGCCAAACAACCCGAACTCACCTCAACGCTCGCCAAGCAACTCGTGGACTACCTGCGAGATGTCGGAGCCGAAATGCCAAAGACGAATCCCAATTTTGATCCCTCCAAAGAGCCCGCGAGGAAGGGCGGCGGCAAAGGTGGGAAGAAAGGAGGCAAGAAGCCATGAAAGCATTCATCACATCTCTTGGCCTCTCAGCGCTCGCGCTGTTGTTGATAGCTGCCGCTCCCGATGAAAAGCCGAAAAGCGGCGCAGGTCAGGGAGGGCAAGTGGAGTCGGCGGTGGTGCCGCCGTATTTATTCAATGTGTGGCTTTGCCGACCGGGCGCGGAATCCGTGACGGTCAGTGTGCTGGCGTGGGAAGAGATGGAGGCCTTCATCGAGTATGGGGAAAGTAATCGAGGCATGCTTGCCCCGTCGGACGGGCCAGGAATGGCCCGATTACGCACTGAACCAGTGAAGCTGAAGGCTGGCGTGCCGCAAAACATGGTGCTTGGCGGCTTGAAGCCGGACGCGAACTACAACTACCGACTCACCTATCGCCGCGCGGGTGGTGAGGCGGTGCAGGATGTGATGCGCAGCTTTCACACGCAGCGGAAGGCGGGGCAGAGTTTTTCGTTCGTCATGCAGGCGGACTCGCATCTCGACAACAACACCGATGTCCGCGTTTACCAGCAAACGCTGGCCAACATGCTCGCCGACAAGCCGGACTTCATGATCGACCTCGGCGATACCACGATGGTGGACAAGTTTGGCAGGTTCTACACGCGCTCCGAGTCGCAATACAAAGCGCAGCGCTACTACATGGGCCGCCTCGCGCACAGCGTACCAATCTTCATGGTCTTAGGCAATCACGACGGCGAGCGAGGCAGCGACCCGGAGATGTCGGAGTGGTCGCTCGGTATGCGTCACACCTATTTCCCGAACCCCACCGATGGAAACGACAAGCACAGCTACTTCGCGTTTGAGTGGGGAAATGCGCTCTTCATCGGCCTCGACCCGTTTTGGTCCACCATGCAGCGCGGAGCCTCCGGCTGGGACATGACGCTGGGTGAGAAGCAGTATCGCTGGCTGGAAAAGACGCTTACGAGCAGCAAGGCGGCGATGCGTTTTGTCTTCATCCATCACCTCGTCGGCGGCTTGGGGCGTGATGTGCGCGGAGGAGCCAAACCGGCCGCCTACATGGAATGGGGCGGCAAAAACGGGGATGGCAGCGAGGGCTTCAAAGAGCATCGTCCCGGCTGGGAAATGCCGATTCATGAGCTTTTCGTCAAAAACGGCGTGAACGTCGTCTTCCACGGTCACGACCATCTTTTCGTCAAAGAAGAACTCGACGGTATCATCTACCAAGACGTGCCGCAACCCGGCCACCCGAGCGGCGGCACCCGCAGCGCCGAAGAATACGGCTACGGCGGCGTGATCCTTGGCAGCAGCGGCCATGTGCGAGTCACGGTGGAGGCCAATGAAGCCAAAGTGGACTATGTGCGCAGCATCGTGCCAAGCGTGACGAGGTCAGAACTCGAAAACGGCGCGGTGGAACACAGCTACACGGTGCGGACTGCTCAGTAGAGGTAAGCGAACTCGTTTGAATTTAGCAGCACGAGGCAGACATCGGCGAGGGCGCGGGTTTTGGCGTCGCAATCGGCGGGTTGGAGGTCGGGGACGAAGTCGGTGTAGCCGGGGAGTTTTTCCTGGAAGCTGAATTTCTCGCCGGTGTTCTCTTCGACGGCGTCGCGACGGATTTCGAGAGGTGGCTGGGTTTTCGCGAAAGTGAGCGTGGCTTGTTTGGCAGTCATTTGCTGCCAATGGGCCTCGCAGGCGGCTTTTTCGTCAGCGCTGGGTTGGCGGCCGTAAGCGAGGGTGAAGATGCGGGCGATGGGATCGGCGGCTTTTTCCTTTAAGACTCGGTTCGCGAGGGCGAGGGCGCGGTCGTAACTGGGCTGGCCGTTGAAGAGGCTGAAGACCTGAGGCGTGACGGTGGAGACTTCGCGGGCTTCGCAGGAGAAATCGGGCGCCGGTTCGTTGAAGACCTCCATGAAAGGATCTCGCAGGCCGCGAATCTTGAGGGCGTAGAGGCTGCGGCGGTGGCGCTGCTGGGGCAGCGGATTAGGCACCCAGGCGGAGGCGAAGGTCCCCATGACCTGACGCGGCTGCATGGCGACTTCGATATTGATCTCGGGGCGGTTCGGAATGCCGCCGAGAGTGGGATTGAGCTCGCCGGTGATGCTGAGCATGGCATCGCGGAGTTCTTCGGCCATAAGGCGGCGAGGCGTGAAGGTGGCGTAGGACGAGTTTTCCAACTCGTCGGTTTTGGAACGAGTTGGAAAACTCGTTCTACGATAGGCCGCACTCGTCATGATGAGGCGATGCAACTCTTTGATGCTCCAGTTTTTCTCCACGAGTGTGGCGGCGAGGAAATCGAGCAGTTCGGGATGGGTGGGCTTCTTGCCGGTGCTGCCAAAGTTGTTGGGGTTGCCGGCAATGGCCTGGCCGAAGTGCCAGAGCCAGAGGCGATTGACGAGGGTGCGGGTGGTGAGCGGGTTGTCCTTGCTGGCGATCCATTTGGCGAGCGCGGTGCGGCGGCCTTCGACGGATTCGGGAAACTCGATGCTGCCGAAGATAGAGAGCACGCCGGGTTTCACTTTGGTGGTGGGTGAGAAGGGATCGCCGCCGCCGAGGATGGCGGTTTGTTCGAGTTCGCCGTTCTTCATGCGGTCGCCGGGCATGCGAAGCGGCTGATAGACGGTCACCATCGGGATGGTGACGCCATTATAGACGCTGAAGGCGTAGGGCTCGTAGCGCTCCATTTCCCATTTGAGGCGTTCAAGGCCTTTGCGGGCGACGCGTTCGTTGCCGAAATCCTCCGGCTCGAAGCCGACGAGCTTGGGCGGGAATTGAGCTTCCTGCAGGCCTTGTTTGGTGAGGATTTGCCGTGCGGTGCCGAAGACATCGGAGAAGCCCTTTTTGGCGTTCTTGCCGCCGCCTTTCTTTGCCTGGGTCACAGCGGCGTTCCATGTCGCGGGATCGAGCTTTTTGTCGGCGAGCCACGCTTGGGCGTTCATGAGCAGTTTGTCATCGAGACGCTTCAAAACGGCCATGTGCTCGGCGCGGCGGGTTTCGAGGTGCTTTTTCTCGTCGAAGCCAGCGGTGTTTTCTTCCTTCAAAAACGGTGCTTCGCGCTCGGCGAGCTGGGTGGTGCTGAAGCAGGCCTGCATGGCATA